>CBDETP010000001.1:0-57351 GCA_965242995.1 Coxiellales bacterium
TATCCACTAGAAAGACTAAAAATTTTACCAAAGACCCAAAGTGAAAAATTAAGTGACATAGCAGCATCTATGCCAACGCCAAAAATTGCATCAGCAAGAGCAAGCATCATTGAAGAGATAGTTTTAACAATACTTCTTTTCATTCCATGTTTTTTTAGCAAATCATCTGTGGCAGATGAATTAAGCACAACACAGAGCGCAACAAAAGGAGGTGCAAAGTAAAGCGAACTTTCTAAATCGCTATTGCTATTGCTATTGCTTAAGCAGTTCACATACCCACCGAGCAAATGACAAAAAACTGTAAGATTCGACAAATCTCGTGCGTACAATATAGGCGCGGAGAAAGCCTCAGCAAGCGGAACAACACAGTGACGGCTCTCTTTTTCATGAGGTTTTTTTTCTGACTTGCAATTAAGCCACGCCTGAAGGCCAAAAACCGCCACAGCACTTGCAGCAGCTATGATTTTCTCATCTTCATTGTATTTCCCGCTGTGTAAGTAAGCATAAAATCGCCAACCAATATAGAGCTGACGAAGAATAAGGGCCGCACCAAAGCCACCATAATTAACATACTGTTTTATTTTATTTATTTGAGCGCCAACTTTCCATACAGCACTGGAAGGAACCAAGCGTTTTGTAAGCTCTCCTGGAACAAAAAAAATTGCAGCCACTGTGGCCAAAATTAGAGGAAATATAAATTGATCATCATTGCTATCGTCTGCAATAGTTTGATTGGCTGGCCCTGAATAATTACTGAGAGTGTTATTTGATGGCAAGATCTCTGAAAATATGTTTCGCATAAATTCAGTACCATAAACAAATAAAAATGAAACCGTTGCTAAAAACATCGCTGTTGAATTATGAAAAATCGCACTGGATGATCCTAAGAGACGACAAATAAAGTCATTAAACCTACTAGAGCTCCGGCCTTGCATCTCACCACTGATAATTTGGTCCATCCTCCGCTCAAAACTATCACGAAGAAACCCAAAATTACTGGAGCCACTAATATTATTCAATGTTATAAAATAAGACAAAAAAGGTGAAGGAAGAGCTAATAACTGCAAAAGACATGAACTGACAAAACCTAAAGTAAATTTCAACCGCTTTGCTCGACCCCTAAAAGCAGCTGATTTACATACCTGTGACAACACAGCGGAAAGAGCTAAAGAAACAAAGAAATAGTCTTTCGCCTTATTATGTCCGTGCTGCCTTCCTACCTCATCCACCCAGCTAGCAAAGAAAGAAGCACTAAGCATCATTTGTGGCGTGATCACTGCCACCTGATCTGCCACTGACAATTTTACAAATGATTGCCAAAATGGATAGTCAAACAAGAAAAGCAAAAAATTTATTACTGGATTTATTTTTTTCATATTTCCAGAAGCCAGCGCCGCTTGCAAAAAACCTATTCTTTTACTTTGCGCTGATTTTTTTTCAACCTGCTGAAAACCAATGTCTAGCATCCCCATTATATTGCGAAAATGTTGCAACATAAAAGCGGATCTCATTACGTTCTCTACTTGATAATACTTACTGTTACTTATGGAGGCACTGGAACCAAAAGACACCATGGTAGATTTTTCCAGTAATTCATCCGCTGTTATTTTTTCATTGAAAATGCTCTCTTTGTCACGATTAGCATCGACACTTCCAACCACCTCGAAAGACATATAACTATTTGGCTCAGGCTCAGAATTAGCGCCAAAGGGGCTGAATCTATTTACTGAATGAAAGTTCTTCGCTAGCTCTCCTCCAAAGGGTGCAATATTGTCATACAATTGCTCAATTAACTTTATAACAAATGCATCAATCCTTTCCTCAATTTTTTCCTTAGCAAAGCCTTTAAAAAAAACGGATAAAAGATGCTTGTTATGGACGCTTTTTAGCTCACCCTTTTCATCAAAGTACATAACCAACCAATCTTCAGGTCTATCATCTCCTCGCAAAGGCAAAGAAAAGCGGTTAATCAAACTTCCGGATTCATCAAAGAAGTGTCCAACTTCAGCAAGAGAAAACTCCCTGCCTGCCTCACAAACAGCAGCACTTGCTGCCATTTGCACCACATTATATTTTTCTTCTCCTGTCGTTTTAATCGTTGCTTTAACCGGCGGAAATGACCGATGAACGTGCGAGTTCACGAACAAAAGCCGTGTGCTTTTATCTAACCCGGAATTCTCCAGCGCTAGAGTAAAGGCGTTGCTTGCCCTCTCATCATGTATCCCGTTTGCTCCTGAATAATATGTCTCATCACTTTTGTTTTTTTGGAAACCTAGTGATACTGGCCCTAAGCCATGATGTGAATGAATAATTATTGGCGCACTAGCACCATCTTCGTTACATTCATGAAATGCTTTTGTCAGCGTTTTCTGAAAATGCCCGTCTGAGCGATTTGAATCAATCACCAAGATCATTGCGATTACTCCTTCTTTGCGAATACTTAGTCGAGCCTTCTCCTCAGGTTCAGATTCTCGAGACAAGGTTTCAGCTAGACTGTCTGTGCTTTGCTTTTCAGGAGTACTCTTGACATTTATTCTCAAAACGCTGTTCACAAGATGGATTTCATTTGGGGCTTCGCTTTTATAGGCCCGTAGGTTCTTAACTAGCTTATGAGCATCATAATCTCCCTTATCGCTGGCTCCAGCCTCATGATTGCCCGCAACGAAACATGCTCTAATGTTTCCATAAAAGTGATCTGATATTTTATTAAAATACTCAGCGTATTTTGGAAGCCCGTTCCCGTTAAAGCCAGCCTCACTCCACGCTACTATCAACGCGCCTTCAACAGATTGCTTAACGATATTCCAATAATTTTTTGCTGATTGCTTTGGCGTGAAGCCCAGCCGGCTTTCGTATATAGAGTCGCCCCTGTCGATGATAAAAAAGCCCGCAACACTTTCAAGATCTTGCTTGAAATTAGAATATTGGGATGAGTATAAGACTGTTGAGTCCTTGTCAAAATGACGCTTCATGCTTTCTGTTAGTTTATAAAATGGATGATCTTTTTGGATCATCCATTGGCGAAACTGAGCAGACATAGATGCAACCAAAGCACGCTGTCCTTGACTTGCTTCACTGCAACCACGGGTGATAATACCTAAAGATTGATCAATTGAAATTTCCTGAAACAACTGGCCAAGACCAGATGTTTTTTTTTCTTCAAAATCTTTTTTCCCTGCAAAATCATCAGTAGCAGGTAGCAAGGAATCTTCTAGACCGAGGCTATCTTGAGTTGGCATATTTCTATTCTCTATTGTTGTTGTATTCTTCTGTATAAAGCCTGACTACTGAATATTACGGTGCTGGCACACCACCACCAGTATTAGCAAAAATCCCTCTAACAATTGACTTAAAACTATCAACAAAAACCGTCACTTGACCTAAATCACCCGCTTGAATTGTGTGGGGATAATTTAATTGCTCAATTTTGAAAATTAACGTGCCATTATGAACTGACAGGGCGCCCAACTGAACCACCTGGCTATCTTTCGGATCAACACTGGTGTTGAGACCAACAACATAAGCATTTGGTGAATCTTTTGCAAAACTATTTCGACCCTTGACCCAAATATTCTGGAATTTTTTCAATGTGACAACACCAGCCTCTCTAACTGGACGATCTGCAAAATACGTGATTTCTGGTTTTTGCAACATCAAGTAGGCTTGGCCTGCCTTTTCCTCAACATTTGCTTTTTCCGCACTAAGCACATAAAGCATTTTTGTTTGCCGTGTCTCTTTGACAGCAGAAACAGCAGGCTTCGTATTTTGCCCAGCAACAGCAAGGGTTGATAGCATACCTAAACCCACCAAAACTAAACTGCTAAGTAATTGTTTTTTCATTAATATTCTCCTCGTGATATAAAACTTGATTAAATTTAATTCTCACCCAGTATACACGACAAATATTAAGGAAATCTTAAGAGATGAAAAAAATGTAAAAAATTATCACCAAAGCGGAGATTAGATTTTTCATCCAAATTAAAACAACCCATTAAGCCTTACTAGTCATTACATGGCATATTGATTTTTTTAGGCCAATGGCTCTATACTCGCAAGAAAATCTACACAGCCATCTCCTGCCGGTTTAACTGGAGGCCTACGGCTAGTATCTTTCTCTTCTTTACTAGGAAATAAAACTCTTACTGGCGAAGTTTTTACTGGCGAAGGCAGATCATTACCCTCGCCCGCCACCAGCTTCTTCGTAGGGGTATAGAAAAAGCGCGCCCCCTCAGAAGCGTTCTCTTCGGGCGAGATAATTTCTAGCGAGATAATTTCTAGCAACCTAAATAGGAATACACCCCAAGCAACATCCTCTATCCGTGAGCTTTGCTGAAAGCCATAAAAGGCATAATTGAAAGCTACAGCGAGGGCTGGAAAAACCACTTTACAAAAATAACTCACTTGGCTTGCATCACTTTTACTCATCAAATCAATACAGCCTTCCCCACTTATATCGCGCAAAGCTGCTTCATTTCCATCTACTAAAGCGCAATAATAGTTACCCATTTCTGCAGATATCTGCAGCATAACCACAAAACCTATCAAAAAACTCACAAAAACACCTAGCCCTAATGAACAAAAGCGAAGAAGCTTAAGAATGCTCGGTGTTATTTTCCGCAAGATATTATGCGCCAAAACATTTTTTTGAGAATAAGCAACCTTAAATTCCATGCTATTTGCAACGCTGACAAAAGGAAGGCATATTGCCACAAGAAAAAAAACAGCCTCCTGAATTATTGATGCGAACGATTCGCCCTTACTTCCAAAAACATCTTTATCAAGGCCAATCAATTCTGGGTGTTCCACGAATTGCATCATAAAAAACAAGGACATATAAACTGACGAAAGGCTCATTACATGTGAAAAAACACCTTTAACCACAGAAAACATATAATTTATTTTTTTTTCTCTGAAGTATTTATGATAAAAACACATTACAAAATTTGCCAAAACCAAATAACCCGCTATTGAGAACAAATAGGCCGCTAAAGATGTAGTAGCCACTGGGTGCTCAAATCGAATAAGGTTCTCAATCACACCCGCATTAAAATCTTTAAAAGCAACCTGACTTTTATCCGAGGATAATTTTTCTTCTATATGAAAAAACCTTCTCTCGGTAATAAAAACTAAAAAGCAAAGAGATAAAGTCCAATTAGCCCCGTATAAGATATCTTTAGCTTTTTTATGGAAAAGAGTAGCGAAAAAAAGCAAAGTCGGGGCAATCGCCGATAAAATGTATAAAGCTCCCCCCACACTCTTGGGTGTAATATCTTGAGTGAAGTTAAGAATAGTGTAATGCAGTAAAGCAACGCACCTAACAGCCAAAGAAAGGTCGACAAGCAACCCTTTTTTTCTTGATTCAAAATACCACGAAATCACTTTAAGAAGGTCTACTTTCGCTCCAGACAAAGCACCTCTTTCCCCGCAATGGTAATTCAGCAACAACAACTCTCTTAGAGATTTCAAAAATTCTCTTTCATCTCTATTAACCGTTTCATTTTCTCCTTCCAGAAGTTGGCCATTACTAATAGGCTTTATTGTCAAGGTCATTAAAAGCCCTAGTAATTTAAGCTCCTCTTGTTTTTTCATCGACGTTCTGTGATTTCTTTTAGAGATGTCATCTATATCTGCCCCAAACCCTTCTTCTTTACTTGTTTTTTCTAAGAATCTGACTGTGTTTTCTGCTAAAGCACTCATTAATGGATTCTGGTCGCCAAAACTTTGGACAACATTATTCTGCGATCCATGATAACTAGCCCCCTGACCTGCACAAGTAATTGTGCAAATATTCTTCTGGAGCTCTTCCTGCAAGCCACCTCTATGATAAAGCGTGATTTCTTTACCACCAGAAAAATTCAATATTCTCACGCAATCTTTTAAACTAATGCGTTCATTATCACCTTTCTGTATTGTAAAGTCCCCAAAACCTATCCTATGTGTGAACCTTCTCCTGTCAGATAACGATGAATTAAATTTTTCTTCAAAAGAGTCTTCATCTAAAGCATTAGTAAGCTGTTTAGCTTTAACGCTTTCGGCTGTAGGGCCACGCAGCAATTCAGGTGCCGGCAAAGCCATCACAGTAGTACCGGCAAGCTCCTCTGAGCTTAATTTTGCTAGAACTTTCATCACTTCAGGTGCACTATTTGCACTAATTAATAAAATTGTTTTACCTTCTACGCCCCTTTCTCCTTCTGGCTCAGAACCGTCCTCAATAACCATTCCCCAGGCTTTCTGTTCTACCGTGAAAAAAAAAGCATCTCCGTATAAAAATACCTTAGGAACACTGGCTTCAACGTCACCTCGCCTAGACGCCAGAGAGGTACCACTCTTAAAGCTTTCTTTAAGTTTTTTTTCAACAGCCCCACCAAATGAAAAACCACAAGAAGGGCTCCCTATCATAGCGACCTCTTCTTGAAAGCGACCATGGACCAAATCAAGACCTTCAAAAGCACTTTTACTGTGATAAGCAATATCGGACGCAGCATAATCTTTTTTATTAAGAACACCCCACTCATGTGGGCCAGGCACAGAAAAACATTTCATTCTTCTTAAAAAATCACAAAAGGTTTTCTTCTTTTTATCCAGTTCGGATGTATCAAATTTTTCATCAACTGCACTGACTAAACCAGCAACAAGCTTTTGATAAAAATTTCTGGCTGACGCCTTCTTTTCTTCCTCAGTTTTTCCCTTAGACCAATTACCTGAAATTGCAAAGTTTATGTCACCTGAATCTAATAAGGGCAGATCTAAAAAATTTTTCCAAGCAAGCTTAAGTGCTATATCCAGCTGCTTGCCAGAAAGCTTATTAGTGTGACCCAATGGTACGACAGGGCCCTTCAACACTATCTTGCGTAAATCAGCGTACATGATAGATTGTGCACCTTTCTGCTCTAAGCCAATCTCAGTAGTAAGGATGTTAGCGTCTTCTTGAGACATTCCGGTTGATTTGAAGCTTTCTCGCATACTTAATCCCTCCATTTTAGACTTTTCATTTTTGTTTTCGAAAAAAAGGCCCCAGATTGCCAACACAAAAGACAAGGTGTGAGGCAAGCCACAAAGCCTGGAATAATTTAGTTTTCACCCATCGCGATCATTTAACTCAATATTTTTTGACTCAATACATCTGAAGGAGCAAATCAACAAACACTGTTGCATCAGTGATATTACCCTCTTCAATTGTATTACGACCGCCTATTTGATGAACACGAAAAGACAGAACACCTTTGTGAAATTTTGGATGAGACAATTCGACTACCTGGCTTTGTTTAGGCTCAACGCTGGTCTTTAAGCCTACAATATAAGCATTAGGGTTATCACTCTTAAAACTATTAGCTCCTTGCCCCCACAACTGGATAAAATTATTCAAATCAACTACTCCTGCCTCTCGAACAGGCCGGTCGGAAAAATACGTGATTGCTGGTTTCTTTAACTCTAAATAAACAGCATTGTTTTTCTTTTCAACTTTCGCCGCTTGAGAGCTAATGACATAGAGCATTTTTGCTGATTTCTGCTTAACTGCCTGATGATCTGAGCTTACAGAAGATGCAACAGCTGACACAGACGTTAAACTTAACAAAGAAAATAAAGTCACTAACTGGAATAATTTTTTCATAAACACACCTCTTTTACTGGGGATTATGTCATGAGCTTAGCCTTCATTGGCCTGTAATGACGACACTCTTTCATTGTGAAAAAGCGAGGCCAGCTGTATTCCATTACATCGCACAACGACAACGTAATTAATCAGCGTGCATTATTGATAAGAAAATAAAAAAAAGCAATAAAAAATTGGCCAAAAAAAACTCTTTCGAACGCAACCTTTACCCAAGGAAAATTTATGGTCTTTAAATAGTCTTTACCATGCCTAAAACAAACTCATTTAAGCTTTCCTTAATGTTTCACCAATTGATCCACATGAAGCAACTTTATTTTGTCTGTGCTTCTTTCACACAAGGTGTGTTTTATTTTCCCAAAAAAGCAAGCGGATCTATGATAAAAAAATCAACCATGTTAAATTCTTTAGCAAATTAACCAACGAGAACAATCATGCGCACGCTTATTTTGGCTTCCAGCTCCCCAGCTCGTAAAGCACTACTTTCACGCCTACAATACCCCTTTATCACGCAATCGCCAGATATTGATGAAAGCCTGAAGCCCAATGAAAACATTGATGATGCCGTAATACGCCTTAGTCGAGAAAAAGCTAAAAAAATTGCCGAGCAGCATGATAATTCTGCCGTTATTATTGGGTGCGACCAACTCATTAGTTTGGACAAGCACATACTGGGTAAGCCCCTGACTCATGAAAAAGCAGTAGAACAATTACAGCATTGCAGTGGAAACATCATTCAATCACACACCGGATTAACCGTTATTGATAATCAAAAAAATCAGCTTGAATCCTGCGTTGTTCATTATCACGTAAAATTTAAAACACTCACTAACAGCACCATTGATCAATATTTACGACTAGATCAACCTTATCAATGCGCCGGTAGCATTCGTGCTGAAGCACTGGGTATTGCATTATTTGAATGGATGCGCGGTGATGACCCCACCGCACTTATTGGACTGCCGCTGATTTCACTCTGCCAGCTTTTAGAAAATGCTGGTATTCGTCTTATTAGCGCAGCATCTCCTGAAACCTAGAACCTTCCGCCTGACTAGATGACCCCTCATCTAATTCAGAAGTTTCTCCACACAAAGAAAATAAACAACAATCCTTTCCTCCTTCATGTTCAGAAGCTCGTTGCCCCCCACTCTGAACTGAACCAGTTGCTGTCCCCAGCGCCACAGCACCATCTCTTTGAAACAAAGGTCTTCCTCCCGCAGGCGGTGAATATGCCTCATCAGAAGCAACCACTTTATCCAAGCAAGGCTTAACTTCGATCACAAAACGCGATAAACTTATTCTCAAGCTTTCTTCCGTGTCTAATTGGATTTTCCTATATTCACTCAACCGACCTTCATAACAACCATAATCAGCAACAATTGTTGTCGGTTCTTTTGTCTCTCGCCAGGACCCACCCGCGGGTGGTGACGGCGAACAAGCAGGGGGGGAGTCGCGAGCTTCTTTTTTGCAAACACCCCGGGATTCATCAAACGCTGATTTTGACACCTCCTCAACCGATTTCAATAATTCACTTAACTTTAACAAAGCATTATTATTATGCTCCAAATAAACGGCAACATGCGAAGAAGAGCAACCACCTACCATAGTCTTAAAGCCGGTTATTTTTTCTTTAAGCTGTTTAACTCTATTAAAAACGCCAGCTTCCCCGACGAACAAAGCTTGATACAAGCTTTCACAAACATGATGATCCAAATCAAGTGAAGCAGGTTGTTTTAAAGATTTAATTGTTTTAAGAATACAAAACAACTCATTAGACCTTATAAAAGCCCTGATTTTTTCACGGTGTCTTTCAGCAAGAGCATATAATTTCTCATTTACTGAATCCAGAGGTGGGCACGAACTCTTTAAATATTCTTTTATTTCTTCTTCTTCAAAAACCTTTTCCAACAAAAAATGGAGCTTTTCTAAAAAAACCTGCTTTAATTGATCCGCGTCTTCTTTTAGTTCGTCCACATACGAAAGCGCCGTATCATACTCATTTTTTATCTTCAATCCTTCTTCAAGAATCAATTCTATTGATTGCACACCCTGCCTTTTAAGAATATCCACCCATTTTGTTCTTGCTGATTCAGTTAACAATGAAGACACTTCCTGGGGCGCAGGCTCGGGCTCAAGCGCAGAACTGGACTCCGACACAGGATCAGCCTGAACCAACTCAAAAAACTCCAGCCTTCCTTTTCCTTCTTTTTTAGAAAAATTCTCATGGTAAAATCTCATAAAATCCTCATTCACCCACTGCCTTGCAAAGATCTTATTCAGGATAAAGAAATTATGTTCTGCAGGGTTGCTCTTAAAACGCCTTATAGATTCAACCATCCCTGACACAGATGTCAAAAATCCTTCCTTCAATCTGCAGTGCGCGCCTTTAACTACTCCTTTTTTATTACAGACCCCCGGACAATCAAGACCAGTTTTCTCTTTATGAAAAGCAAGTAAACGAGTCAATACTTCTTTACAATCTTTCTTTATGGGTTGAGCAGCAGAAAGGCCTTCGAGTTGGCTTTTAATTTCTTGGATACGACCCAAGCTTACCTTATCATCCAAAAAAAGACTCTCTAACCCAGAGAGCTCTTCTATAGAAGAACGTTTAACTAATTCTTTATTTCCATCTAGCCCAGACGGAGCCGTTACAGTTGAGTTTGGCATAAAACATCTCCTACGCATTAAATCTAATTATTAAAAAAGTTCAACAATTGAAATGACAATAACACATTCATAAACATAATTTATTAAGGCTTTCTTAAAGAATTAAAAAAAAACATAAAAAACCACTTAAAAAGCATTTTCTTTAAAAAAAACTATAAGCAAGACCAAACAGATAAACCTTTTAGCGTACTTCCTTGCTTAATTGTACTCAAATATTTTATAAGTGGCACAGCAATTACTTTTTTTCCTTTGCTTGATGCATGATATAAAATTAAGCCCCGATCTTTTTTTATTACCCAACCGGTGTGAGAAATAATCATATCTGTGCCAATCTGCGGTTGCATCTGCCAATTAACTCTAACCATTTCCACCAAACTAAACTCCGGCCAAGAGTCCATGAAGTGGTCTTGATTTGATAGCAGCTTGTCTATTGGCAAATAGGTTTTGCTGATCACCTCTTTTGCTATTTTTTTTGTTTTTTCATTTAGCGCTTGTATTTTATCGTCTACAAACCCACTATTTTTTATCTTTAGCCAGTGGCAACTCTTGGCTGTATGCTGAGCGAACCAACTTGCTTGATCAATGCAAACAGACTCCGATTGACAAATCGGCTTTCCCTGTTGATCAACAAAGCTTGAGGTTATATCTGACAAAATACCACTCTGTATTAATGCTTGATCAAAATCCAGCTCCATAAAATGACGCCGATTAATATAGTCAATTTTTGAGTTTTTATACTGAAAAAAAATTATGTTTTTAATGAAGTCATCCATAGAATGACTCAAGGCTAATGACAATACGGTTATGACATAACTCACACAATCAAAAGCATCGTCACGATATAAAGGGTGTTGATCAATCTCTCCTTCAGGTCCCTCACCCAATGCTGGAGCAAGGTATGGCTTTGCCAGAAATAATTCACAAAACACCTTAACCCGCGCTTTAAAACCTTTCACTGACTCATGTGTAGCTAGTATTGAGGAAAAGCGATCATAGTACTGTTCTTGAGAATATTCGGGAACGAGTTGGCAACTTGCATCCATGCAAAATCCCTTTTAAGTAGAAAAAGACGAACCGCATCCGCACGTTGTTTTGGCATTCGGGTTACGGATGACAAACTGCGCCCCTTGAACATCTTCCCGATAATCAATGGTTGCACCCTGTAAATACTGCAAGCTTAAAGGATCGATTAACAACTTAACGGACTTCACACCTTCTGTCACCGAGTCAATATGCTTTTCGGTGACCAGATCATCAGGTTTTTCAGCATTATCAAAGGTAAATCCATATTGGAAACCAGAACACCCACCGCCACTAATATATACTCGCAGCATTAAGCTGGGATCTTTTTCTTCATCAATTAACGCCTTCACTTTTGTTGCCGCAGACAGTGTGAAAATAATCGTCTCATCGTTTGTGACAGCTTGCTCTGCCACCTGCTTGTCTTCTGTCATAAACTTATCTCATCTGGATTCAGTAAAAGAGCGCCAGTATAGCAGCTTAGGCCAGACTAACAAACCACCCGTAGACTACAAAAGCTTGCAAATCAGGTGTAATCGCCTAAAATCGGCTTATCTTTCACCTAATTCACTTGGTAGTCATCATGATTCAATGGCTCATAGCTCTTCACGTCACGGCGGTTGTTTGCTGGTTTGCAGGCTTGTTTTATCTGCCAAGACTCTATGTTTATCATAGCCTTACATCAGACAAGCCCGGCATTGAGCGTTTTCGCGTCATGGAATTTAAGCTCTACTATTATATTACATGGCCCTCAGCCATTATCACCACAGTCAGCGGACACTTTTTAATTACGTTAAATGAAAGCATCAAGCACGTTAATTTTTTAGACCAACGCTGGATGCAACTAAAATTATTGTGTGTTTTGCTGCTGTGGATTTTTCACTTATATTGCGGTTATGTACTGAAGAAACTGAAACACGAAAAGCCAAAAAAAGATAAATTTTATCGAATTATGAATGAGATACCTACAGTACTACTGATTGCTATCATGATTTTGGCATTCGTCAAACCGTTTCAATAAACTACACTTCCACCATTTCAAAGTCATCTTTCATCGCACCACAATCAGGGCATAGCCAGTCGTCTGGCACATCTTCCCAACGAGTACCGGGCTCTATGCCATCTTCTGGCCAACCTTGCTCTTCATCATAAATCAAACCACATAAAAGGCATAAATAACGCTTGTGTTCTGTCATAAGTTACTCCAAATCAAATTAATTCACCATGACGGCAGTCTACCATATTGACCTAAATTAACCAGCTGCTAGACTATGGGTGATTCCCATTACCCGACGAAGGCGCCCCATGACCGAATGCATTGAAGAAACACTATCATCCACTCAACTATTTAATGAAGCTCAACAACGAATTCCAGGCGGTGTTAACTCACCGGTTCGCGCTTTTGGTTCGGTAGGCGGTACGCCACGATTTATTGAATCAGCCAGCGGCTGTCACATTCAAGACGTTGATGGTAAACGTTATATTGATTACGTCTGCTCTTGGGGCCCAATGATTCTTGGCCATGCTAACCCTGACGTTATCACGGCTGTGCAGCAAGCCGCTGCCAGCGGTTTAAGTTTTGGCGCACCCTGTTTGCAAGAGATCGAACTGGCTAAGTTAATCATTGAAAAAGTGCCGTCAATTGAAAAAGTGCGCATGGTTAACTCAGGCACAGAGGCGGCCATGAGTGCAATTCGCTTAGCACGGGCGGCCACTGGAAAAAACAAAATCATCAAATGCGCTGGCGGCTACCACGGTCATGTCGACAGCATGTTGGTTCAAGCAGGCTCCGGCTCACTCACTTTTAGCGCGCCCAGCTCGCCCGGAGTTCCTGAGAAATGTGCTGAAGATACTTTGGTGGCCCAATTTAATGACCTGGACTCTTATACCCAATGTTTTGAGCAATTTGGTGATGACATCGCCGCCATCATCATTGAGCCGATCGCAGCTAACATGAACCTGTTACTGCCAAAACCTGGATTTTTACAGGGACTTCGCGACTTATGCAACCATTTTGGCGCTATTTTAATTTTTGACGAAGTGATGACTGGCTTTCGCGTTCATCCAAACAGTGCCCAAGCTTTGTATGGCATTCAGCCTGACTTAACCATGCTCGGTAAAATTGTTGGTGGCGGCCTACCTGTTGGCGCCTTTGGTGGTCGCAGCGACTTAATGGACCTCCTGTCTCCAGTCGGTGATGTCTATCAAGCCGGCACACTTTCAGGCAACCCGATCACCATGACCGCGGGCATTGCCACGCTTCAGGCGCTCAACAACAAGCCCCACGCCTATGAAAGACTCGCTCAAAGCACACAAACCTTAGTCCATGGCCTGCAAGATGCAGCACATGAAGCAGGCTGCCCTATACACATTAATTATTGCTGCGGCATGTTTGGCCTGTTTTTTACGGACAAAAACGCCATTGAAAGTTACGCACAAGTCCTACAAACAAATTTACAAAGCTATAAAACGTTTTTCCACCACATGCTTGAACAAGGCGTTTATCTGCCACCATCGCCCTTTGAGGCTATTTTTGTTTCACTAAGCCATGAGCTGCGTGACATTGACCAAACACTACAAGCAGCAAAACATGCCTTTAAGCAAATATCTCAATAATACGCATTGCAAACCATGGGCTTTTTGTAGGATAATCAATTACATTCGGTCAAAACTGCACTAAAACAAACCAAGGATAGCTTACTTATGTTGAATAAATTTTCTCGCATCACTCGCGCCATTGCCATACTCGCCTGCTCTTTTAGTGTCTCAGCACAAGCGGCCAGCCTGGTTGATGTTTATAATGAAGCCGTTAAAAATGACCAGACCTTCCGCCAAGCCGAAGCTACTTTCTTATCTGCCAGTCAAGGCACTGATATTGCACGTGCGGCCTTACTACCGACAATTGGTGCGAGCGCTCAGCTGCAAAATACTTATGTTTTAAACCAAACCTCTGTTAGAAAGGATCAGCCTTCTAAAGGAAATTTTTGGGCGCAAACTTATTCTTTAAGTGTATCACAACCAATATTCAACCTTGCCAGCTGGATTAACTTACACGCTGCTGGCAAAACTGTGCAAGCAGCACAAGCCACTTACACGGCAGCCGAGCAAGACCTTATTGCCCGGACCGTATCTGCCTACTTCAGCGTATTAAAAGCCAGCGACCAACTTCGCTACACCAATGCTGAAAAAAAATCCGTACTACAGAGCCTTCGTACCGCCGAACAACAGTATAAAGTTGGCATCATTGCTGTCACCGGTGTGTATGATGCTCAATCACAGTATGATGCTAACGTTGCGCTCTCCATTGCCGATCAAAATGCCCTTAACAACAGCATTGAGGCGCTGCGAGTCATTACTGGCAAAACCTATAACTCACTAAATGGACTCAAAAAAACCATCCCGTTACTACCCCCTAATCCAACAAACATTGACACCTGGGTAGGTAAGGCGGTCAAACAAAACTATGCACTAAAGGCCCAGCAGCTTGCTGCAGAAGCCAGCAAGGATAACATTAGCAGCACCCGCAGCAGCCTGCACCTACCCACCCTAAGCGCCAGCGGCAGCATTGGTTTTCTACACAACAGCCATACCAGGCTTAATCCCTTTGGTGTTAAAGATTCAACAGGAGGACAGGCAGCAATTGAGTTAAACCTGCCACTCTACCAGGGCGGCGTTTCTGCAAGTGGAACCACCACTCAACAAGCCCGTTACAACTATATGAACGCTGTTGCAGCCACCGACTTTCAATATCGTCAGACTGTGCAAAATGCTCGTCAAAATTACCTCGGGGTTATTGCAGGAGTAAGCCAAGTAAGAGCTGACAAACAGGCTGTGCTTTCTAATCAAAAAGCACTCAAAGCCACTGAGTCTGGCTACGCCGTTGGCACACGCACGATGGTTGATGTACTGCAAAGTTTATCAAACCTAGCAAAGGCGCAAAAAACTTATGCATCAGACCGCTATGACTATTTAAATAACATTATTCAACTTAAAGCCACCACCGGCACACTAAGCCCTGCGGACATTCACTGGCTCAACACACTTTTAACAGAACAAAGAGGCTTTTCTAATGCGCTGCTCTCTGGCAAAAGCTACAACACCATTGTGAACTCTTCCTACAACAGCAAAACCAGCCAAAAGTCACACCACAAACATGCTATCAAAGCTCACGCTGATAAAAAACATACAAAAAAACAAAACACTTTTTCAACAACACCATTAAAGGCTGGGCAATACACTATTCAATTATTAGCTACTAATAATATGCAAAATGCTACCAACTTCATCTATAACCGCTTGTATTCGAGCCGCGATCATTTGCATATTTTACAGCATAAATCAAAAGGCAAAAGTATTTATCGTGTTACTTTAAAACATTTCGCTTCTCGATCCGAAGCGAGAAAAGCATTAAAAAAACTATCTGAAAACTTACAACATTTTAAACCGTGGGTAATTGAAGTTATGCCACAGGATATTGATGTCACACAAAAAATGGTTAAAAAAAACAGCTCCCCAGCGAAACACCCTCAAGCAAAAAAAGCAAAGATTCACCGCACCTCAAAATCATCAAGCAGTAAAATGCAACCGCTGATCTCCGCAGAAAAACCCAACACAACAATGAAAAATACCAATAATGTGCAGCCAATAAATCCTCAAACAAAAAAGACAGCACAACCGGCCACTAACGCTCTTGGCTGGGAAAACCCACAGCCAGGCTATCATTATGCATCGCCTGGAGCCATTTGGGATAATAATGACGCGCAACAAAAATGCGCAGACATTTGCCCTAAAAATTTCACCTGGGACGGGCAATGGCGAACCATAACATGGGGCAAAACATCGGTATGCCAGTGCAAGCCTGATAACAAAGCTCTCAACCCAAAACAACCCGCCATCTCGAACAACACGATGCCACAGCAAAACATTCATAATGCAAAGCCTATGGATTCACAAAATATGCCAGGCAACAACACAATGCCGCAACAGCCTAACACAATGGTGCCTCAACAAAATATAAAAAACACGCAGCCTATGGGTTCACAAAATATGCCTGGCAATAAAACAATGCCGCAACAGCCCAGCACAACCGCGCCACAGCAAAACATGAATAATACGCAGCCTATGGGTTCACAAAATATGCCAAACAACAACACAATGCCGCAACAACCTAGCACGACCATGCCATCACAAAATGCTGATGTGCCAACCGCGAATCAGCCAAACTCGAATCAAACAACAGGCGCACCTAAAAATAATAATTATCAATACACCGTCCCCCTCAACAATCAACCAAGCACCGGACACCAGGTTAATCAATAAGCAAAACCTCAGCCCTACTTTTGCTACAACCTACGAGTGAATTTTTAGAATTAATAACTAGAGCTAGCATAATCGTTCAAAAAAACCATAAATTCACTGTGTTTACTAATAACTTTTTCGGCTACGATTTTAACGCACAAGGGTCGATAATTAGAACAAAAGTCACCGCATTAATTGCTGAGAGTATTTAAAAAAATGCCTGGCGGTATGCTATTATACTTAAAATTAAACCAAACAAGGGCAGCATGAGTCATTTTGTCTACATCATTGAGTGCAGCAATGGCCATTACTACACGGGCTATACCACCGATCTATCACGACGCTATAAAGAACACGAACGTGGTACTACAAAGTGCCGATATACTCGTAGCTTCCCACCCAAAAAATTACTAGCTCACTGGCAACTTTCGGACAAAAGCTGCGCCTTATCTTATGAGCGAAAAATCAAAAAGCTCAGCAGAGAAGATAAAGAAAAACTTATCACTAATTTCAAAAAGTCACCGGAAAAAGCGCTGACACCAATGCTAAATAACCTACTTAAAAGTACATAAAGTATTTTTAAGCAATACCAAACCCTTTGCCCCGCATTAAAATCATCAATTAATTAAAAAATTATAATTATAAAAATCAAACACTTAGTCTAAAATAAAAAAAAATTGCACTTTTTACCTGTCATTTAATATTTCCTTAATATTAGTGGTGTATAATAAAAATACAGGACATAAGACATAATGCATTCAATTCTAATCAGTTTGCTATAACAACAATCACAATACCTACCAGGGGGGGAATAAAAATGCCACTAGAGAAAGAAGCACAAACACCAGCAGAAGAAGAATATAGCGGAAGAAACTACGAATCGCTGGAAAATCTGTTAGCAGCAGCAGCAGCAGCGGCAGAACCAGCAGCAGTAGCAGAACCAGCAGCAGCACTAGCAGCAGCAGAAACAGCTCTAGCAGCAGCAGAAGCAACACCAACACCAGGACATGATCAATTTAGAGTCGCCTTTTCACTACATCATAAAGAAGCAGCAGCAGAAGTAGCAGTAGCCGCCCCAGAGTCAGCCGCAGCAGGATTTTTTGCAGCACCAGAACCAGCAGAAAAAGCAGTACAAATGAAAGAACTAAATGAGCAAATTCACAAAATAAAGGAAGAGTACCCGAACATAACAGTGGATACTATATATAGAATGCTCATTGTTTCAGCACAAACCTTTGCATTGGATTTGAGAAAACCTGGAATTGTATCAATTAAAACGGATCTATCATGCGTTCTTAATGAGTTAGCAAACTCAACAGAATATTCAACTAACAAGCCCCTTTCTCTTTTAAATGAATTTACCAGTCCCTTTTTACAATTAGAAGAAGGTAAAACAGAAGAATCTGACATGTTGCTAAATATGCTTTTTCCCATGGATGAAAAATACCGCAAAAAGAAGATTGGAGAATTGAAAGAATTAAAAGGTCTCTATAAAACAAGCATTAGCAGCTGTAAAGATTTAACTCAAGCCTTAAGGAAAAACCCTCGAATAGTAACAGCAGATTTCATAACAGAAAGATACAGTTCGTATGAAAACTTCATCGTACATTTTGCTACTTTTTTAGAAAAACATGGGTTCATTAAAAAAAAGGATGAAGTCCAAATCATATCTACATTAGAGGATAGCCTTACTGTAACAAAAGGTGCTTTGAACAGTCCAAAAGAAATTCCTGGCAAAATACTAGACTTTTTTGAAAAACACGACAACTTAAGCATAAGGAAATTAAACCTTTACGAAGAATTCAAAAGACGCTTTAAAAAAGAAAAGGTTTTAGATCACTTTGGAAACGTCCGGGATGACTCTTCATATCTTTACACGAAAGAAACAGCACAATCTCAGGCTACAAAGAAATTTGAGCACATGACACATCATATCTTTTTTGATCCTATAGCAGCAGAAAATGCAACATTAGCAACAAAGACAACAGAATCGGCTCAAGCCCTTTCAGATGCCTCTAATAGAACTTAGACTAAAAAAGAAGGAAATAAAACACAAGGTGTAAGACCAATAGCAAGCCATCCATAAAAGCTTCAAATGGATGGTGCCACCCACCCCCGCTTTACCTAAAAAAATTAGCGGGGATAATTTCCCTCAAAAAAACTTAAGCTTTTTTCTGCCACACATCTCGTAATGCTACTACGCGATTGAACACCGGTTTTTCAGGTGAATGATCGGACTGGTCTGCACAAAAATACCCGACTCGAGTAAATTGCACCGCTGTTTCAGCCGACACTTTTGCTAAGTCAGGCTCAATGCGTGCATTCGTCATTTCAATAAATGAATTAGGATTAATTGCCTGCATAAAATCATCCATTGCGCCCGGATTTTCTTCATTAAATAAGCGATCATAAATGCGCACAACCGCAACATTTAACATAACGCCAATGATTAGCTATCTTATTGGCCCGAACTTATCGGCTCGAACATCTTGTTTCCTGGACAAAACTCTATAGTATAACCAAGATTGTTCTCATAACTGCCCTCAGGCTCGTCAGTCGACTTTGGACCACTTTGACAATTAAATGTTGATGTTGCATCGTCGTACTGGTAAGTATACACTGACGGGCAAGCATTTTTAAAATAGGCAATCTCTTTCATTACGGTTCCAGCCCAGTCTTTATTGAATTGTTTTTTATCTACTCCACAGGCATCCGATCTGGCAAACACTTTCCTCAAGTCAGGCAGCCCCTCAAAAGAACATAAAAATTGCTGTGGAAAAGTACTCCAATTGGTACAGCCGCAACATTGCGTAATAGAACCACCCCCACCTAGACAATTATTGGCAGGAGGCGTCGGACAATCATAAAGATCAAAAATTGACAGTTCCCCCGCACCTGCATTAATAGAAGGATTCGCGATAGTGCCTCTTAACAAATCAAATAAATGAACCGCTGCTTCTCCAGATCCTCCAAATTTAAAATGGGTGACTAAGTTTGTTGGCGAATTGAATCCAACAAATGTACCGCACATCAAAATTTCATCAAGCTTCGTCTCCGTCTTAATTAGATTATTACTGCTAAGGTAATCTAAGTCGAGCCCGCAAACCTCACTACTTGAGCCACTTACCTCACAGGAAGACTTCCCCTTCCCACAATGCATAATAGGTTTTGTTGAATTAATTTTAATTTTTTGATACAGGTATTTTGAAGAATCTAGCTTTTTGCTTGCTGGACTGTTTTGAATATTACTTAAGTCCCAAGAACAAGAACTTTCTTCCATCAACGGTGGCTTAGTAGCAGGATAAAAATAATCAGCTGGAATAGCACCCGCCTTACTACACCAGTTATTTGCTTTGCAACTAGAACCATTGTCGTTACAGTTTCTTTTATCAAATAAACTTGCATAACGAGCATATTTTTGTATATTTGATGATGTTAAAACCATAGCTTTTGAGGGATTAGTTGGATACATAGCAATTGGCACATGACCACCATTAATAAGGCTGACATCATAATAGTCGGTACCTGCTTCATTAAAAGTAAACTCAGCAATGGCGGAGCCGTCCTCAAAGCCAAATGTGCATGACTCAGTCCCTACTTTTCCTGCATTGCAATTACCCGCCTTACAATTTTTTCCATTGGAATCACACTGAGTTCTTGCACTAAACACACCGTCATACATGATACCTGATGCATAGTGCATTAATGGGTTTAGTGATTTATCTATTACCTGAGGCGATTTATACCCTGAAAAACTCACCTCTACTGATTGGCCTGACCCGAGGACCTCAGCAAGACCAACACTTGGCTCTTTGTACTGGCACAGACTAATTCCTGGAGAACGAAAGACACAGCGAGCACCTGGTGCACAAGCATCAGCATCTTTATTTTGATAAGGGTAAAGACCAGGCATGGCATTATTACATTGAGCGTTTGACCCATAGCTAGTTTGCACTGCGGGGCTATTAAATATTTGCTTACCAGCAGAATCTAATACAGGCTTTTTATTGTCATTCAAGTAGGCTGATAAAGCAGCCCCGCCAACAATCCCGGGGTAAACATCGAATTGGCAACTATTTTTAAAAGTCACTTCCCTGGATAAGCCTTCGTCTGTGCTTTGTGTCTTTGTACTGTATGTAGGAATACCGACAATACCAAAACCAGGCACTGAAATTTGCCCATCATGTGAAACCGTCATCGACAAACAATTGTTTATTTTATCACCTTCTGGAAACATTAAGCTGTTACTTTTTTTGTCGTACTGTATTGTGATATTGCAGGTGCTGAGACACCAATTAGTATTTTTTATATCTGTCAAGGAGCTAGAATCCTTATCATAAAACTGACAGCTTGGAGAACCAAAAGAATTAAATTTAGTCGGAGTAGCTTTAACCTGAGCAGCTTTAAGATTGATTGATAAAGTCTCGCTATCGGTGTATTCATTTATTAACTTCCCCAAATCATAAATACACTGTTTTTTGCCTGCATCACAGACTAAATCAGAAGAGACTGAATCATTTAAAAATTCCTGATTCACTAGTAAGGGGCTCTTTTCACCATTCGCAAATGATGCTGGAAAATTAAGCGTGATGTTTTTAAAAACTGGCCCGGGCTGGGCAACAACTCGACCTGCTGCAGAAAAACTAACTGTATCAGACCCACCAGATATAGAAGACCCATCACTAAAATCAAAAGTCCCGCACCCCGAACTGCCTAGCTTTCCTTTCTCTAATGTCAATGTACATTTACCTGGAAGATCACTATCTTCTATGTTGAAAGAGTCGTTGATTTTACATGAAAAATTCATCGCACCGAGAATGATGGCCGTGCCATTTTCATAAGCGACTTCAAAACGTCCATTATCAGCCTTAACTATGCCCAGTGTAACATCAAGACCTTTTTCACTAGCAGAACCAATGCGACAATCATCTGAAGTAACACTCAGCTTTTGTGCACAGGCTGGCGGCACAAAATGTTTGCTGTCAGCAGATATTCCCAAACAAGCCTTTGAACTGGGATCAAACTCAAAATCCGGAGATCCTGGTGGAACTGATAGATTTAGCGCTTGCGGCATACAGCTTGAGGATTTTAACAAACTGTTAACATCAACGAGCAGCTTTTTTGACGTTATTAAATTTCCACCGTAAGAAACAGAGATACTAATGGAATCTTTTTCCTTAGAGCATGTTTGATTTACATTAATCAACTCTACTGACATGTTCGAGCTTCCTGTTTTTGGCTGCATCAGATTTTTTGTCTTTAAAACATTTTTAGATGAAGAAAAAGTCAACACCGCACCTGATGGTGCATGTGCAGGATTGCCTTTTATATCCAAAAAAGACACTCTTAACGCTACACCAACTGACCCAATGGGCTGCGCACCTTTTTGCAGCTCTATTTCAACAGAATTAATCTTAAGCTTTTTCACTGGGGGCGGGTTCACAGGTTTTGATCCGCCACCCGATCCGCCACCCGATCCGCCGCCCGATCCGCCGCCCGATCCGCCGCCACAAGCTAAAAGGGAAATGGAGGCAATAACAACTATTATCTTTTTAAGACAAGACCAGCCGGTTTTTATATTCATGTGAGGGCTCCTAAGTAATACTATGTGCCTGTTGAGCATTATAGTATAAAAAAAACTAAAGAACGCTTGGGGAATGCATAACTATATGATTAAAATAAACATTCCATCTAACCAGGCCTTTCCCTCACAGGGATTTACCCCATGGTTATTCCTTAAGACACAACCTGTTTATGTTATTCCAATGATTTGTTCGCCAATCATCCACGATGAATTCATAAGGTCATTTAATCAACCAACAAAGAGGGGAGCAAAACTATTTAACAATTCAAGAAAAATTATTGAAAACAAAAATCAGCCGGTTTTTTTGAGGGCGCAGCCATTTGGCTTATATATAAAATAACTTAAGCTTTTTTCTGCCACACATCTCGTAATGCTACTACGCGATTGAACACCGGCTTTTCAGGTGAATGATCGAACTGGTCTGCACAAAAATACCCGACTCGAGTAAATTGCACCGCTGTTTCAGCCGACACTTTTGCTAAGTCAGGCTCAATGCGTGCATTCGTCATTTCAATAAATGAATTAGGATTAATTACTTGCATAAAATCATCCATTGCGCCCGGATTTTCTTCATTAAATAAGCGATCATAAATACGCACAACCGCAGGTACCGATTTAGATGCAGAAACCCAATGAATAATGCCTTTTATTTTACGGCCATCGGCTGGCTTTTTGCCGGCAAAGGTCTCTGGATCATATTCACAATACAACTCAACAACATCACCCTGATCATTTTTAATAACTTCATGACAACGAATAACATAAGCATTACGCAAGCGAACCTCACCCTCCGGTTTTAAACGAAAATATTTACTCGGCGGATCCAACATAAAATCGTCGCGCTCTATATATATCTCTTTTGTTAATAAAATATCACGCGTTCCGAATGATTCATCTTGCGGGTGATTTTTCACTGTGATTTTCTGCTCAAAGTCATCTGGCATATTCGTTATAACAACTTTTATTGGATCGGTTACTGCCAACGTTCTTATTGCCGTTTTATTTAAGTGATTGCGAACAGTCTCCTCTAATAAACCAATATCAATGACGGAGTCTTGCTTTGAAATACCGATTTGGCGGCAAAAATCTTGAATAGCCTCTGCTGGGAAACCGCGACGACGCATACCAGAAATTGTTGGCATACGCGGATCATTCCAACTCGTTACCACTTGATTATCTACCAGTTGCTTTAATTTTCGCTTACTGGTTAGAGTGTAACTGCAATTTAAGCGTGAAAACTCAATTTGTCTTGGCTCACTGGGCACCGTGCAATGTTGAATACACCACTCATAAAGCGGCCGGTGATCTTGAAACTCCAACGTGCACAGTGAATGCGTAATATTTTCAAAGGCATCAGTCAGTGCATGGGCAAAGTCATACATCGGGTAAATACACCAAGCATTGCCCGTACGCGGGTGCTCAGCATGTAAAATACGATATAAGATAGGATCGCGTAAATTGACATTACCTGAGCTCATGTCAATTTTGGCTCGAAGAGTATATTGGCCATCAGGAAATTCACCTTGCCGCATGCGGGCAAACAAATCCAGACTTTCATCAATCGGTCGATCACGATTAGGGCTGTTGGTGCCTGGCTCTGTTAAAGTTCCTCGGTATGCTTGCATTTGCCCTGGCGTTAAATCATCAATATAAGCCAGCCCTTTTTGAATTAACTCAACGGCACATTCATATAACTGCTCAAATCGATCTGAAGTGAAATACAAGTGATCACCCCAATCAAAGCCCAACCATGCAACATCCTGCTGAATTGAGTCAATGTACTGCTGTTCTTCTTTCGCAGGGTTAGTGTCGTCAAAACGCAAATGACAAGTACCTTGATATTGCTCAGCCATGCCGAAATTCAAACAAATTGATTTGGCATGCCCTATGTGCAAAAAGCCATTGGGCTCCGGTGGAAAGCGAGTTACAATTGATTGATGACTACCCGAGGCCAAATCATCGTCAATGATTTTACTGATAAAATGCGCCGACACCGGCGTTTCTTCTTTGTTGTCCATAATTGGCTCTCAAGCTGATTAACGTAATTGACGCCAGTCTACCACAGACCCGAAGTAACAGAAAACCACTCATACAACCATAAATCTGTATTAACGAAGTTTTAATGTCGCCAAGCCACATAACACCAAAATAAAAGTGATGATCCAAAAACGGACTATCACCCGTGGTTCAGGCCAGCCCTTCAATTCAAAATGATGGTGCAGTGGTGCCATTTTAAACACCCTTTTGCCGGTTAATTTAAATGATGCAACTTGAATCACCACAGAAAGTGTCTCAACGACAAATACGCCACCCATTAAAAACAGCACCAATTCTTGTCGAACAATCACCGCCACAATTCCCAGCGCTGCTCCCAAGCTTAAAGCACCAACGTCGCCCATAAAGACCTGTGCCGGATAGGTGTTATACCAAAGAAAGCCCAAACCAGAGCCAACAATGGCACTGCAGAAAACCGCAATCTCACCCACCCCCGGAATATTTGGAATTGCTAAATAGCGGGCAAAAAAGTGATTCCCGGTAAGATAAGCAAAAACACCTAAACCTGCCGCCACCATGACCGTTGGCAATACAGCTAAACCATCAAGTCCATCAGTCAAGTTAACCGCATTACTACTACCGACAATGACAAAATAAGAAAAAATAATATAAAAAGGCCCCAGATGTAGGACAGCCTCTTTAACAAACGGAATCACCAATTGTGTTTCTGCCGGCAGCATGGCTGTTTTATACAAATAACCCGATGCTAACAAGGCAATGAGCGACTGCCAAAAATATTTGGCTTTTGCTGATAAGCCATCGCTATTTTTATGAATGATTTTGCGATAATCATCAACCCAACCCACAATAGCAAAACCAATTGTCACCAATAATGCAACCCACACAAAGCGATTGCTTAAATCCCCCCACAACAACATACAAACCGTTACCGTAAAAATAATTAACGCACCGCCCATGGTTGGCGTACCGGCTTTTTTATAATGACGCTTTGGTCCTTCTTTACGAATACTTTGCCCTAGCTGATGAAAGGTTAATAATTTAATTAGCTTTGGGCTCATAAATAGAGCAATAAATAACGCTGTTAATGCACTAATAATTGATCGCAGTGTTAAATAATTAAAAACTCGAAAACCATGATAATAATGTGCTAAATAATGCGTTAGCCACAACAGCATAAAAACCCCTTAAAAAAAATATAAAAAAAACTACACAAGCGCTTGCACAATGTCGTGCATTTTCATTGCATTCGACCCTTTCACCAAGACCGTTGTATTATCATTTAATTTTGGCTTTAATGCCATTAATAATTCTTTCTTGTCAGTAAAATAATAACCGCGCTCACCAAATGCCTCTGCTGCATGCTGTGATAATTCACCATAACAATAAAGCTGATAAACGCCTTTATCTCTGGCATATCGGCCAACTTCTTCATGAAAGTGCGCCGCTTGCTCACCCAACTCACCCATGTCACCCAGCACTAAAAAGGTCTCTTCTTTTAGCTGTGCTAATAAATTAATAACGGACTTTACTGCACTTGGGTTGGCATTATAGCTATCATCAATAATCTGTGCACCAGCGTAGCCTTTGTGACTAATTAAACGACTTTCTTCGCTAGGCGCTAACTCTAGCCCTTTTACAATCTTATCAAAAGGCACATCTAAGGCATGGCCAATGGCCGCTGCCACCAGCGCATTCATTACATTATGCTCACCCAGTAGTTGTAATTTAACTCGCGCGACATTCTCTTTAATATGCAAATCAAACTCAACCGCAGCCTGGCTATTCATAACAATATCCGTTGCAAACACATCGGCACTCGATTGCAAACCAAAGCTAATAATATCTCGCCCGCCTTTAATTCGCGCTTGCCAAAATTTAGCATAAGCATCATCGGCATTAATAATAGCAATGCCTTCAGCAGGTAAACCTTGGAAAATTTCACCTTTAGCGCAAGCCACACCGTCTAAATCACCAAAGCCTTCAATGTGTACTGGATATGCATTGGTAATCACAGCAACATCGGGTTTAACCATATGCGTTAGCTTCGCAATTTCTCCTGGGTGATTAGCCCCCAACTCCAAAACAGCAAATTGATGCTTGTCTTCTAAGTGCGCTAAGGTTAAAGGCACGCCAACATCGGTGTTATAACTTTTCTGTGTTGCCAGTACTGGCGCCACTTGAGAAAGCACATAGCTAGTTAATTGACGGCAAGTAGTTTTTCCACAGCTTCCCGTAATTGCACATACTGGAAATAACATATTCGCTCGTTGATATTCGGCCAAAGACTCTAGTGCTTTTTGTGTGTCTTCCACGACCACGCAAGGCAATTGATCAACACTATCGACTTGGCTAATTAACGCAGCACTTGCACCTTGTGCCTTAGCTTGCTTTAAAAAATCATGTCCATTGACTCGACTACCAATTAATGCGACAAACAGACCGCCATTCTCAACTAATCGAGAATCAGCCGATGCTGAATTAATTTCCACGTCATCACCATGTAACTGACCACCCGTTGCTTTTGCAATGTCTGACAATTTCATTAAAGAACGTTCTCCTTCATTAAAGCTAATTCTGCATGCTGCCAATCACTAAAGGTTAATCTTTTTTCTCCAAGCAATTGGTAATCTTCATGACCTTTCCCTGCAATTAAAATCACATCGCCCTCGGCAGCTTCGGCAACGGCTTTTTTGATTGCCGATGCTCGATCCATTTCAATGGTCACAGAATTTTTATCATCAACACCGGCAAGAATGTCGTGAATAATTTTTTCTGGTACTTCTTGGCGCGGGTTATCGTTGGTTAAAACCATATTGTCGGCATAAGCTTCGGCCACTTGTCCCATTTGCGGACGCTTACCCTGATCACGATTTCCTCCACAACCAAACACACACCACAATGATCCAGAGCAGTGCTCTCGAACTGCTAACAACGCCTGTTTCAATGCATCGGGAGTATGAGCATAATCAACCACTACCGTCGGCTGGCCCGGCTTCGCTAAATATTGCATGCGCCCCAAAATGGGTGCAACAGCATTCAGTGCCGACAACGCTTTGGTAAAATCCACGCCTAGTGAGCACATCGTTGACAAAACAGCCAGCTGATTACTGATATTAAACCGGCCCATCACATTAACATATAGCTGACCTTCACCCCACGGTGATACCACACCGACAATATAACCTTGCGCGCTTGCCTGAATAGTTTTGGCATAGACTATTGACAGCTCTTCTTGTGTGGGAACATGCAAACTATAAGCCACCATATTGATCCGATCTTTGTGTTGATAATATAATTTCCTACCCAATTCATCGTCCCAATTAACCACTGCAAATTGTAATTCTGGGTAAGCAAATAATGTCGATTTTGCTTCTGCATAAGCTTGCATCGAGCCATGATAATCTAAATGATCGCGTGACAATTGTGTAAACACCGCGCCGGTGAAATGCACGCCTTCAACGCGCCCCTGCACTAACGCATGAGAAGAAACTTCCATCGCAACAGCCTTCGCCCCCTGCTGAGAAAAATCCGCCAAATGTTGTTGCAAACTTAATGCATCTGGTGTCGTGAGCGAGGCTGGCTCAAGCTGATCAAACCCAACATGCAAAGTGCCAATCAAACCACAAGGGGTGTTGCACGCATTTAATGCCTCGGACAACCAACCAACACAACTGCTTTTACCATTCGTGCCAGTCACCCCGACTAGCGCCAACTGTCGTGATGGCTCATCATGAAAGCTCGCTGCAATTGCTCCAATTTTCTTATGTAAATCTGAAACAGCAATGCATGGCACAGCCGTTGCTTTTAACTCAAAACGCTCTGCGTCATTTTGCTCATAAAGAACAGCACAAGCGCCTTGCGCAATGGCCTCAGCAACAAAACTTCGACCATCAACCACGTGGCCGGCCAAAGCAAAAAATAAATCGCCAGACTTAATTGTTGTCGTACTTAAACTCAAACCAGTCACATCACAATCATCTGAAACAGAAAATGATCCAATTCCTTTTAATAAAGTCGATAATTTCATAGCCATCCATTTAGCACACTGTTCATAACAATTATCTTAACCTAAGAGGCTGCCTTTTTACTAACACTATTCGCACTTGCTTACCCTGCTAGAGACGCATCGTTATCCGGTGGAATATTCATTAATCGCAATGCCCTTGCCATCACTTTAGCAAATACCGGAGCTGCAACCACACCGCCATAATGACTACCTTGTGGATTTTTAATGACGACGGCCACAACTAAACGAGGATTGCTAACCGGTGCAATACCAACAAATGATGCAACATAATGCTTGCGATCATAACTTCCATTTTTTGCAATGTAAGCGGTGCCAGTTTTCCCTGCTATACGGTAGCCCGGTATTTGCGCACGCGTACCAGTCCCCCCCTTTTCCACCACTGATTCAAGCATATTCATTAATGTTTTTGCCACACCTGCATCAATGACTCGAGTGCCTTCAATTGGCTCTGCGGTTCGCTTAATAAAAGTCACTGGGTATTTAACACCATCAGCTGCTAACACCGCGTACGCATGAGCAAGCTGCAAGGGTGTAACAGAAAGGCCGTAGCCAAAAGCCAACGATGCTACCGCAATCGGCGGCCACTTTTGACGATAAATTAAACTGCCACTGGCCTCGCCAGGAAAACCACTGCGAGACCTTTGACCAAAACCGACTCGATTTAATAAGTTCCAATATTTTTGCGCCGTTAGATTTAACATCACTTTTGCCGCACCAATGTTGCTGGATTTTTGCAACAATTGCGTTAATGAAATAATACCGTGATCACTCGTGTCCTTAATAGTATAACCATCTAAAACCATCCAACCAGGTCGAGTATCTATTAATGTATCGGGTGTGTATTCACCGCTTTCTAGCGCTAAAGCAATGTTAAATGCTTTGATAGTTGAGCCAGGCTCAAACACATCGGTAACAGCACGGTTACGATAGCGACCGTCGTGTACTTTGGGTCGGTTATTTGGATTATAAGAGGGCACATTGGCCATTGCTAAAATCTCACCGGTTTTTACATCCAACACGACAACCGATCCTGACTTAGCATGATACTCACTCACACCAGACTGCAAATCTCGATAAGCTTCATATTGAATACGCTGATCAATGCTCAACACCAAATCGCGACCTTGCTTAGGTTTTTTCAACACAGCCACATCTGCTACCGTGTGTCCTAAGCGATCCTTAACCACTTCTTTTAAGCCCGCTTGGCCGCTTAACCAACTATTATAAGCTAACTCCAAACCTTCCTGACCCTTATCATCAATATTAGTTAGGCCAATAATATGCGCATCAGTTTGCCCCTCAGGATAATAACGTCGATATTCTCGCTGAAAAAAAACACCCGGTATTTTTAGTGCTTGAATTCGATCAGTAATATTCGGTGGGACCCGGCGCTTTAAATAAATAAACTCACGAGCACTGCCTTTTTTTATTTTTTTTGTAATATCTGTTGATGATATTTGCAAAATGCTTGCTAACGCTGCTTGCGTTTTATTATCAGCATGAAAAAGTTTAGGATTAACCCAAATGGAATCAACCGGTGTACTAATGGCCAAAGGGTCGCCAAAACGATCTGTTAACATTCCCCGATAGGCTGGAATTTTCTCACGACGAAGACTGCGAGCATTGCTTTGTTTTAATAAAAAGGGACGCTGAATAATGTTTAAATCAACTAAGCGCCACAATAACCCGCACACCATGGCAACCAAACAAACAACAATTAACCAAAGACGCCAGGAAGATTGCGAAGGGTCTTGCTCCATTTTCTAATGATCCCCTGCTTCACTTGGCAATTGCACCACGACAATTTGCTGACTCGTTGGCTGTTGCATTTGTAGCTTTGTTTGTGCAATCTCCTGCACCCGAGCTTGTGCTGCCCACGCACTTTGCTCTAACAGCAGTTTTCCATATTGCGTATGCAAATTGGTCGCTGCCTGCTGTGCGCTTTGATACTGCAAAAAAATTCGTCGATTCAAGTCTTTGCTATACACCACCAAAAAAGCAGACAGTAAGACCAGGGGCAACAATACTGCTGAAATATAATGATAAATGGTCCACGAGTCTCGTTGACTCGATGCTGACTGATTTTTTTTGTCTGTCATGTTTTTTCCGCCACTCGTAATCGCGCACTGCGTGCCCGTCGATTGTATTCTAATTCTTCTGCCGTCGCTGTCAAATTTGCAATGCGTTTTAAACGCTGGTTGATTTGATGGTGCTTAACCGGAAAGTTCGCCGGCAGCTCATCACCTCGCTCTGCTTTTTGAATAAAGCGCTTAATTAATCGATCTTCTAAGGAGTGGAAACTAATGGCACACAAACGGCCTCCTTTAACCAATGCGTCCACGGCGGCATCTAGGCCGGCTTGCAGCTGTCCTAGCTCATCATTAACCCACATGCGAATCGCTTGAAAGCACCGGGTAGCTGGATGTTGGCCTTTTTGCCAAGCCGGGTGAGCCACTTTAATCACTTCTGCCAAATCGAGCGTTTGTGTAAAAGGCTGCACCTTGCGTCGCGCAATAATGGCCCGTGTGATACGCCTTGCGTAGCGCTCCTCGCCCAGTGACTTAAACACCTTAATCATCTCATCTTCACTGGCTTTTTCAACAAAATCTGCTGCATTGCGTCTTTGATTCGGATTCATGCGCATATCCAGCGGCCCATTGCGCAAAAAACTAAAACCACGCCGAGCTTGATCAAGCTGTGGCGAGGAAACCCCACAATCAAATAAAACACCATCGACCTTAGCTTGCCACCCCAGCTCTGCAATTTTTTCTGCCATTGCAGCAAAATCACTTTGTAAAACACTCACTCGAGAATCATCAAACGGCGGAAGTGCTGCCCGAGCAATCGCCTCTGGGTCTTGATCAATCACCAATAGCTGTCCGCCCTCGCCTAATTGGGCCAAAATCTCAGCCGCATGCCCACCACGGCCAAAGGTCGCATCCACATAACGTCCATCGGGCTTAATGGCTAGACCCGTTAAAACTTCATTAAATAATACCGGCTTATGTTCACTCATAGGTCTTTTCACTCCAAATTAAACCGAACCATACCATACCTCAACGCTCCTTTCCTGCATGCTTGCTGTTAAGGTCGCCGGAAAAAGCAAAACAACTGTCTGGAGGATTAACAAGCAGAAACACACAAAAAGTAAAGTTTTGGTTGATTTTTGATCAAATCTTTGCTAGGATGACTCCTCTAATTAACCACGAGGACAGAAAAATGCCAGATAACTTTAAAGAAAACCTTTTGCCAGATAACGAAAAAAATTAAAGAAAACCTTTTAAAAAAACAAGAGACCGAACCCGACATGATTCGCGACGAAAAAAATTCAGAAAAAGAAACGTCAGACCCTTGTCTAGCGCTTTTCGCGTGCGTTGGTTCTATCTGTGGCGGTTTATTTAATACATGTTGTGGTGATGAAGATGACAACAGTGAATCTACGTGCTGCGGTAGTGAAAGCTCCTGCCCCTAATAATTCCGTCTAAAAAAGCAAAAAAACTCTCATCAATCATTCTTATAATGATAATAAAGCCATAGAACCAGTCATGGCTTTATTCTGATGGGCCTAGCTTTAACCGTTTACCACGACATCTGGCTCTTTTGCCCGTCTTTTTTTCAATAAAAAAACGCAAAATAAAGCAACGAGCAAATAGGCAAACAAGCGAATAAAAGCGTGCCGATAATTACCAACTGAAAAGACCCGAGCACCGTGCCTTCACGCACTCAGCAAATAGATGAAACCTTCGGACCAGGCACATAAAAAGCCTTTAAGCTAAATTTACATAAACCTATAGTGCTGTGGACTCATTCCTTAAATTAAATTATAGTGTGTATCTTATTTTAAAGAATCAACTGCATTGAGTGTCTCAATAAAACAATTATGCCACAATTAACACAAAACACTCACCGACCTATTCCCATACTGATGTATCACAGCATTGGATACGCACCCAAAGATACTAAGTATAGAGACCTTGTTATAACCCCTGAAAAGCTAAAACAACACTTCATGATTTTAAAAACACTTGGCTTTAAGGCCCTATCAATGCGTGATTTACTGCCCTACTTGCGTGGCGAAAAAACCGGCCGTGTTGTTGGCCTTACCTTTGACGATGGCTTTTTAGACAATGTTGACTATGCCTTACCTTTATTAATAAAGCATCAATTCACAGCGACTTGCTATGTTGTCGCGGACCGTTTGGGCCAACATAACTCATGGGATGATAACAAAAATATTTCCTATAAAAAGATGATGTCTGAAAAAGATGTGCTCACTTGGCATCAAGCAGGACTTGAGGTAGGCGGGCACACAGCGACCCACGCAGATCTCTCGCAAATCCCTGAAGGGGACTATCACAATGAAATAGTTAATGCCCAAAAAAAACTAAGCGACATCATTAAAGCGCCCATTGAGAGTTTTGCCTACCCCTACGGCAGCTATAATCAAAAAGTCGCTGACTATGTGAAAACCGCAGGTTTCTCCAATGCCGTGACCACAGAGCGTGGCCGTGTGCACAATGGCAGCGATTTCTTTACACTAAAGCGAGTGACAATCAAAGGACGCATCTCATTTGGTACCTTTATTATAAAACTCATCTCAGCCTACGAGGATAAAAAAGGCAAAAAGCGCCGATAAACCATTATAGGCTCTCATGACTTTTTTGATGGGCCTAGCTTTAACCGTTTACCACGACACCCGGCTCTTTTGCCCGTCTTTTTTTCAATAAAAAAACGCAAAATAAAGCAACGAGCAAATAGGCAAACAAGAGAATAAAAGCGTGCCGATAATTACCAACTGAAAAGACCCGAGCACCGTGCCTCATCACACCCAGCCAATGCCAATCAAGCAACTTGCCAAGCACGGGCTCAGTCACAGCACTCAATAAAGTATCGCCACTGTTGATTAAACTTACGATACTACCGGCCATTACGATTGAATTCATTTCTCGCCCCATGGTAAAGCCCAACATAAAACTGCCGGTGCCTAAACCAAATCCAAACATAGCAACACCCGACCAAAATTGATTTAGCGGTAAATAAACCACTGCTGCTAAAAAGAATGTCGAATAAATCAAACCCAATACCATATAACGCGAACGTTTTTGTCGTCGATCAGATAAATAACCAAACAATGGCCCACCGACACCAAAGCCAACGTAGCAAAGCGAAATCATTGATGCAGCAATCGGCTGACTTAAGTGATGGGACTCTTCCAAAAAGGGCACTCCCCACAAACCACCAAACACTGCCAGCGGCGCAAAAGCCAAGCCACTATAAGCGGCTAACAACCAATTGTTTGGCTGCTTAACTAAATGCCATAAGTGCTGCGCCAAATGCCCCAAGGGCTGATAGCGCGTACTAGCCGGTTCACGCAACCAAATAATGCTAATCACGCACAACACGCCACCCAGCGCAGCTGCCATCAATAAAGCCTTCGTTGGGCCTTCATGTTGAATAAAAATAGCCAGCGGCGCCTCCGCCAAAAAAGCACCTAACATCACACCAATGGTCAACAAACCACCGGCCAAGCCCGCATTAGCCTTTGGAAACCAAAGTGACGCGCAACGCAAATACACCACCGTTGCAAATGCCGCACCGGCACCCATCAAAATTCGAGCCAGCAACGCCACATGAATATGGCCGGTCAACGCAAACAACAGCACACCACAACTAGCAATGACTAGTGCCACAATGGCTGGCAAAACAATGCCATAGCGATCGACCAAAGGCCCGGCCAATAATTGAAAAACAACAGCACCATAAGAAAAGCTGGCCGCCAGATTACCTAAACCCGTACCACTTAAATGAAACAGTGCCATTAAATGCGCAGTCATCACCGCTGGAAACAACATCAACAAATATTTATATAATAAAAAGCCCATGCAAATAGCTAGCATAAGTGGGGGTTTAAATTGAATTTTTTTCACGTCCAAACTCCAAACAACAACACAAAGAAAGTTCCCTGCTCTAACCCTATGCTAGAACAGGCAAATCACTCGGACGCAAAAGACTGAGAGAAATAAAAAAACTTGGGCAGCACTTAAAATCATGGAGGCCACTCTAGCACTAAATCGCCAACAAATGAAAGAAAACATGCAAGCCATGATAAAATCACAAAGACAATGATTCACGTTCGGTCTATACTTAGCACCACTGAACTCATAGGGGACAAAGGCCATGACTGCGAGCATTCTAGTTTTTAACTGCGGAAGCTCTTCCATTAAGTTTGCTGTTGTCAATCCAGATAATGGTCAGCGCCTTATTGAGGGACAAATTGAGCGACTTGGTTTACCCGACACACAACTTACAATAAAAGCCGGCGATCAAAAAAACCAAAGCATTATTCATGCTGAAGATATTAACGCAGCCATTACTACTATTCTTGAGCATATTCAGCAACACCTTGATTTATCATCTATTTGCGCGGTCGGCCATCGCGTTGTCCATGGTGGTGAGATGCTATCGGCAACTTGCTTAATTGATGCTAGCACCTTAGAAAAAATTACTGGTTGCGCTGCGCTTGCACCGCTACACAACCCAGTAAATTTAGCAGGCATTGAAATTGCAATGCAATCGTTGCCCAGCATCCCTCACGCGGCTTGCTTTGACACAGCATTTCACCAAACCATGCCACCAGAGGCTTACCTCTACCCTGTTCCTTATCAGTGGTATGAAGACCATGGCGTTCGCAAATACGGCTTTCATGGCACTAGCCACCGTTTTGTTAGTCAAACGGCCATCCAGCGTTTTGACCTTGACCCAAACAATTCTGGGCTAATCATTGCCCACCTTGGCAATGGTTGCAGCTTGTCCGCAGTCAAAAACAGTCAAAGCGTCGACACTACCATGGGGCTTACGCCACTCGATGGCTTAATGATGGGCACTCGCTCTGGTAGCATAGACCCAGGCATTCATGCCTTTATGAGCGAGCAACTCAATAGCTCGCTAGACAAAATAACCACCATTTTAAATAAAAAAAGCGGCTTGCTGGGTGTCTCTGGTGTCAGCAGCGACATGCGCGACTTACAGGCTGCAGCTAGTGATGGCAATCGACAAGCGCAAGCGGCACTTGAGCTTTTTTGCAATCTTTGCAGCAAACAAATTGCCGCACTAGCAACACAATTAAATTCATTCGACGGCCTAATCTTCACCGGTGGTATCGGTGAAAATGATCGCTGGGCCCGCGCTCACATCGTACAAAAACTCTCTTTGTTAGGTCTACAAATTAATGACTCACGAAACGACAATCATGGAAAAGACCAAGACGGCCAAATCAGCAACAGCAAGCCCATCATCGCAGTAATTCCAACCGATGAAGAATGGCAAATTGCGAAAGAGACACAAGCACTGCTATAAACGGCTATACTATAATATGAAGTAATAAGGGATAAAATAAATGGCAAAAACAATTATGCTCGTTCCCATTCAACCCGGCGTCGGCTTAGTCTCGTGCGCGATGGGTTTTGTGCGAGCAATGGAGCAGCGCGGTGTAGCTTTTGATTTTTTCAACCCAATCGAAACCAAAGACGACAACCAGCGTGAAAACAAATTGATTCACCCCGGACAAAATATTATTTCAGGGCTTTCTTTTCATGACGTAGAAAAACGATTATCCGATGGCGAGCTGTCTTCTGTTTTAGAAGACATTAGCGCCAAATCCCATCAATTAAATAAAAATGCCAATACTATTATTATTAAAGGATTAAGCCCCAACCCAAAATACCCTTACATAGAAAGACTCAATGCTGCGCTAGCAAAAACCTTCAATGCCTATGTTGTTTTTATTGCCATGCCAGGCGATGACATCAATCAGCTCAACAAACAACTGGAAATCACAGCGCAAGCCTATGGTGGCATTGATCATGACAACGTTTATGGCTGCATTGTCAACAAAATTCACGCGCCCCTGGACGACGAAGGCCATGCTCGGTTAGATATCATTTCTGATGGAAGAAATAAAAATCAAACAGCAGAAGATACTTTAAAAAAAATTCAAAACCTGCCTTTATTTAAAAAAAACAAACTACAGTTAATGGGCTGTATTTTTTGGGATAAAAAACTTTATGCACCAAGAATTTGTGACATTATTGAGCACTTGAATGCTGAAATAATCACGCCAGGCAACATCAAAACCCGTCGCGTTCATCGAATTAAATTATGCGCTCGCACCATTAACAATGTTTTGTATGTGCTCAAACATAACTCGTTAATTATTACCGCGGGTGACCGTGCTGATATTTTGCTCGCAGCAGCGCTAGCTGAATTACAAGGCATCAAAATTTCTGCGCTTATTTTAACGGGAAAACTCTCCATCAGTGATGATGTCATGCAATTTTGTCAACCCGCTTTTGCCAAAGGCCTCAGTGTTTTATCCGTTAAAACCGATAGCTTTGAAACGGCCAACTTACTTAAACATTTAGACACCACCATTCCACTCTCCGATCATGAGCGCATTGAATTAGTCCGCGACAGCATTGCGGAAAAAATTGATTGCAGTGAACTCATCAGTGACTTGGCAAGCAACTCTGATTTATACATTACGCCGCCAGCTTTTTGTTATCGATTACTTGAAAAAGCCAAAAAATCCAACCGACGAATTGTACTGCCTGAAGGTGATGAAATTCGCACCATTCAAGCCGCTAACGAGTGTGTAACACAAGGCATTGCTCAGTGCGTGCTACTTGCCAACCCAGACTCAGTGTCACAAATGGCAGAAAATCACAATATTATTTTGCATGACAAGCTTGAAATCATTGATCCTGACAGTATTCGTGATCAATACATTGCCCCGTTATGCGAATACCGAAAACACAAAGGCATGACCGAAGCCATTGCAATTGAACAGCTCAAAGACAATGTAATGCTTGGTACTTTGATGCTACAACAAGGCGATGTCGATGGCTTGGTCTCGGGAGCAATACACACCACAGCGAACACCATTCGCCCCGCATTGCAAATTGTAAAAACCCGAGAGGATGTTAGCAAGGTTTCCTCATTGTTTTTTATGTGTCTACCAGAAAAAGTGTTGGCCTTTGCCGATTGCGCAGTAAACCCTGACCCTGATAGTAACGAACTAGCTGATATTGCTATTCAAACAGCCGATACCGCGATGCAATTTGACATTATCCCTCGTATAGCCATGCTCAGTTACTCAACCGGCAGTTCTGGGCAAGGCACAGACGTTGATAAAGTCAAAGAAGCCGTAGCGCTCATTAAAAAACAACGTCCTGATTTAATCATTGATGGTCCCCTACAATACGATGCCGCCGTCATAGAATCTGTCGGCAAACAAAAAGCACCGGATAGTCCAACAGCGGGTAAAGCGAGCGTGTTAATCTTCCCGGACTTAAACTCAGGAAACACAACCTACAAAGCCGTCCAACGAAGTGCAAACATCATTTGCATTGGCCCGGTGTTATTAGGCTTAAAAAAACCTGTCAATGATTTATCACGCGGCGCACTAGTTAAGGACATTATCTTCACCATTGCCATCACCGCGATTCAAGCTAAATAAATAAAATCATTTCGTTGAAGAGTCATGTAAAAACACCCATTAATTTCATAATGGGTGTTCCAGGGAATCATCTTTAAGATTAAAATTAGCTCCGGCATTGAGTAGAAGCATTAAAGCATTCTGAAAGTTATTCATTGCTGCTACAGATAAAGCCGGAATACCTTGAGGTATATATTTCGCATTAACATCAGCTCCTGCCTCCAACAATAGCCCAACAAGATCCAAACGACCCACTTGTATTGCTCTGTGTAAAGGCGACAGAGTATCTTTAGTATGCCAATTTACATCAGCACCAGATCTTAATAGAGTAACAACTTCTTTTATCTCTCCACGTTCTACAGCTTTAATCAAATCTTCATTTTTTGTTAGCATTAAATCTCTCCTAAATAGTAGTTTTTGTTGTATGTTTCAGTACACGCCTACCATTTGTAGCGGATAAGTGACACTTCTAACTGCGACAAAAAGTATAAGTCATGAATATTAAGGAAATATTAAGGGCACAAAATAAAAAGTAAGTAATTGATACATAACAGGAAAAAAATGACTTATAGCGAAGCCTTGATAAATTAACAAGCAATGCTGAGCCTGCTGGCCTCATAGACAAATTTAATATGGCGTCACTTATTCAGTATTATCAGAACTACCGGAAATTCAAGGGACAAAAACAGCCAAAATGACCAAATAAAGCCGCCCTTTTAAGATTTCCTTAAGATTAGTCTGATATAATATTAAATAATGATAGCAATTGCTTAAAAGAGATCCTTCCATGACTGAAAAAAATTCAACAAACAGCACAACACCAAGTGTTCCTCCGGCGCATAACTCTGAGGTTCTTCCGACATTTAGCACTCAGCCAAAGCCTCGCCCAACTGCTGCAGCAACCTTAAGCAATATCATAGCTCAGACTAAAGCTCGTCTCCAACCTGAGATGACCTTAAGTCAGCAAAAAGAGCTGGCTTTACTTTTGAAATTAATTTTAAAATATGACCAACAATATAAAAATCAACCGACAGCACAAAAGCAAACCTCATCAAAATCTCATTTAAAAGAATTACAAAATACACTTGAAGCAATGCAAGATCTATTAAACTATGAAAACCTAAATCGTTCTTTTTTTCAAACAGAAGCAGGCTCAGACCTCACCCAGGAAATAGAAGAGTTCGCAAACCAACAAAGAGAAGAAATACAAATACTGCTTGAACAAAATGAAGATTTTCAACAGCACCAAACACCAGAAGAAAGCCAAAACCCAAATGCAAATCAAGCACCATCACAACAGCCAGCAAGTGACGAACAGCCTGAGCCACCAAAAGAAACTATAAAACAAAAAAGAAAAAAACATCGACTCCTTGAAAGAGCTGCCAAAGAAGAGACCGAGTTCGAAGGCATTAAACCACTCAGCACAACACCCCAGCCAAAAGCCTAGGTTAAAAAACAACGGACAGGAGCAATAGTCTTCACCGATTGTCCCACTAACAATAGAGCTCGAAAAACCTATCTTTTAAAAGACGTCAGCGTCTTTTTTTCATAAGCTGACAATGACTTTTATAAAAACACCTGTTTAAATTAATTAGCAGCCAAAAAAGTTCTTTGCGCTATGCGTCATTAGGCCTGCAAAAAAATCGCATAAATAACAACGTTAATAAGGGTTAATAGTATGCCAATTTTTGCAAAGGCTAAAAAAGTCATACTATGGCAACCTCGACGCTCAGCATTGTGAACAATAATCAAATTACTTGCCGCACCAAACAGCAAAAAATTACCTGCTACCGTACTGCCCGCGGCAAGTGCAAGAAAGTGAACCACCGGCTGGCTTACATGCTGTATAAGTGGCAAATAAAGTGCGACTAATGGCACATTTGAAATAAGCTGGCTTAGCAGTGTGCTAATAATTAAAATTGTTGGCACGTGACTAACAACAATATGGCTACGCTGAATGAGCTGTTGAAAAAAACCAGAGTCCCACACACTTTGCATTAAAACAAACATACTGACAAAAAAGATTAGAGTACCCCAATCCATTTTTTTGATAATATCAACGCGCTTCTGACTAAACAAAACAATCGGCAAAGCGGGAACCAGGGCAATAGCATAAAGTGGAACATCCCATGATGCATGATTCATCTCAAGAGCAATCTTACTTACAATTAACAAAACCATAATGCCAATGGCTAACTTTGATAACATTGCCGTTCGCGCATCTTTTATTTGCGCATCGGCCGATCGAGCCAATGGCACAGCCAAAACTTTTCGATAAAACCAAGCAACGATGCCATATGTAATCACTAAATTAATTAAAGTAGGCAAAAACAATCCTGTGAAAAACTGTACAAATGGATTATCGAGCTGGCCATTTAATGCAATCAACACATTTTGTGGATTTCCCACCGGACTAAACACACTGCCCAAGGTGATTGAAAAAGCCAACGCCAGCAACAACGGCTGGCTTAAATTTTCATGTTTTTTTGCTAACTGCAAAATAATGGGTGTACCCACAATTGCCAAAGTATCATTCATCAACAGTGCTGAGAGTATTCCTAAAATAAAAACAATGATAAATAATGCATGAAAACCGTGCCGGCACCGAGCAAACAACTTATCCGTCAAGCGAGCCAGATAGCCGCTGGCATCCAACGCTTCAGCCAATATAAACACACCAAAAAGATAACCCATAACAGGAAAACTAATGGCATGCCAAGCATGAGGAATGGTAATCTTTCCCATCAGCAAAACAGCTACTGCACCAAACAGCATTGCCCCCCAAATAGGCACATAAAAGGGCAACCATTGTCGGAACATAATCACCAATAACACAATCGCCAAAACAATCATTGCAATAGGCATGATACTCTACCTTAAAATAGTTAATTCTCAATACAGAGGCTTGCATTCACTGATTTTTTTCGCAATCATGGTAGACATACTGAACAAACAAGCCACTAAAGACTAGCTTAGATTTATTAATTATGCACGGGAAAATAATAGGAACCCATTATGCTCAAAAAAATATTAACGTCCTGTTTATTACTTAGTGGTCTTATTCTGCTAATTGCAGCACCCCTCAGCAAAGCCATTGCCGCCCCATTGCCAAGTGATGATGCCTTCAAATTGCAAGGTTTCACTAAAGACACACAAACTATCGTTGCAAAATTTACTATTGCACCACACTATTATATTTATCAATCAAGCTTAAAAATCATTGCTGAAAAACCACAAGATGTCGTACTTGGCACTCCTTTAGTGCCTTACAACACCCAACTACTCAATACACCACTAGGAGAATTTCATGTATATAGCGACTCATTGTCTATCGGCATCCCGGTAATCAGCCATATTAACTCAGCTATTAGTGTGCTTGTGCACTTCCAGGGCTGTTCGCATGATGGCTACTGCTATCCTCCTATTACCAAAATACTTCAGCTAGATTTAGCAGGACCTTACAACCAAGTGTTTAATAGTTTGAACCCCAATATAGAACAGAAAACACAATTAACTAAAAATTCAGAAAGTAAAACTTCCATTTTTGAAAAGCATCACTTAATAGTAACATTATTAATTTTTCTTGGCCTTGGCATACTTATAGCCTGCACGCCTTGCGTTCTACCAATGGTGCCAATTTTATCAAGTATTATTATTGGAAAGAATGCCCAAAAAAGTCATCGAACGGCTTTTTTATTATCGCTTTCTTATGTCTTTGGCATTGCTATCACCTATGCTGTTATTGGCGTTATTTTTGGATTAATGGGGAGCAACATTCAAACTGCCCTACAAAAACCCTGGATTATTTGTGTTTTTGTGGCTATTTTCATTGCGATGGCCCTATCATTGTTCGGCCTATACACCATTCAACTACCCCAAGCCATTAGGCAGCATGTTCAAAAAATTAATAATCAACAGTCAAAACAACACTCCTATTTCGGTAGCTTTTTCATGGGTATTTTATCGACGCTGATTGTTTCACCCTGCGTTACCGCTCCACTAGTTGGTGCTTTAACCTACATCAGCAATCAGGGTAGCATGCTCATTGGTGGCGCTGCCTTATTTTTTTTAGGAATAGGCATTGGCATTCCTCTTCTCATCATTGCCACTCTTGGCCACAAATATATTCCAAAATCAGGCGCATGGATGAACACCGTGCAAGGCATCCTAGGCGTCTTGTTGCTTGGCGTTGCTATTTTTATGTTAGGACGAATATTACCTGCGCACATTGTATTAATCCTATGGGGCATTTTAGCCATAGGCTCTGGCATTGCCTGCTTCACGCTAATAAAACCCTTAAAAAAAATGGGCTTATTTTTTATTCGCACTATGACAATGTTATTATGCTTATATGGAATTTTATTAATTATCGGGGGCTCTCTCGGCAACACAAACCCTTGGCAACCCTTGCAATCAACCATGGATGAAAAAACTGCACCCTTTATTTCAGTATATAGCAGAAAAGAACTTGCCGAACAGTTAGCAATCGCCAGTCAAAAAAAACAACCCGTGCTCATTGATTTTTATGCCAACTGGTGCATTGCTTGTAAAATCATGGAAAAAAATATTTTTAGCGATGGCCAGATTATAAATAAACTTAAAAAATATCGACTACTAAAAATTGATGTGACCGACCAGAGCATTGAGGAAAAAGCACTTCAGCATCAATTCGGTGTCATCGCACCCCCAACCATTATTTTCTATAACGCACAAGGCGATGAAGAAGAAAACAAACGAATTGTCGGTGAAGTTTCTAAGGATTCTTTTTTAGAGCAGCTTAATTAACTTAAATTTTAATAAAAATCCACAAACACACAGGACATAAAGGTTCGAAAACTCAGGCTGTTTATTTTATTTATTACGGGCTAGACTCTGCACTAAAACCACTACTGCCTGAGCTAACCTCTAGGCTCGAAGCACTACTAGCACTTTTTACAACAAAAGAAGAAGATCCATGAGAAAACAAAGAAGATTTAACACTGGTATGTAAATAATTCTTAGTGACACACTCTTCTGGCACCACTTCTTTAATTTTATTTAATTCTTCTATAATTAAATCTAGAACTAGCGACTTTCCTGATTTCATATCGGCAACTAGCTTTTTCAACTCAAGAGGAATTTCAGAAAAAAACTGCTTATATATTTCTGAAAATGTTAGACCTAAGGAAAAAAAATCATAAGCAAACGATGCATAATGACCCCCATTAGAAAAACTCGGAGTATAGTTACAAATTACCTCGCCAGGCTCAGAAGTTCCACCGAAATCAATAATTGTGACATGACAAACGTCGTCTATTGTGTAGCCACAAATATTCGCCGGCTTAATATCACAGTGAATAAGACCTTCATCATGAATTTTTTTAAGTTCTTGAGCCATTAAAACAAAAATATCAATTGCTTTTTTTGGCTTTGTGTGGAAATCCAATATAGTAGCAATGTCTGGATCACGAAATGAAGTGCCAGCACTTTTTAAGACAACGTCACCCTCGTTGGTTTTTCCCCAGAATAGCCCAAACTTTTTGTTACAATCTATTTCCTCATCACTCATGTGTCCACGAGCTATAACAAGGTTTGAGCCTTTTGGGCTCATACATGGAAAAACTTCCACGCTCCCACCCCTAGCCATTGGATCTTCACTTATATCCGTCGTGAGCAGATCAACCTGCTCTCGCCCATCACAAGCATTTGCAGGCACCACACGAGTATTCGTGAGGGAACGCCGCAAATTTTGCTGTGGCGTTTGTCCTCTTATTTTTGATTTTTTACTAGGTGGAGTGTTTGTTCTGTCACCGAAAGCACTTCGTGCTCTTCTTGTTTGTACTGGCATAATCTCACTTCGTTTATTTTTTTACTTAAGGTATCATAAAGATACGATAAACACTACTTTTCGAGTTTTTTGCAAGGCACAGCGCTGCTCAAAATCAACCCAAACTCATCACGGCCATAAAACAATAAAAATGCTGCGATCTTCGGACATTATGTGACCATCTTCAGCGATCTAGACAAAACAAAAAGAATGAGGCAGAATGGCTGCAGACTGGTTAAACGGGAAACAAAAACCCTCCAGGAAAAAATTTTTATTCCAAATCAACAACATATGGAGAATTTATGGATATTCGTAAAATCAAAAAACTGATTGAACTAATCAATGAGACCGGCATTGGTGAAATTGAAGTCTCATCTGGTGATGAATCTGTGCGCATTAGTCGCACATCAGGACAACAAAATGCTCCAGCAAGCAGTGTCGTGTATGCCCCAGCTCCTGCTCCATTAGCAGCAGCACCGGCAGCAGCACCGGCAGCGGAAGCAGCGGCAGCACCGGCAGCAGCACCCGATGGTCATGAAGTAAAATCCCCCATGGTGGGAACGGTCTATCTTGCCTCTTCACCAGGAGCAAAACCCCTAGTTGAGGTTGGCCAACATGTTAACGAAGGCGACACACTTTGCTTAATTGAAGCGATGAAAATGTTTAACCCCATTGAAGCTGATAAAGCTGGCGTTATTAGCGCTCGAATGATTGATAACCAAGCACCGGTTGAATTCGATCAAACACTTTTCATTATTGACGCTGACGGATAAGGCACCACCATGTTAAAAAAAGTATTAATTGCAAATCGTGGCGAAATTGCGCTGCGTATTCATCGCGCCTGCCACGAACTTGGCATTAAAACCATTGCTGTTTATTCAGTCGCTGATCGTGACTTGATGCACGTACATCTTGCTGATGAAGCCGTTTGCATTGGTCCGGCAAATAGCACGGACAGCTATTTAAATATTCCAGCTGTTATCAGTGCTGCAGAAATTACCGAAGCCGACGCCATTCATCCTGGCTACGGTTTTTTAGCTGAAAATGAAGACTTTGCCGAACAAGTTGAAAGCGGCGGCTTTAGTTTTATTGGCCCGAAACCGGAGAGTATTGCCATCATGGGCAACAAAGTTTCTGCCATTCAAGCAATGAAAAAAGCAGGCATTCCAACTATCCCGGGCTCTAATGGCGTATTAAAACTCGGTGATAAAAAAAGCTTAAAAATTGCTGAAGAAATTGGTTATCCCGTTATTATTAAAGCCGCCGGTGGTGGTGGTGGTCGCGGTATGCGTGTTGTACGTCATGCCGATGAGCTACTTGACACAATTGCAACAACACAAACAGAAGCAGCAGCGGCTTTTGGCAATGGCGATGTTTATATGGAAAAATTTCTAGAAACACCGCGCCACATTGAAATACAAATTTTAGCGGACGGACAAGGCAGTGCTATTCACCTCGGTGAACGTGATTGCTCAATGCAACGCCGTCACCAAAAAGTTGTTGAGGAAGCACCTGCCCCTGGTATTACGGAAGAAGCAAGACAGGAAATAGGACAGTGCTGTGTTGATGCCTGTATTGCTATTAATTATCGTGGCGCTGGAACTTTTGAATTTTTATATGAAAATGGATGCTTTTATTTCATTGAAATGAACACTCGCGTGCAAGTAGAGCATCCAGTTACCGAAATGATCACTGGTGTTGACATAGTTAAAGAGCAATTACTTATTGCTGGCGGACAAAAACTTCGCTATAAACAGTCGGACATTGAATTTAAAGGTCACGCGATTGAATGTCGCGTTAATGCCGAAGACCCTCGCACTTTCATGCCATGCCCTGGTAATATTTCGTTGTATTTGCCACCAAGTGGGCCAGGCATACGTGTGGACTCTCACCTTTACAATGGCTATCGCGTTCCTCCTTATTACGACTCACTAATCGGCAAAATCATCGCCTATGGCGAAGACCGCCATTCTGCAATGGCCCGCATGAGAAACGCGCTTGAAGAAACAGTGCTTGAAGGAATAAAAACCAACATTCCTTTACATCAAGACATTATTGCTGATGAAAATTTCCAAGAAGGCAGTTGTAATATCCACTACTTAGAGAAAAAACTCGCTGAAGAAAAAGACAAATAATATGAAGCCGTAAAGTCCTTACTATTTCTTTAGTTATTAGTGACTTTGCGGTTTTTTTGTATCACACCAAAATCGCTACGCCAAAAACCGGGTATATAAATAATTTTTCCCTCACAATAAACCAAGGGAATTAAAGACCTCAACCATACCGGCACCAGCCAATCTTGAAAACATTTTTTCAACGAAAGCGAATGCGTCTGTGTTGCAGACTGCAAACGCTCGCCCCCTTTTCGAAAACCAACACTTAACTCCAGTGTCGATAAGTCTTTTTTCTGCAATATTTCTGCAACTACTTTCTTCTCTACTGTTATTCCCACCTGAGGATGATGCCAGTCGTCTAGACCATCCCAACAAAAAACATCAGAAAAATATTCTTTGTCGGTCGAATTCATTATATACAAATGATTCTGATGACGTCGAACATCAACGCCTTGCCAACTCACACAAGGCTGTGCATCGCCCTTACTACAAACGACATCATTAATAATTGTTTGTAATTTTTTTTCACTCGGCAATAAAAAGCCTAGAAAACTTATCACATAGCGCAGCACATTGCACTGCCTTGCATACGATAAAGACTTTAATTTATCTAACAAAAAAACACCTGTTTTTTCAGTGCCTATCAACTGAAAATCCATTTCCGCCAATTCATCTAAAAGTGTATTGGCTTGCGCACAATGGCGCGCTGATCGCGCTGTGGTTTCAACAAAAGCTGGCCAACGTTTTTTTATTTCTGGAATAATTAAATGACGCAAATAATTTCGCGCATAACGTGAGTCATCATTGCTATGATCTTCAACCCATATAACATTATTATCTTGCGCAAAATACAATAATTCATCTCGGGTGAAACTCAACAGCGGTCTAAAAAAATACCCCTGTTGCCATAACTGCACCATTGGCATGGCTGCCAAACCTTTAACTCCCGCACCACGCAACCATTGTAGCATCATTGTTTCTGCTTGATCATCTGCGTGATGAGCACTAACCAACACTTCATTTTCCCCGGCTATTTCAGCCAACAAGGCATATCGCTCAGCACGTGCTGCCGCTTCAAACCCACGCGCATCGGCTGTTAAATTGACTGTGATTGTTTTATTTATAAAAGGCACACTTAATGCGGCACATTGCTGCCGGCAAAATCCAACCCAACTAGCGGCCTCTGGTGAGACATTATGATTAATATGAACGACGCGCAGTGCATACTGCGAATGCGTTGTAACAAACTGCTGCAATAGGTGTAGCAGTACTTGTGAATCCAACCCGCCACTTAGTGCTAATAAGAAGTTTTGCCCCGGTGAATGCTCACTAACCGTTTCAGCAAAAACCTGGGCATTGAGAATCATAAAAGTTACTTATCAACTCGGCCAAAATCCATGTAGCGCTGTGTCCTTTGTGATACCAGCTCTTCGGCTGATAATTCTTTTAAGACAGCTAGCTCTCTTTCAAGCACGGTTTTAACACTGGCCGCAACTTGATCTATATCACGATGCGCACCACCTAATGGTTCAGAAATCACATCGTCAACCAAGCCAAGGCTATGCAAACGCGGTGCCGTTAAGTTTAGTGCTTCTGCCGCTTCTCCTGCTTTGTCAGCACTTTTCCATAAAATAGAGGCGCAACCTTCCGGTGAAATAACCGAATAGTAGCTGTAATCAAGCATCAAAGTACGATCACCCACGCCAATGGCTAAAGCACCTCCAGAGCAACCTTCGCCGATAATAGTGCAAACAATAGGCACCTTAAGTTGCGACATGACCAGCAAGTTACGCGCAATGGCTTCACTTTGGTTGCGCTCTTCAGCCTGAATTCCGGGTGATGCACCAGGAGTGTCAATAAAAGTAAAAATAGGTAACTTAAACTTATCGGCTAACTCCATGAGTCGCTTTGCTTTACGGAAACCATCAGGGCTACCCATGCCAAAATTTCGAGCCACTTTATCTTTGGTAGTGCGGCCTTTCTCATGGCCAATGATCATCACTGGCTCACCATTAAATCGGGCGGTTCCCCCCATAATTGCCGGGCCCTTCGATGAATTTCGATCACCATGGAGCTCATCAAAATCGGTAAATAATCGTTTAATATAATCAGACGTATGAGGTCTGAGTGGGTGTCGAGCGAGCTGAACAATTTGCTGCGCTGAAAGTGATGAAAAAATATTCTTTGTCAACGATTGGCACTTGTCTTCAAGGCGCGAGACTTCTTCATGGATGTTGATATCTTCACCGGCGCCCATGCGGCGCAGCTCCTCAATTTTTTGCTCTAATTCAGCAATAGGCTGTTCAAAATCGAGATAATTCATGTTCATTGGCAAACCTCTCTACATAACTTGTTTTTATTATGGCCCGTATCATAGCAATAACACGGTGCCAATGCCATGCTCAAATGCATTACACCTTGACAAAAAGGACTCATTTTCGCTACCGTCTAAAATCAATACTCTAAAGGATTTGTCAAAAATGGATTTTGCAATTACCAAATTTAGCGCAATTTTAATGATTTTTTCTATTGGCATTGCCGCAGGAATTTTCCCCTTTATTATTGCCTCCAAAGCACCCAGCAAGTTACGGCTTACCAACGGCCTAGCTTCTGGTTTTTTTATTAGTGCTGCCTTTTTTCACTTATTGCCCCGCTCAATTCCACTTTTTGTACAATATTTTGATAACATGTGGCAATATATTCCGATTATGTCTCTTGTCCTAGGATTTGCTGTCACCCTCGTTGTCGGCAAACTCGGCGCACGGGGCATGAGCCTACAGCTAAACAATGGCAGCCTGACAGCCAGCCAGTCCTATCGGTCATCATCAAGTGCACCAGTTTACTTGGTCTTTCTGTTAGTTCTCTTACACTGTTTTGCCGTTGGTGCTACCTGGGGCATTCATAATCGTCAATTTATCGAGCCTAACGCGCTGCTTAGCATTCTCGTTTACAAAGGCTGCATTGCTTTTGCCCTAATGACAGCTTTTCAAGGTGTGCAGGTTCGTGGCTTCACCACGCTCACATTGCTCTTGCTTTTTGCTATTACGACACCGCTTGGTATTGGCTTTAGCGATGACTTTCATCATTGGCTGCAATCACTGAATCATCGCTTAATTTTAGCGCAAATCCACGCATTTTCTGCTGGAGCTTTTTTATACATAGGCACACTGCATCGCATGCATATCAGTGACACCGGCAATCCACCTAAGCATCAGTGGCAAACCATGAGCGGCCTTGCGATTGGCGTTGTCTTGCTATCGATACTCAGCCAGTGGTTTGTGCAATATTAAGCGGTCTGGCGAATATATTGCTCAACTTCTTTTTCAATGATGCTGATTTTTGTCCACGGCAAAAAGCGCTTAATCACTTTGCCGTTTCTATCGACCAATACTTTTGCAAAATTCCATGGAATAAAAGGCAGCCATGTTTTTTTAGGCAGCTGCTGTTCTAAGCTCCGATATAATGGGTGCCGATGACGACCCTTGACCTTTGTTTTTTCAAACATTGGAAAACTCACGGCGTATTTATCCCGAATAAAGCACTGAATTGTTTTGCTATCACCCGGCTCTTGCTGTTTAAATTGGTTACAAGGAAAACCACAAAGCACCAAGCCCTGCTGTCGATAGCGCTGATATAAAGTCTCTAGCTGGCGGTATTGCGACGTGAACCCACAACGACTAGCAACATTAACTAACAATAACACCTTTCCCTGATATTGTTTTAACGTCGCTTGTTCACCTGACAAAGTCTTCAATGGAATCGAAAAAATATCTTGCACAACCAACCCTCCTGGTCCAACCACTTGATCTTGTCATACTGATTGCTAAGACCCTACTTTGTCAATTAATTCAGCTCAGCTAAGCGAAACTCGTGGAGCTATTTGCATGACCGACTCTGGATCTACTTCGGGTTCGGGTTCGGGTTCGGGTTCTTTCAGTTCAAACTCAGGCTCAGGTCCAGGTTCTTGTCCCAATTGACTCATTCTGATACTTATATGTTGGATTGTTTGGGCCTGAACAAAAGCTTGTAAAAGCCCTCTTAGCTGATTTCCAAAACAACAACCACCTTCATCACTCTGTTTTTCGGCAGCAATTTCTATGCCACCTAATGTTATGCTGGATTCTTTCGAACATATTTCATAGGTAAAAGCAGCATTATCAGTACGCTCAGAAGGTGAAATATTTCCTACAAGGAAGATATCAAGATTTTTTTCCGGAATATGTCTCTCATCGCTAGATGAACTAATAATAGACTTATAGAAGAACTTAACTTTTGACTGGCTAATATCAAAATATGATAAGCCCTCTGCTCTATAATAAGATTCATGAGAAGGAAAAGCACTAACATAGCAATAAATATTTTTAACAATTTCTGCAAGTTTTCCAGTAATTGTTCGAAATCTACCTGCCTGGTGAAACACTTCTGTGAGCGCTTTTCTTTTTTGAACCGGAGTGTAATCATTGATTTTCCCTGCTAAAATCCGTCCAAGGACCTTTTCTTCATTGTTATCATCAGCAAGACAAGCAAGGCTTCTCCCATCACTCGACTTATGAGAATCACAGGCTGCAAACTCAGAACCATCAGTCAAAAGAAAAGTTCTTTTCAGTTCATGCTGCCAATCAGAATCATTCTGACCAGGAATATTAGAATAATTACAATTATAAACCTTAAAAAATTCTTCAAGATTCATAGTTCCTTTTAAGTTTTTCAATCCAAAGTGGCTGAAGTATTTAAGGCTATGAACCATATCCTGGCGGCGTAAAATAAAAAGAACTGCTATTATTTGAGACAGTGTTATTAAAAAAAATGCTACTACCTTATTTAGCTTTCCAAAAAAAACTTCTTCGTCTTTTAAAATTTCTTTTGCAGAAGAGTCCCCTCCCAGTAAGTTTTCTTTTAGAAACAGCCTACTAAGCAAAGGATCAACAAAAAAATTAAATGTAAAAATAAAAAAAACGCCAAACAACTTTATTAAGTTTATTCGAGTCTTTTCAAAAATATTTTTGTTGTAACGTTCTTTAACCTCTCCAAGAATCTCAGAAAAGTCATCTCGGTTATGTTTCAGATAATGAGCTTCCCTCTCCTTTGCTTTCTTAATAGAATAATCATACATTATATAAATCACAAGAGGGGCAATAGACTCTACAGCCTGCTTTCCTGCTAGCAGAGCAAAGGTTTCTAACGCACCTGTTTTTAGACTTTTTTCAAAATCTCTAGGAAGACTACTCTCAGGTGAGAAATAACGAGCAAACAAAAGATCTACTGCCACCCTTAATAAAACAGGAGTAACAAAAAAAAAACTAAAGAAAATTAATGGCATTTTCAAGCACCTTGGATTCACTCCAGCCCTAAACCCAGTTAAAAAACTACGTTCATTACCATCAGAAGTTCCAAGGAGGGATGCGTCCAAATCTCTATTCACAAATGCTCCTACACGTTTAGTTGTGAGTATACTGTACATAACTAAGCTTAAGGCAGTATTAAATAATAAAAATAAAAATCAAAAAAATTAGCTTAAAGTCAAAAATTAGAAATAACAAGTACAAAACAGTCGGTTAGTAACAAAACCTCATCAGGAAGAAACAAACTTCGCTATAAGAAGAGCCCGAACACATGATCAGCCAACACTCAACATCTGCTCAACTTTTTTCCACCACCTAATCAACAAGAAAAACGCAAAAGTCTTGTCGGCCCTTTTTTAACAAGCTATGATGGTTTATCAATTCTTCAAAATCTTTGCATTATGACTCAACAACCCCGTGCATTAGGCACCGCCTTGCCATTATTTTTAGTCATCCTGATTGATGCCATGGGTCTAGGCTTGCTTTACCCCATCCTAAGCAGCCTGATTATGGATCCCAGCACGCACTTTTTACAAATGTCGCTGCCAAACACGTTGCGCCATATCCTTTACGGCATTACCGTTAGCGTCTTCATGCTGAGCTGGTTTTTTGGCGCTGCGATTTTGGGTGATCTTTCAGACATGATTGGTCGGAAAAAATCCTTGCTCATTTGCCTTGGCGGGTCTTTTTTTGGTTACTTGCTTAGTGCTGTGGCCATTCCATTACATAGCTTATCATTACTAATTAGTGGCCGAATGATTGCGGGATTCACCGCAGGCAGTCAGCCAATCGCACAGGCGGCAATTATTGACATAAGTGATAAAAACAACAAAGCACGCAATATTTCTCTTATCCTACTTGCGGGGTCGGTTGGCTTTATTTTAGGGCCGGTTATTGGCGGCTTGCTGTCTGACAAGCAATTACTATCATGGCTTAGTTTTTCCACCCCGCTGTATTTTGCAGCAATATTGGCATTGATAAGCGCCATTTTATTAGGCTTTTTATTTAAAGAGACGCATAAAACCAAAAGAAGAGATACGATAAAACTGCATTATGCCATTATTATCTTTTTATCTGGCTTTAAACACCCAACAATTAAAAAATTGTGCTTTTGCTTTTTGTTCATGATGCTAGGGTGGAGCTGTTATTTTTCTTTTATTTCATTATTTGTTTTAGAGCGCTTTCATTTCAGTCCTTCACACGTATCCTATTTTTTAATGGTCATGGCCATCGGCTTTGCTATTGGCTGTTATAGCATAAGCCCTTTATTGAAATTTTTTAAAAAAATCACCTTGATCATTAGTGGGCTCTTTTTAGCTAGTGCAATGTCATTACTCATGATACTTAATTATTATATGCCATTGGCTTGGGTCATTAATTTATTCATTGGTATTTTTATTGCCATTAGTTACTCACTCATGCTAACTCGCTTTTCCGATGGCATTAGCGCTGAAAAACAAGGCTGGATCATGGGCATTACTGGCTCTATCATGGCATTGGCCTCTAGTGTGGCGTCTTTGCTGGCCGGCTTTACCAGCAACCTTGGTGTCGACTTTCCCATTGGTAGTGCCACGGCTGGCTTGTGTCTTGCTGCAATACTGGTATGCTTGACGCAACGTCAATCAATTTCTGCCTGATAACATGAACAACGCCTATAGCACGACCAATGACCAAGTCATATTAGTCGATCAACACGATCATGAAATTGGCACCGCAGAAAAGCTACATGCTCATGAGCATGCATTGCTGCATCGCGCCTTTTCCGTTTTTGTGTTGGAAAAAAGAGGGGACGAAATCTTCACCTTGCTACAACAACGTCATCATGAAAAATATCATTGCGGGGGTTTGTGGAGCAATAGTTGCTGCAGTCACCCTCGCCCAGGTGAAAACACAGCCGACGCTGCTGCACGTCGCTTATTTGAAGAAATGGGCTTATCTTTAACGCTCATTGCCGCAGGTCATTTTACTTACCAGGCAGCATTTGCCAACGGCTTAATAGAGCATGAGTACGATCATGTGTTTGTTGCATGGTATGATAATCAAGCCTTTCGACCCAACCCCAATGAGATCCAGCAAACACGTTGGATAGCCATCAACGAACTTTATGCCGCCCTAGAAAAACAGACCAATGACTACACGCCTTGGCTTAAAGCCGCACTGGACCTAGCTTATCAGCAGGCCCAGCTAGCACATTAGGGAGACATCATAGCTGGCGCTGGCTCTGCCTCTGGCTGCAACTGTGGCTCCCCACAACAAAACACCCCAATCTGTTGTGCAAGCTCTGCAAGCTTCTCCTCACGATTCTTTGGCACTGAGATCCCTGCTTCATCCACACCAATTATCGCCGCCATGAAGCTTTGGTATGCTGTATCATCACTTAGTATATTGCCGGTGAATTTAAACAGTAGATCATGCGTTTTTTTCGCTGCTGTAATGCCTAGCTCTTCCAATGCTTTGACTTTGGCTTCATCTTGGCTCGCCTCCTTAAAACAATGGAGAAATAAACTCTCTAAAAGATTTTTGTCTGTAATTTCACTATTGGATTCTTTTAAAGCTTCAAAAGATACAAGAATTGTTTTTTTCTCTCTTAAAGTCTTACCATCACCTGAAACATTACTTAAAAACTTCGTTGATCTGGCAATGTTCCTTATGTCCTGGAATTCACCCTTAAGCCTGCCTATGTTTTTCACTGCTTTATTAACCTGGAGAAGATAAGATTCAGTAAGTTGCTCCCTTAAAGATTTAATTGCTTTTTCTTGCTCCTCTTCGACTTCCATTTGATTCTGAAAAGCTATTATTTTACTATTTATTTTTTCCACAGCAACTAAAGCATCTTCCCCACCGTCTGTCATCTCTCGTAATTCTCCTATTTTTTTTGATAGCCCTTCTTTAGAAGCATCGTCTAAAGATATATTTGACAACTCGGTTGTAAAATAATCCACCACTGCTTTAATATGTCCCTCTATAATATCTAACTTTAATTGAGCAAAGCTTTTTCCTGCATTATCTATCAATTCTAAAGTTTGCTTACCACCCTCTTGTTCTTCAATTTTTTCATTGAGCTTAGAAAAATCATCAATAAACGCTTTAACATCCTGCTGGCCTGACTCCGTTGGCAAATCATACTCCAATAATTTATTTTTGAAAGACTCTAGATCGCGCCTCATCTCCATTAACGGCTTCATTTTTTCATCATATAAACTCTCTAACCGATGAAGGATACCCGATTTTAATTCAGAAAAGTTTCCGCCACCCAGCCTATTGAATGAGGTCCATAAACTTGACTCTTCCTTTTCATCAATCTTTTCATTTTCCTTTAATATCTCTATATTTTCTGTTAACCATTGCCGATTTTTCTCTACATTATCACTCAACATCACAACACCACCACCCGGTAAAGAGGCAAGGCGTTCTCTGTTACGTTTCCTTGTGGTCGCAGCTTTTGGAGTGGGGAGATTAAATTTAGCCAAAATAAGCGTAATTATCTTTTTCTGCAGTTCATTAAAAAAATGTCTACCTAAATATTCCTCTTCTAATTCTCCTTTCCTTTTAACAGCTTCGTCTCTAATAGACTGACATAAGATATCACCACTAATACCAGGCTTTTGTTTTTTAACTTGCTCTTGAATTACTTGAGTATTTTCCATGATGTTTTTTAAAAAATCAAAGAATTTATCGTGGTTTTCTTGGTTTTTTATAACTTTTTTAAGGATTAATTTTGATAGTTCAACCGTACGCACAATTTCATGCAATTTATTTTTAACAACATCCAGCTCTGACATTGATTCGTGCTCAGGCTCTGATTCTGGCTCTGATGAGGCCTGATGGCCCGAATTAATCAACAGATATAATCGTTCCACTTTATTTTGATTTATCGCTTGTTGCAAAAGAGTGAAATAATCACCATCTTTGTCGAACGTATTCTCTTGAGCTTCTATCTGGTCAATAATGCCTAAATCTATTTCTCTCATATTTTTTTTGTTGTATCTCAGACCTAGGAGAACTCAGTGTAGCCACTCGAGCTCTTACCGCTTCTGCGTCCGCTCTGGTTTCAGCTATCTTTCTATTCTGTGCTGTATTTGGTTTTTTTTGCCTCAGCTGCAAAACCATCTGTAACACTCATAGCAGCAGCAGTAGCAGCAGCAGCTACCTCTTCTTCAGTAAGCCCAGCGCGTTCGGGAGTTCCTGAATGCCAGACTTCATCTTGAAGCCGCGGAGGAGTTAATGGGGGTCGGTCGCGTAGAGGCGTGGAGTGGGGGGTTGATAGGGGAGTTGCTGATTGATTGCGTGGAGGCGTTGTTGATCTTGGACTTGGTTCTGGTTCTGGTTCTGCTTGTTGTGCTGCTGCTGCTTGTTGTGCTGCTGCTGCTTGTTGTGCTGCTGCTGCTTGTTGTGCTGCTGCTGCTTGTTGTGCTGCTGCTTTATGCGCCCTCCTCCTATAAACCCCAAAAATTACAGCAAGCATTGCTAGGGCAACACCTGCCCCTGCAAGAATAGGCCAACGCTTTGTAAGAAATTCTTCAACTGAGCCAGGTGGATTTTTCTGTTCCGAATATAACGCTGATTCGTTGTTAGTTTCATTTCCATCGACTAGGGATTTAGAAGCGGTAGGATTAAAGGTAGGGCTACGCGTGGGTCGCGCTTTTGATAAATCACTATTATCAGCAATTTCACCTGGTTTATTGCCAACGTACTGAGCGGCTTCAACAGCCTTAAAAATCATATTTTCGGTAATATTAGAAAGAGGACCAAGGTTCCAATCTTCTGGCTGAGCACCTAGGCAAAAAGTACCATCATTCTTTGGATCTGGATAATACGAACAATTTAAACTGGGCATGAGCGGGGAGTAGCCTGAAAAAACAAGTCGAGCTCCTTCACCTCGTTTCGCTCGAATTGAGCAATCAGAAATTTTTTTTTTGATGAAGGTATGTTCGTTGCAAGCCTTTCATGAACTCGTTGAAAATATAATAAACTTTAGGGCCGTCTTCACCATAAGACCCTCGCATTGAATAAGTTTTTCTTGCTTGACCTTGAGTCCAGACTTTTTCACGCGGCTTCAAAGCATGACTCATCAAAGCATTAAATGTCACTTCCCCAGGGCAAGTAGCATTAAATGTCCCTCCATTATTAGGAAAACTCCAACTAGATGAGCCAGATGAGCTAAAATCCGAATAACTATTTAGCATACAATCATCGTAACTGTTCTTAATAGCAGTCATATTCATAGACTGACCTAAGACCTTAAAACTACCAACAAGAGCGCTAAGCACACCATAAAAAATCGTTTCATTAAAAGTCTGCTCAATATCAACTGATGACACACTGGTAGGATCACTAGATCTTGCAAGTCGAGTTAGAAACAGCATTGTGGAAAACAACAAAAAGGACTTTAAAACAGATTTATCTTCACTTCTCATCGCATGCCTCCACTCAAATTTACTCCATCATCCAATGCCGCCTCACCGTCTGTCGGACTTCCAGGCTGACCGCCTGTCCGATTTTCAGCAAAATCAAAATGATTTCCTTTTACATGAAAAAGGAATTCACACTCCCAGCCTCACCACTACTCATGGCTGTTTTATGAGAGTATTCGTAATCAGAAGAAACTTCTCCCAAACATCTCTGAACATGCATACCTGTGGTTGGCTAAAATTATGACCAGCAATTCCTAGCAAAGTAGCTCCATTAAGAAAATAACCAATAGCTGTCCTCAATGCTCGCAAATTATCCGTGCTGAAAAACTGATTGAGAATTTTGAACACATCCCTCTGCATCCTATCCCAACCCTCATTAAGCTGATATAAGCAATGAAGAAGAGCTATGATTTTATTTTCATCACTTAGCGATTCGCTCGTGTCTTTTCCTTTATTAATAGTCTCGAATTCTTTCTGAATTTTTTCTCGCACACTGCTCATCTTCACATCAAACTTGGCCACGGCAGCATTAGCAATCCCTGCGAATACACCGGACTTAGAATGTATTAAATTACTTGAAAGTACATCTAAAATTTTTTTAATTTCTGTTTTTTGAGCTTTCTTTTGTTTTGAAATTGTGGTGCTTAAAGATTCTAAACAGGCTTCTGCTAATGCTTGCAACCGAGAATCTTTTATGCTTGCTTTTTCTTTCTTATTACCTTCTAAAACTTCCTCAGCGGAAATTATTCTTCTAGAGGAATCTGCAACACCCCCCTCAATAGAACCAAATCCAAACTCAGGCTCAAGCTCAAGCTCAGGCTCAGGCCTCAGTTGACGACGATAATATTGAGCTTTCTGCTCTTGAAGCACTATACGAGCTCGAGCACTCATTTCTTTTATCTTTAAAAATAACTCAATACTGGAATCATAGCCACATAGATTTTTTTTCAGAGTACTT
>CBDETP010000002.1:0-62971 GCA_965242995.1 Coxiellales bacterium
TATCGTCTAAGAAAATTGGCGGCTTTATTGCTCTGGTTATTGCTGTTTGGGCAGTCTTAGGTGTTTACATTGTCTCACCTGCAGAACAAGCGGTAATTCTACGCTTTGGTAAATATGTTAGTGTCACAGGCCCGGGCCCACACTGGTTACCGTTGGGCATTGAGTCTGAAGATCGCGTTAATGTACAGCAGGTTTCAAACTTTGCTTACACAGCGGAAATGTTAACCAAAGATGAAAATATTGTCTCAGTAGCGGTTGCTGTTCAGTACCGTATTGCTAACCCTGAAGATTATCTGTTTAATGTGGTTAGTCCGATTGCCAGCTTGAAGCAAGCCACAGCAAGTGCTTTACGACAAGTTGTGGGTCAAACAAGTTTGGATGATGTGTTGACTACGGGCCGACAAACATTAATTGAGGGCGTGAGAAAACAGTTAAATACCACGCTTGATATTTACAACACAGGCCTGGTTGTCACTGATGTGACCTTGCAACCGGCAAAACCACCAGAGCAAGTAACCGCTGCGTTTGATGATGCTATTAAAGCACGTGAAGATGAGCAGCGTTATATTAACCAAGCTCAAGCTTATGCTCGACAAGTCTCTGCTATTGCTGAAGGTAATATTGCTCGATTAAAGCAACAAGCAGCGGCTTATCGTCAGGAAGTGGTTTTAAAAGCTAAGGCGGACACTACGCGTTATTTAGCATTGCTCAACCCATATAAGGCCTCACCAGAAGTAACGCGTGATCGATTATATATTGATACCATCTCTTCAGTGCTATCTAAAACAACGAATATTTTTGTTGAAACCGGCGGAAGCAATGTTTTGTATTTGCCGCTTGAGCAAATTCTTCGTCACCAAGGTAGCTTTTCGGGTAAAGCGTACGAGCCTGCTAATAATGCTGGTCAATCTAATCTGGCAAAAAACTCAGCTCAACAGTCGCGTTTGCCGGCCTCTTCAGGCGCTAATACAGCAAACAACTACTCAATGTTAGGAGATAAGTAATGACGATGATTCAAAAAATTCTTGCCGCTATTGTGGCCGTTGCCATTGTTCTTGCTCTGTTAAGTCTTTATACGGTAAGGCAAGGGCAAGCGGCTATAATGATGCGTTTGGGCAAGTTGGTTGAGAACAGCAAAACACACCAAGTGAGAGTGATTCAGCCAGGCCTGCATCTTAAAATGCCTTTTGTTAACCAGGTGGAAATATTTGATATGCGTTTGCGCACATTAGATGTTGAGTCTTCTCGAATAATGACTGCCGAGCAAAAGTACGTATTGGTAGATTATTACGTTAAATGGCGCATCCAGGATTTAGCACTTTATTACAAGCGTACCGGTGGTTTTGCTGAAAGAGCGCAGTTATTACTTGAGCAAAAAATTAATGATTCATTGCGCGCCTCTTTTGGTCGTCGACAAATCAGTGAAGTCATTGCTGGTGAGCGTTTGAATATCATGCAGCTATTGAAGGAAAACGCGAATCAAAGCGCAAAAGGCCTAGGACTGCAAGTGGCGGATGTTCGTATTAAGCGAATTGACTTGCCATCTGAAGTATCTGATTCGGTTTATCAACGTATGCGCACTGAGCGTGAGCAGGTAGCAACCATGCATCGAGCACAAGGGCAGGCACAAGCTGAAGCATTACGCGCAAAAGCCGATGCTGATGCAGCGATTATGGTAGCAACGGCGAAAAATGAAGCGGCTAAAGTTCGTGCGGCGGGCGATGAAATAGCGGCGAAAATTTACAATGCCACCTACAGTCGTGATGCGTCTTTTTATGAGCTATATCGTAGTCTTGAAGCGTATAAGCAAGTGCTTCGTGATAAAGGCACGGTGATGGTATTGAATCCGAAGAGTGATTTCTTCCAGTATTTCAATCGCGTCAAGGGTGGTAGAGCAAGCAGTGCTGCGAAGTAATTTTTTATAAGGACTAGATCGTGACAAATTTGGTTGTGCTAGGCACGCAATGGGGTGATGAGGGCAAAGGAAAAATTGTTGATCTGCTTACTGAGCGTGTCTCTGCGGTGGTTCGTTTTCAAGGCGGTCATAATGCAGGGCACACCTTGGTTATTGGTGATAAAAAAACCATTTTGCACCTGATTCCATCAGGGATTTTGCGAGAAGGTGTGCTGTCACTTATTGGTAATGGCGTTGTGTTATCCCCAGAAGCATTAATTACTGAAATGGATGTATTAGAACAGCAAGGCATCAATGTTGCAGAAAGATTGCGTATTAGCTCTGCTTGTAGTTTGTTATTGCCATTTCATGTTGCGCTTGATCAAGCCAGAGAAGCCAAGCGTGCGGGTAAAGCAATTGGTACAACCGGCCGAGGCATTGGTCCTGCTTATGAAGATAAAGTCGCGCGTCGAGGTTTGCGCGCGCTTGACTTACTACACCCTGAAACACTTTTTGAAAAAGTTGAACAGTTGGCTGAATTTCATAATTTTCAGCTAGAGCATTATTATCACCAAGCACCTATCTCAGCTGAAGAAGTTACTGAAAAGCTATTGCGGTGTGCTGAGCGAGTTGGCCCAATGATTATTGATGCGGCTTTATCGTTAGGAGATTATCAACAGCGCGGTGAGTCTATTTTATTTGAAGGTGCGCAAGGCGCTTTGTTGGACATTGATTTAGGGACGTATCCTTATGTCACTTCGTCTAATACCACCGCAGGTGCTGCCGCAACAGGAAGTGGCTTAGGACCTTTGTTTCTGGATGGTGTGCTAGGTGTCACCAAAGCTTATACAACGCGAGTCGGCTCAGGCCCGTTTCCAACTGAGTTATTTGATGAGGTTGGTGAACATATGGCGCAAGTTGGCCAAGAGAAAGGGGCTACAACGGGTAGAGATCGTCGTTGTGGTTGGTTCGACTTGGTTATTATGCGTCGCTCTATTCAGGCTAACAGCACGAGTGCGCTGGCACTGACGAAGCTGGATGTTTTGGATGGCCTGCCTGCTATCAAAATATGTGTGGCTTACCAGTATGGTGATGAACAATTCACAACAGCGCCATTTGATGTGGATGTGTTAGCGCAATGTAAGCCCATCTACGAAGAAATGCCTGGCTGGCAAGGCTCTACTTTTGGTGTTACCGACTATGAGGCTTTGCCTGTTGAGGCTAGAGCCTATATTGAACGCCTCGAGGCGCTAACCAATGTGCCTGTTCAGCTAGTCTCAACCGGACCTGAGCGTCTGCAAACAATTTTCAGGAAAGATCCTTTGTCGCCTTAATCTTTATTGCCGCAAACAGTTGTTTTTTTGTCTATACTTGCATCATGGTGTTAGATCAGTTTTTCAATTGGTTTGAATGTTATTCCATGGAGGGCCTATGCTTAAAGCAATGTTTAGGGGTATTAAGAACCAGGTTAAAGTAGGCTTTCAGTCTTATAAGCCAATAGAGAAGCTTTTTTTAATACTTACTGTTGTTGTTTTTATTCTTTTGTTTGCTGGTTTTATTTTGAATAAAGAAGGCCCACACTATTTATTAACAATAAACGCTGCAAGATTTTTTTCACTTATCTATTGTTTTATTTTATTTCAATTAGGCTGTATGCTGCGTAAAGATAATGTGAAGCTGGCGAGTTTTGTTACCGCCTTAGGTATTGTTGGTATGTTAGTGTGCTCAACACTGATTCTTTCGATGGATCTTTTTTATACGCCAGAGAAAATGATTACCCAATCACTAGTGAGTTTTAATGGTTTTATACATTTTAATCAGCAGGAGTTAATTAACTGGACATACTCGCATCATTGGCTTTATAAGGTGCTGTGGTCTGTTTATTGGTCTTTGGTTTATGCTTTTGTTTTTTTAGCGTTTTTGTTTTTTCTTAGAGATCATCATGAATTATTGTTATGCAGCACAGCAGTAATGCTTGCAATGATCATTGGCTTTACTATTTTTTATATTTGGCCAGCATTACCACCGCAGTTTGTTTGGGAAAATATTCCTAAGCGGGCCGAAGATACTTTAGCTATTAAGGCTTTTTATGATGCTAGGCATTTTATCCCGATTAATTTTTCAGCAGCGGCCATCGTTTTCCCCTCTTTTCATGTTATTTATTCGTTGTTGATTGCTATTAGTTTGCGACATTATAAAGTTCTTTTTGTGTTAGGTATTATTTATTTTGTCCTTATTACCTCATCAACACTGATGTTGGGTTGGCATTTTGCTGCAGATGTGATTGCTGGAGTTATTATTGCTTCCTTTAGTTACTTTGTTGTTATTTATCTTGATAAGAAGTTTAAAAGGAAAAAATAAATCAGTAAGTTGTTAGGCATGTTAAGCTTAAGGCGTTATTTTTTCTTTTTGGTTTTTTTAGTTTCGTTGGTTTCTTCACTTGGTTTTATTACTTTTTCCATGGGGTTATCACAGCTAAAGTCTACATATTGGCGCCTTAGCTGAAGTTGATTCATCATGGAGCTGTTATTGCTTGATCCCTGGGTGTAGCTGCTTTCGGCTATTTGTCGTGTAAGTTCTGCGCAATAGCTGTGGTTGATAACAGGGCCATTCGAAAGCTTTTGTGAGCTGCAGCCAAGCAGTGTTAAGCTGAAAATGCCAATTACGCCTAGCTGTATTGATTTTTTTGTCATTTTTCGTCCTTAAGGCATGGTAACTGCCTTGATTTGTGTCCATAATCATTATAGCAGATTGTAGAGTTGAATATGCTAAAGTCAAGTATGAGTAGTTGATTACTAAAGAAAAAAAGGTAAAAGAATGAAAAAGAAAAAACACGGCCAAGACCCATTTGCAAGGCGGGAAGCGGCAAATTATGAAAAGCCCGTACCCAGCCGTGAATTTATTATGCAGCACTTGGAGGAGGCCGGCCGGCCACTGAAGCTGGCGGCTATTTTAAAAGCATTTAGTATTTCGGGTGAAGATGAGTGTGAGGGAGTAAGGCGACGTTTGGGTGCAATGATCCGTGATGGCCAGTTAATAGTAAATCGGCGAGGCTGTTACGCGTTGGTTGATAAAATGGATTTAATCAAAGGACATGTTCAAGCGCATCGTGATGGGTTTGGTTTTTTGATTGCAGATGATGATATTGCTGATATTTTTCTTTCAGCCAAAACTATGCGCCAAGTTTTTTCAGGTGATTATGTTCTGGTTCGTTCTGCAAAATCTACTCATGGTGGAAAGTCTGAAGGGGCGATTGTTGAAGTACTCAAGCGTAACACACAAAAAATAGTGGGTCGCTACTTTGAGGAGGCTGGCCAAGGCTTTATTGAGGCATACAGTCGCTCAATTGTACAAGACATTATTATTCCTAAAGAAGAGCGTGGTGCGGCTAAGCCTAAGCAGTACGTCACGGTGGAAATCACTGCTCAACCCTCTAAGCGACATCGAGCAACCGGTCGAGTGATTGAGGTCTTGGGTGATAAATATACGGCAGGGCTTGAAATGGATTTATCCATGCGCTCCTATGATTTGCCATATGAGTTTTCAAAAGAGTTATTAGCTGATTTAGCGAAATTACCAAAAGAACCGGTAAAAAAAGATTATGCAAATCGACAAGACTGTCGTGATTTGCCTTTTGTTACTATCGATGGAGAAAATGCGAAAGATTTTGATGACGCAGTTTTTTGTCAGAGCCTGGATGATGGTTCAGGTTGGCGCTTAATGGTAGCGATTGCTGATGTGTCGCACTATGTGAGTCCTAACTCATTGTTGGATCAAGAGGCTGAAAAGCGTGGCAATTCAGTGTATTTTCCTGCTCGTGTCGTGCCAATGTTGCCTGAAGCGCTATCAAACGGTCTGTGTTCTTTAAAGCCGCAGTGTGATCGATTGGTGATGGTTTGTGACATGCAGCTAAATAGTGAAGGCGTTTTGCAAAAATATGAATTCTATCCGGCAGTGATTCATTCTCATGCCAGATTAACTTACACCCAAGCTTTTGCAATGTTAAATGAGGGAGTGAGTGGTTATAAAAACATTATGCCATCATTGCGAGCATTTAATGCTTTGTTTAAGCAATTATTGCAACAGCGTAAAAACCGAGGTGCCATTGAATTTGAAACAACAGAAACGCGAATTATGTTTGATTCAGTTGGTAAAATATCAAATATTGTGCCAGTCACACGCAATGATGCCCACCGGATGATTGAAGAGGCGATGTTATTAGCAAATGTGTCCGCAGCAGATTTTCTGTTAACAAAAAAGGTCGCAGGAGTTTTTCGTAATCACGAAGTGCCCAACCCAGAAAAAGTTGAAAATTTACGGGAGTTTTTAGGCACATTTGGGCTTAAATTTGCTGGTGGCGAAAAGCCATCTCCTAAAGATTATGCAAAGTTATTGGAAAAGATTTTGCAGCGTAGTGATGCAGATTTATTGCAAACGATGTTATTGCGCTCACTGAGTCAAGCCGTTTATCAGGAGCACAACTTGGGTCATTTTGGTTTAGGCTATGAGGCTTATACCCATTTTACCTCGCCTATTCGTCGCTATCCTGATTTATTAGTGCATCGAGCAATTAAAGCGGGATTGAAATTGACATCAGAAGAGCATGTCTCCAAGCAGCGCATGCAACAAATTGCAGAACATTGCTCAGTAACAGAAAGGCGAGCAGATTTGGCAACGCGAGATGCAACCGATTGGCTAAAGTGTGAATTTATGCAGGAAAAAATTGGCAATGAATATTCTGGTGTTATTGCTGAAGTGACTGGTTTTGGGATATTTGTTGAACTTGAAGATATTTATGTGCAGGGATTAGTCCATATTACCGGCCTGCATAATGACTATTATACTTTTGATCAAGCACACCGCTCTTTAACTGGGAAAAAAAATGGTAAGGTATATCAGCTAGGTGATCAGTTGAAGATTATTGTTGCCCGGGTTGACTTAGATCAGCGGCGAATAGATTTCGAGTTGGTTAAAAAGTAAATAAAACAAAAAGCGGCCACCCATCATGAATCTTTTCTTTAAGTAAAGTTTACGATATAATGTGTGCCAGGTGCAAGAAAGAGCTCGATTCCATATTGTTGAGATATGATTGCAAGATTAAATCAATCAAGTCAGTTAGATAAACGAGAGGTTTATAATGCCTACTGGGACTGTAGACAGCACAAATATATTTTTTAAATTTAATGAAGCAGCGTTGATGAGAAAACTTTTCGACGAGTTTAAGACTAAACTTTCCTGTTCAGAAGGGAGAGCCAGGTTGCTATCTCATCATGTTTTTGCTTTTTTCGCATCATTGCAAAGAAGGGTGGTTAATGAAAGCAAAACTTTTTTGGAAAAATTCGTTGAAGACGAATGTCCGGATGATGAAAAGGAAATATTACAACAAATTATAGAAAATGCTGCAAAATTATTTATCTCTAAATTGCATAAAGCTGGTGAAGGCGAGTCTTCTAGATTTATAGCTGAAGTTGGTAGGATTTTCATGTCTGCCAGAGCAGAAGCGGCAACAACTTCTGATGAGAGGGCTCCTTTTTTAGCGGGACCTGGTGTGGAGGAAAAAGAAGAGGAAGAGCAAGATCAAGAGCAAGAGGAATGCTGTCGGATCATGTGACTTTTTTTAATAATATTAAATACCCTTCCATGGGGGAGCCGCGTTCTTTTCGCAATATAATGGATTCATGATGGAATGATTCAAAAGCAAATTGATCAGCGAGTTGATGGATATATTTTAATGAATGGGCATAGCGGATTGATTCTTGCAAAATAAAGTCATGATCAAAGTTTTTTTCTACACTAAAAGCAAAAAAAGCATTCTCTTTTAAGGAATTTTTTGCAAGTTTGAAAGATTTTTCAAGGTCGCCGACATATGTGAAAACATCACCAGCAACAATGAGATCAATGTCATTAGTAAAGCGAGCCAGCGTTTGGTTGATGTCTTCATGATAAAGTTCGTCGTATAGTTTTTTTTCTTTAGCAATGGCAAGCATTTTTTCTGATAGGTCATTGCCAATGATTTCTTTTGCGTAAGGCTTCAAGTAATCAGCACACAGGCCGGTGCCGCAGCCCAAGTCAAGTATGGTCAAAGAATTTTTGTCAGGTAAGCAATGAGTTTGAATCATTTTTTGCAGTAATTCAGGTACGTTATACTGTAGGTATTCAGTTAAGTGCTTTTCATAATGAGGTGAGTAATGATCAAATAAGTTTTCAACATAGCTAGCCGGTGATGTTTTTGGCACCTTTTCTTGTGAGAGAGCAGCTAGAATATGTTTGACTTCTTCATTGTTTGGCTCAAGCGTGAGTATTTTATTATAATGATTTATCGCTTTTTGTGGCTGACCTATTTTTAAATAAATGGCGCCGAGATTTAAATGGGCGGGCAAGTAATTTGTATTATAGGCTAATGATTGTCGTAAATAGTTAATCGCATCGCGATGTTTTTCTTGATACATTAAAATAACACCAATATTGTAGTAGCACTCCTGGTTTTCTTTTATGTCTATTTGACTTAGGTAGTGTTCCATTGCTAAATCAAAATTTCCCAGCTTTAAGTAGGCAGTGGCTAATAAGTAATGTATGTCCAAGTGCTCTTTATTTAATTGATAAGCTTTTTTGAGGTGAGCTAAAGCATCGTCTAGCAGGTCTATCTGAAGTTCACATGAGCCTTGTGCTATGTAAGAGTCTGGGTCATCAGAAATATTTTGATGATAGTTCTCATAGTAGGAGATGGCTTTTTGATAATTTTTTTCGGTCTGATGAATTTCAGCCAGTTGTTTTTTTGCAATGAAAAATTGGTTATCTTCTTTTAGGCATTTGTTTAGTTGAGTTATGGCGTTCGAGTATTCTTCCAGCTGTGCTAATGCGGTCGCATAATTAAATAATATTTGGGCAGAGGGTTGGCACAAGCTTATTGCTTTTTCATAGCATTTTTTAGCTTCTTTAAAGTTCTTTTGACTATAATAAAGGTTGCCTAGGTTTTGATGGGCGTTGCTATAGTTAGGATCAATTGATATAGCTTTGAGGTAAGACTTTTTTGCTTGCTCAAGATCATTGACTTTCAAATAGATGTTGCCGCAACTGTTGAAAATGCGTTTGTCTGTTGGAGACAGTTGGCAGGCTTTATTGATGAAATCAACCGCTTCTGTAGGGCGGTTGATTTGTGTAAGCAAAATGGCAAGGCCGTGTAAGGTGTTAATATGATTGCTGTCTTCACTAAGTATTTTTCGATAAGCAGTTTCTGCAGCTGAAAAGTCACCAGACTGATGCAGCTGCATTGCATCAGAAAAAGACGAGTCACTCATTGTCTATGCTCGTTTTTCTGAGTGCTGTATTGCTTGGCTTAGTTGATAGACTGCCATTGCATAAGGAATTCTGGGGTTGTAGCGCATGATACTAGAAAAATTATTGAAGGTTAACCAGTACTGTGCTTCATTTTTAAAATCCAAAGCAATTAATGCACATTTTTGTTGTGTTTTATCCGCTTTTAATGCAGCACTTTTAATGAGGTTTTTGCAGCTTTGTTTTGGTCTTGGGTTGCTGCTAATCCATTTCTCTGCAACGGGTTTTTTACTACTAACTTGCTCGGTGATAAGTTGGTTGCGCTTCCAGCCGGCTTTGGCAAGATAGTTAGCAACACTAAAAATAGCATCTTTTGTGTTGCCGCTAAGGTCAGGTTTTAAACTTTTGTTTTCTGCAACAGCATAGTGACGATAGGTGCTAGGCATAAACTGTGGAATGCCGATAGCGCCAGCATAGGAGCCTTTAAGCTGTGTAGGAGGGATGTTGTATTCGCGTGATAGTAATAGGAATTCTTTAAGTTCTCTTTTAAAGAATTTTTCACGGCGGGGATAATAAAAAGATAAGGTGTTAAGTGAATCCAATACTTGAAAAGTGCCATGGTACTGGCCATAGTTCGTTTCAATGCCAATAATGGCTACAATTACATTGGCTGGGACACCGTATCTTTCTTCAGCTTGTTGGAGTGTCTTTTTATTTTCTTTCCAGAAATTAACGCCGGCATTAATTCTTTTTTGTGTGATGAAGTGCTTACGGTAAGAGGCCCAGGGTTTTGCTTCGTAAGGACTATTGATTTTATCAAGGATGCTTTGATTAGGTTTTAACGAGCTAAATAGTTTGGTTAGTTTTCCCCGATTAAAGTGCTGCTCTTTAACCATCATGTTGATGAAATCTTTTGTTTTAGCCGCAGGTGTTTCAGCAAAGGAGGTTGTGCTAATAGAAATAAGTAATATAATGCCAAGCGCTTTTTTGAGAAATCCTTTCATTTATCGATCCTTTGTTTAGCTTGGAAGCAAGCTTTTATGGGTGTATGCAGACATAATAATACCAAAGCCTATCATAAATGTCACAGACGAGGTGCCGCCATAGCTAATTAATGGCAGTGGCACACCAACAACCGGTAAAATACCAGTGACCATGCCAATGTTAATAAAAGCAGAAAGAATAAAAATAAAGCCAAGCCCGCCAACCAGCAGCCTGTTAAAGGTTAAATGAGCGTTATAACTTATATATACACAACGAGCTAAAATGATTAAAAAAATAGTCAGTAGCAAGATGCAGCCAATCAGGCCCAGCTCTTCACCATAGACGGCAAAAATAAAGTCGGTGGAGTGGGCGGGTAAAAAGTTTAGGTGTGATTGAGTGCCGTTGAGCCAGCCTTTGCCTAAAATGCCGCCAGAACCAATGGCAATTTTAGACTGAATAATGTGGTAACCACTGCCTAATGGATCTCTTTCTGGGTTTAGAAAGGTTAGAACACGTTCTTTTTGGTAATGGTGCATGAAATGCCAAAGTACAGGGAGGCTTAGTAAGCCTGCACTAATGACAGCAGTAATAATTCGCCAGTTTATGCCAGCTAAGAAAATAATAATAGCACCGGAAAGCAAAATGATGACACCAGTTCCCAGGTCCGGCTGGATTATTGTTAGTAGACTGGGTACTAATATGATGGCTAAACAGCGAATCAGTACGGCCATTGATGGAGGGAGTGGTTTGTCGGATAAATAATTTGCAAGCATCAAAGGGAGGGCTATTTTCATGAGCTCAGATGGCTGGAAGCGAATGATACCTAAATTAAGCCATCGCTGTGCACCCATGCCAATTTTCCCGATAAACAATACGAAAAGCAGCAGTAGTAGCGAAATAGCATAAATCCAAGGCGCTAGTTGTTTATAGCGTTGCGGGTGAATTTGAGCAAGAAAGACCATTAACACAAGCCCAATGCCGAGCCTTAATGCTTGTGCTGTCACCATGCGCATGTTTTCGTTACTAGCACTGTATAAGATAAACAAACCGGTGATAGTCAGCAGTAATACACCAAGTAATAATATTGGATCAAGGTGGACAGCATGCCATTTCATTTTAAGATAATTTCTTTTGATTTTATCTTCATAGGAGTCAGATAAATAATTTGACGGTTTCATGAGTTATTGCCTATTGAGTTTTTAGTTGATTGAGCTAGAATTTTTGGCTCTTCAGTTAGATAATAATCTAATATTTTTCGAGCTACTTTAGCTGCCAATGCGTCGTGCTCGACAACAATGGCGATGGCTATTTTTGGGTTTTTAACCGGCGCAAAAGCAATAAATAAGTGGTTATTTCTAAGTCTGTAGGGAATGTTAGTTTGCTGGCTTTCCTCGTTACGGTTATGGCCATGTACTTGCGCGGTCCCAGTTTTAGCCGCAATTGTGTAACGAGGATGCCTACCAAAATGCTCGCCAGTGCCTAAAGGGTTTTTAACAACCTCTTCCATGGCGTCAATGACGGTGCCCCAGTACTTTTGATGGGCAATCGTGATGGTTTCTTGCTCCTGGGGTGGTTGAATAATGCTTTGCTCATTAGGTGTAATCGTTTTTTTGAGTAGCGTCGGTGTCAGGTGTTTGCCGCGATTAGCAAGAATGGCAGTAGCTTCAGCTAATTGCAAAGGTGTAGCCAGCATATAGCCTTGGCCAATGCTAGTGATAACACTATCGCCGCCATACCAGGGGGTTCCAGTTTTGTTCATTTTCCATTCAGGTGAAGGAATAACGCCAATTTGCTCGCTGGGTAGGTCAATTCCTGTTTTTTCACCAAAGCCAAATAGAGAAAGAGCGGTGTCCATACGGGCAATGCCAAGTTTGTTGGCAATGCTATAAAAAAAAGTATCACAAGAAACCATGATAGCCTTACTAACATCAACCCAACCATGACCACTACGCTTCCAGTCATGGTAAACGTGATCGGTATTTGGGATTTTATACCAGCCAGGATCAAAAATTTTAAAATCAGGTGATATGACGTTTAAATCCAATGCGGCTAACGCGAAGAAGGGTTTAATCGTTGAAGCAATGGAAAACATGCCTTGTGTTGCTCGATTAAAGAGTGGCTGTGCAGGCGAGTTGATTAATTGCTGATAGACTTTATTGCTAAGGCCACCGACAAAGACGTTAGGGTCATAGCTTGGGTTGCTTAGTAGTGCGAGCACTTCGCCAGTGCTCGGTTGAATGGCTACTACAGCACCGCGAGCAGACCCCAGTGCTTGGTGGGCGACTTGTTGCAGACGGCTGTCAATGGTGAGGTAAAGATTGCTGCCTGGTGTGGAGGGTGTGCGCGTTAGGGTTCGAATAATGTGGCCATTAGCATTGGTTTCAACTTCTTGTGAGCCGGTAGTGCCGTGCAGTATATTTTCATATTCTTTTTCAATGCCGGTTTTGCCAATGTAGTTATTGGCAATGTAGTTGGCAGAATTTTGCATTTGTTTTAAATCTTGAGTATTGATTCGCCCAACATGACCAACAGAAAAGGCCGTGTTTTTATTTTCAGGGTAGGCGCGAGTAGTGCGCATCTGAACAGAGACACCAGGAAAGCGATATTGGTTTACATAAAAAACAGCAAGTTCGCTAGGATTTAAGTTGTAAAGTAGTGGGATAGACTGGAAAGGGCGGTGCTGTTTGAGTTGTTTTTTGAAAGAGCTAATGTCATCAGTAGTAACAGGCAGAATGGTTTGCAGTTCTTGCAGTGTTTTATCAACATCTTTAATGCGATCGGCCAAGACATTTAAATTAAAAGCAGGGACATTTTTTGCTAGAAGAACACCGTTTCTATCATAGATAAGCCCACGGTTGGGCTGTATCGGAATAACATTGACAATGTTGTTTTTAGAAAGCGTAGAGTAGTCCTTATGTTTTATGATTTGTAAATAGCTTAGACGGAAAATAAGTGTGATTGTAATAAGCAAGAAAATGGCTAATAGCGCAAGTGCACGGCGTTGAAAAAGCCGTATTTCCTGATGGTGGTTTTTAATAAGAAATTTTTTCATGTTGGCCTGTGGTATGGGTGGTTTTGCAAAATACTCCAAGCACGGTAGAGCTGTTCGGCAATAACAATTCGAGTAATGGTGTGAGGTAATATTAATTTAGATAAAGACCAGGTCTCATGGCACTTAGTCAAGCTGGCGCTAGATATTCCTTCAGGACCACCAATTAAAATGCTAACATCCTGGCTTTCTGCGTGCCAGTTTTCTAGTTTTTTTGCTAAAGTTTCAGTGGGGAAAGATTTTCCTTGCCGGTCAAGTGCGATAATGATATTTCTTTCTGGTGCCTTCGATAATAATTTGTCACTTTCTTCTTGGGTCAATTTAGCTATTGCGGTATTTTTATTTCTTTTTTTAGTGCTGACCTCATGCAAAATAAGTTGATAGTCTGTGGGTAGGCGCTTTTGGTAGTCTTTAAAACCTTCGTTTACCCAAGAAGGCATTTTTTTTCCGATGCTGATTAAGTTAATTTTCATTTGTTAGTTGGTGCCTTGCCCATAAAGGTTTTGTTGTTTGATGTAATTTTTCACCGAGTTGGGCAGTAGGTCTTTTAAGTTTTTTTCATCGCTTATCTGCTGGCGAACAGTGGTTGATGCTGCTGATTTTTTATTTATTTCAGCAATATAAATTTTCCCCTGTTGATTTGAGTGTAGTTCATTCTCATTTACAATTAAATTTTTCGATAGCCAGGCAGAAAGCCAAGTTGCTGATGAAATAGGGTAACCAGGTCGTTTGACAATAATAATATGGCAATAATTAAGAATTTCTTCCCAGTGATCCCATTGATTGAATGTTGCCAATAAATCAGTTCCTATGATTAAAGCAAGCGGGTCAAATGTTTTTTGGCGTATGGTTTTTAGAGTATCAATTGTGTAACAAGGTTTTTTTTGATCCATTTCAATGGTGTTGATATTGAAGTGAGGGTTGTTGATCGTGGCAAGTTTTAACATGGCAACGCGTTGTTGATCATTGGCTTTGGGCTTGCTGCGCAAGACATTTTGATAGCAGGGCAAAAAAGTTATTTTTTGACAAATGTTCAGGTCAATTAATTGTTGGGCCACATTAAGATGTCCACTATGAACAGGGTCAAACGTGCCGCCAAGTATGCCGGTAAGTTGTGTGGTGGAGCTCATTATCTTATTGCCCCCTAATTTGTTGTGACTGACAGTATTCTAGTGCAAGCTCTTTAATGGCTAACCATGGGTTGCCTTGTTCATGACCCTTGATGATTAAGTCAGTGTGGTGTGCTTTTTTTAATAAATGGTTGAGTGTGTTTAAAGATAATCGGCCAATGGCTTTTTTTATCGCATTGTTTCGTGTAAACCAGCGTCCAGTAAGTAGGCTGTCAATTGACGCACCTTGATTGGTTTTATTTTTTAAAGGAATGAGCGTTTGAATTTCACGAGAGATTGACCAAAGTACAAGCGTTGGGTCGATCCCTTCTTGCTTTAAACCTGTAATGATTTGCTGGCTTTTTAGAGTCTGGCCTAGCAGAATACTTTGACTAAGATCAAAAACAGAGTGGCGACTATTAGCGCTAGTGATTTTCTCAATATGTTGCTCGTTAATGATTTCGTTAGGGTGCAGTAATTGTAATTTTAATAGGCTTTGTTGTGTTGCCAGTAAGTTTCCTTCTGTGCGTTGTGCTAAGGCATGAGTGGCATCATTGTCTAATTTTAATTTCATTAATCGTGCACGTTGCTGTATCCAGCTAAGAAAGTTTTCTGGCTGGATTGGCCAGATAGTAATGATTCCACCGACTTTGTTAATAGCCTTGCACCAGGCACTATTTTTTTGTGCAGCAGTTAGTTTTCCCAAGGTTAAAATAATGATGTGATCGGTAGAGAGTGATTCAACGCAGTTTTGCAGTGTCGTTTTTGCAGCTTTGCTTAAGCTTAGGTTTTCTGAGCGAATATCAATAATGGTTTTTTCACCAAATAAACTATAACTTTGGGTGATGCTCAGTACTTCACTCCAATCAAAACTTTTGTCAACAGTGAAACGTTGGTGTTCAGTAAAGCCATTTTTTTTAGCGGTTTTAATGATAGCATCACGAGACTCCTGTATTAATAAAGGAACCTCTCCGCTAATTAAGTAGGTTGGGAGCAATTGCTTGGCTAAATGAGAGTTGAGTTGTTCAGTTTTTATTTGCATGCTGGCCTGTTTTTAGTGTCGGGTAAACCGTGTTTTGAATTTGCTTGATGGAGTCGTTCGATGTGATGGTATAGAAAAATGTATTTAAGGCACGCTGTATTAAATCTTCTTTTAATGTGTCAGGCACACTGATATAAGCCTGATTTGGATTGGTTGTGATGCTTTGTGTCGCCGACGCACCGCTTGGTCCAAAGGCTACTTTTCCTTTGGCGGTTGTGATGACGTAATTAAAGCTTAGGGTATAGCTAACGGTTGTCGCTTGATTACCAACAGTAATTGTCGGAGCATTATTGCTAAGGTTGAATTTAGTTATGTGTAGAGTTAGTGGTGCATCGTTTGGTTTGGCGACTAATTTTATGCCAAAGGCTTGTAACATAGAGCTTAAGGCTGCTTCAAAATTACTGTTGAGTGGGTCAAATTGTAGGTAGAGTTTTTTTTGCATCGCTGGGGCTAAGTCGCTACTGCTGCGAGGCTTTATAATACAAGCAGAAAGAAGAGTGAGTGCGGCTATCAGTAAGCTAACAGATAAAAAACGGCAGGATCTTGTTAGTTTCATTTTTTTCCTTTTTCTTAAATTATATGGCAACAATGTTGACTAATCTTTTGGGTACAATAATAATTTTTTTAATACTTTTGTTTTCTGTGTGTGTTTTGATTTTGGAATTACTCAATGCTAGCTGCTCAATTTCATCGGTGCTTGCAGTATTGTCAACCATGATGTGAGCGCGTAGTTTACCATTAACTTGAACTGTCATTTCATAATTACTGCTTTCCAGCGCTTTGTTATCGATCTTTGGCCAACAAGCCTTGGTAATATTATCGCCGAAACCACAGGCTTGCCAGATATGATGAGTAATGTGTGGTGCAATTGGCTGTAGTAATCTTAATAATATTGATAAGCCTTCAGCAAAGACGGCGACATTTTCTTTTTCTGTTGGAATGTTGTTCAAGACGTTGAGTAATTTCATACAAGCAGATGCCAGCGTATTAAATTGCTGACGCTCAATATCATAATTAGCTTGTTTTAGAATCGTGTGTATGTCTCTTCGATAAGTGTTATCGGAGAGGTTGTGGGTGTTATTTTTTATATCTTTTTCAGCAAGCAGTTTTTTTTGATTTTTATAAGCGAGTGCCCAGAGCTTGGTTAAAAAACGATGAGAGCCACCAACGCCTGAGTCAGACCATTCCAATGATTGCTCGGGAGGCGCTGCAAAAATAATAAAAAAGCGGATAGTGTCAGCGCCGTATTTTTTGATTAGCTGGGCAGGCGAGACAGTATTGCCTTTGGATTTAGACATTTTTGCGCCATCTTTTAGCACCATGCCCTGAGTTAATAGGCGTTTGAAAGGTTCATCGCTATTAAGCAGCCCTTGATCTCGTAGGACTTTATGGAAAAAGCGAGCATAGAGTAAATGCATGACCGCATGCTCGATGCCGCCAATATATTGGTCAACGGGCAGCCAATAATTAGCTCTGTCGTCTAGCATGCTTTGTTGTTGGTTATAGCTGCAATAACGAGCATAGTACCAAGATGATTCAACAAAAGTGTCCATGGTGTCGGTTTCACGTTTGGCTGCTTTTCCACAACTAGGGCAGGTGGTTTGATAAAAGGTTTTACATTTTTCTAATGGAGAGCCTTCACCGTCTGGGATTAAGTCAGTTGGCAGGCGAACAGGCAGGTCTTTTTCAGGCACCGGCACTGCGCCACAATCTTTGCAGTTAATAATTGGAATGGGTGTTCCCCAGTATCGTTGACGAGAAATTCCCCAGTCACGTAGGCGGTATTGTTGTTTTTTTTGACCAAGTTCCAATTTTTCTAATGCCGCAATAATCGCTTTTGTTGCCTGCTTGCTTGCTAGGCCATCAAACTGTTCGGAGTTAATTAGCTTGCCAAGCTCGGTAAAAGCTTCTTGCTGGCTATCCCAGCTATGATCATTTAAGGGTTCGACAACCACTTTAATGGGCAGGTCATATTTCAGTGCAAATTCATGATCACGACTGTCGTGTGCCGGTACGCTCATCACCGCACCAGAGCCGTAATCCATTAGCACAAAATTAGCAATCCAAATGGGTAGCAGCTCTCCAGTAATGGGGTGTTTGGCAGTAAAGGGCGTTTTGATGCCTTGCTTTTCTGCTGTATCAATGTCTGCTTGCGCAGTAGATTGTTGTTGGCATTTTTTGATGAACGCTTTAATGTTTTTATCTTGCTCAGCCGCCTCTTTGGCTAATGGATGTTCTGCAGCAATGGCAAGGTATGTGGCTCCCATGAGCGTGTCTGGGCGAGTTGTGTAAATGCTTAGATTGGGCTTGTCTTGAACAGTGAATTGAACCTCCACACCTTCAGAGCGGCCGATCCAATTTTCTTGCATGGTTCGAACCTGTTGCGGCCAGCCAGTGAGCGAGTCCAAATCATTAAGTAGCTCATCGGCATAATGTGTAATACGGAAAAACCATTGGGCAATGGTGCGCCGCTCAATGGGTGCACCAGATCGCCAGCCACAGCCATCGACAACCTGTTCGTTTGCTAGAACGGTTTTATCAACCGGATCCCAATTGACTTGAGCATTTTTTTTGTAAACAAGGTCTTTTGCAAAAAGTTTAGTGAAAAGCCATTGTTCCCAATGATAGTAATCAGGCTCGCACGTGGCGATTTCTCTGTCCCAATCAAAGGCGTAGCCTAGGCGTTTAAATTGCTGTCGCATATTGGCAATGTTTTTTTTGGTCCAATCAGCGGGTGCTAGTTGTCGTTTAATGGCAGCATTCTCTGCAGGCAGGCCGAAACTATCCCAGCCCATGGGCTGTAAGACATTTTTGCCTAACATAGTTTGATGACGACTGATGACATCAGATAGGGTGTAATTTCGTACATGTCCCATGTGCAAGTCGCCGCTAGGGTAGGGCAGCATAGAAAGACAGTAGAATTTTTCTTGGCTCATGTCTTCTGTAGCGCTTGAGGAATTGTGGTCAGACCAAAAACGCTGTGCGTCTTTTTCAATAAGGTTGGGTTGGTATTCTTTGTCCATTTTAGCCATTTTATCAGTAGTTAATAAGACAATAGCATACCTAAGTAATGGGTATCTGCAAATCATTTTTTATGCCTTATTTCGATAAAAATAAGCCTGGAAAAAAGCCATTTCAGCGATCAGTTTTTGTTAGAAAAAAAGGCTAGCTACTTGATTGATTGTTTATTTCTGCGCTTTGGTCTGTTATTATTTGCGCAATATCATGGCTTGTTTGAGGTAATAACATGTTTCGATCGACGGGGGGTCCTAAAAATCCGTTTACTCAACGCTTGTATCAACCCGGGCAACGGCTGGATGTATTAACTGCAGATAGTCTGCTTGATGGTATTCATCACCAACATTGGGTAAGTAAAATCCACCAAGTTCTTCACCTACCATCAGATTATAGTTCGGTGCTGATAGAGGATCTAATTAACAACCTGGTTGAGTTTGTGCAAGTGCTGCCAAATGAATTGAATCAGCCTTTATCCAGCATGATGAACAAAGCTTTAACTCGCGCTTTTTTTATGGCCGAGCATGTGCGTTCGCAAACCTTAAAAAAAGATAATAACATTTTATTTACCTATGCTGCGTTTAGTGCGGGGCTGATGAAGGATCTTGCTAAAATAGTATTAAATTATAAAGTATTTGTTACCAGCGAAAATGGTGTGTTTCAATCATCATGGAACCCTTTTTTAGGCCCGATGACTGAGTTAGGTGATTACTATGTTATTCGGCCTATTTTTAATAATGCTTTGCGTGGCGTAACAGAAAATATTACGACGATGCTGGCAAGACAGGTTATGCCAGAGATTGCTTTTAATTGGTTGAGTAGTGACGAGGTTGTTTTTGCTGATTGGCTGCAGGTTTTGTCCGGCAAAACAGATGCAATGGGCGTGATTGGCAGTGGTTTGAGTTATTATCAGCATGATTTGACGCAGGAGCAGTTGCGAGAGGCAGACTTGCCTATTGTTGAAGCTAACCTAATTGATTTAGCGCAAACAGCTTTGGCTGAAGAGTTTTTGCGTTGGCTGCACGATAGAATAAGAGATGGCAGGCTCAATGTGGGCACAGCAAGTTCGGCAGTGCATTTAATTGATCAAGGCGTTTTTTTAGAGACAGAAAAATTATTTGCTGATTTTGCTAAAGAGGGTGCGTCACTTGAGTCTCATGAGGCTTTGGTCGGTCAGTTAAAAGGCATGTTTGGTGCTGAGCATGGCGATGGTGTTATAACGGAAACAGCGTTGCATTATGGCGTTACAACGGATGTGATTGGTCAAACAGCCGGTCAAGTTTCCTCGGGAATAGCCAATATTTACGGTAACTCTTTGCGGAATAAAGCTGAAGATATGCGCATTGGTTTGGCGTTGGGTGATCCGAATGTGTTATTGCTTAACGTTGGCGGTTCAACCATTTTAAGTTCAATTGAGGCCAAAAAAAAGCCGGCACAATTGCCAAATTTGCAAAAGCAGTCGGTAATTAATTCAAGCTCAAGAAAAAAATAACAAGGCTGGTAATCGCTGACTAAAGGAATAACCATGCAAACAATTGGAGGTTGGTTTGGACATTATTTTCGTCGGCTTGTCCATTTGATTTTTATCGCTATTCCTATTGTCTATTACCATTATGCAAAAGGCCTTCTAGCTTGGGTTCATCTGCAGCCAGAACATTTTATTTACTTGGTCCTTATTGTTAATACAGTGTTTGAAATGGTGCGTATTCGTTATGGCTGGGTATTTTTTGGTTATCGCAAATATGAGCGAAGACAAATTTCGGCTTTGGCGTGGGGCATATGGTGTATTGCATTATTGCTGCTTTTTGCGCCAGGGGGGTATGAGTCGGGCATACAATACGCTTTACCCATTGCGACTGCTCTAGCTTTAGCCGATCCGATTATGGGCGAATTACGGTTATATGGAGCAAGCAAATGGTTGGTGATTGCTTGTGGCTTGCTGGTGGTTGCGCTTGTTTGGTGGTTTTATATTGATTATTATCAGTTGTGGTGGGGGTATTTACTGATCATGCCGCCTGTCGTGGTCGCTTGTGAACTGCCACGAATAAGGTGGATTGATGATAATGCATTAATGCTGTTGGTGCCGCTGATGCTGGTTATTTGGATTGCTTGAAGCTGTTGTTGCTTGCCTCTTCTGAGGTGGTTGTACCTGTAGAAGTGGCTTTGGCCTCACTTGGAATCGGCTCATAGCTTGAATTTCTTTTACGAAAAGCTGCGTAAAAAAGGGTGGTAATGCCATTGCATAAGCTTTCCCCAACGGTGCAGCCAGACTTTTCGCGTTTATCACTGTAAATATTACCGTCTACGTTGTTATAGGGGTCGTATTTTTGATCGTTTTGGTGAGGCATATTGTTTTCCATTAAATAATTGATAGGTTAAAGTGGCCTGCCATGATAATGTTTATTGACTTTAAGGCCAATTTTTTTATCTAATAAATCATTATGATGTTTTTTTGCTACAAGCAAAATCGCCTTGTTTGAGGGCGGGCTGATTACTGTCAAAAAATATCAGTCTCATGATTGATCCGCAAGCGTTAATTTAGCTGTCGAATGATTTAAGTATTTTTAAGGAGGCTATTATGAAAAGAGTGTATGTTCCTATGTGGACTTTTTACATCGGGAAAAGAGGCGACTATGAGATTGTGTCGCCAGGAGCGCAAACATGCTTAGTGCTTTTGCTGAAATCAAAGACAGAGATTGCGGTAGCCCATATTGATTCACCTTGGGTAGCACTAGAGATAACAAGAAAAATGATAGAAGAGCTGCAAAAGAGTGGTAAAAAGAAATTACAGCCCAGCTCTTTGGAGGAGAATACGGAAGATTGAGTGATGCTTCTGCTAATTCTACGAGCATTTCGAAGCCTATCTGTGGTCAGTTGGCTAAATTTGATATTGCTTATCAACATGAAAACTATAGTACTGTTTTTGGTGGAAAAGTACTTTTTGCGTTGGCTCCTTTTTTGGCTATATGTGATTTTTCACTAGGGCTGAGGATGGAAGAAAATTGTTTCTTTAAGTCTTTGCTAGTTATTGCAGTTTTTCAGATGGTAAGTGTAGTGACGGATCGGCTTATAAAATCAGCCATGCCGAATGCAAAATTTTTGCAAGAAAATATTGATGTTTATGTAAGTGCATCAACAGGGAAGGTCAGTCTTGTTGCAAATGATGAGGCATAATACTATGCAACTTATGAGGGAATCTAAGTATGTGATATCTCCAGATTTGTTTCGTCAAATTTCATCAAGAACAAATCATAATCCTCAAAGTGAAGAAGTTGATATGATCAGATTAACTAGATAAAAAATGTCGATTTAGTGCAGGCTCTTGCTCTTTGTAAAAAAGCCAAGAATTTTTTTAAAGCTTAGCAAATAACCTATAAATAATAGCGTTAATATTAGGCTATACCCCCAAGTCATCCAGGGTGTGTTGCCTTGTGTTGGTGTTATTTTTGCTGTCAAAACTGTTTCGATATCTTTTGGTGCTCTGGCTGTAACATGACCCTTTGAGTTGATGAAGGCGGTAATTCCATCGTTTGTAGCAAAAGCCATTGGACGACCGGTTTCTATTGCGCGCATCTGGCCAATTTGTAAATGCTGGGCTGATGCGTTGGATTGACCAAACCAGGCATCATCGGTAAGCGTAATTAAAAAGCCAGTATTTTTGCTGTATGTGCGCACTTGCGCAGGGTAGGCAATTTCATAGCAGATAAAGGGTGCGACTAGGTGGCCCTTAACCTTGAATGGCGGTTGCTTGGCAGGGCCCTCACTAAAGCCAGACATGGGGATATTGAGATATTTAAGCAGCTTGCTTAATAAAAACTGTAAAGGTTGATATTCACCAAAAGGAACTAAGTGCCGCTTAAAATAAGTTCCTTGGCTGGCCCCAAGTCCCATCATGCCATTGTAGTAAGCGCCGGTTTGTGGATTATTAATTGGGATGCCAATGATGAGTGCAGTATGATGACTTTTTGCTTCATCGGAAAGCGGCATTAAGAAATTATCAAGGTAGGATGCAAAGACGGGAACAGCGGCTTCAGGCCAAATAATAATTTCACTATGCCAGTTTTGTTCAGTGAGGTTTTTGTAGATGTTTAATGTGTTTGTGATTTGTTCAGGCTGCCATTTTAGACTTTGAGCTATATTGCCCTGAATTAATGTCGTGCTGATTGCCTTGCCTGCTGGTTTTGTCCAGTGCTGTTGTTTTAAAAAATAAGCAGATACTAATAAAAGAATGATTAGGATAAAAGCAAAAAGTTTTACAGATAGTCGGCGATGGCTAATGACCAAAACTAGTGATCCAGCTATCATTAATGTTGCTAAAGAGACACCATAAACACCAAAAACACTGGCAAGACCGCTTAAAAAGGAGGGTGTTTGTGCATAGCCTAGAAACAACCATGGGCAGCCCGTGAAGATCCAGCCACGAATCCATTCAAATAATACCCAGCTAAATGGAAAGGCAAGTAAGCTAAATGCAATAAGGTTGCGTGAAGCAAAACGGGCATTAAGAAGCATTGGAATAGCAATAAACAAGGCTAAAACTAAAATAAGCAGTACAGTGGTTGGTAGGGCAAACCAAATAGGAGCGTGTCCATAGCTGTGCAGGCTAATGAAAATCCAGTACATACTTGCAGCAAAAAAGCTGGCGCCAAAACTCATGCCTAGCCAAAAAGCGCGTGCAGGTCTAGCGTGATAACAAAAAATAAGCAAAACAGCTGGGGCAAAAAAAGCAATTAAAAAATAATGGTAAGGCGCAAAAGCAAAATTTAGTGAAATACCTGCAGCAATGCTAATAAAAATTTGATACAAAAAAGGAGTATTGTTGGTTTTAAGTGTGAGTTTATCCTGAAGAGAAGTGACAGACATTAATTTTTAGCCTTTTTCGTGTTTTTGGATGGACTAACTTTTAATTGCATAATACGTCGCTGGTCTGTTTTAGTAACAGTAAATACCAAAGATTTAATTTTTATGCTTTCATTAAGCTGAGGAATGCAACCAAATTGTTGGGCAATTAAGCCGCCGATGGTGTCAAAATTTTCACTACTAAAGTTGGTTTTAAAGTGTGTGTTAAATTCTTGAATAGGGGTGATTGCTTTAATAAGCGTATCTTCGTTATTAGCTTTACGGATATTAGGTTCGTCCGAGTTTATGTCGTATTCATCTTCAATGTCACCGACAATTTCTTCTAGCACATCTTCAATGGTGATTAGCCCAGCCGTTGAGCCGTACTCATCGATGACAATTGCCATATGGTTGCGCTGTGAACGAAATTCATTTAGCAGGGTGTCTAATCGTTTACTTTCCGGGATAAGGGGAGCCGGTCGCATAACTTCAGAGATGGTCTGTGTATCGGATTTTTCATTTTGATTTTGCAGTAAATCTTTTGCTAGCAAAATGCCTAGAATATCGTCTTTATTGTCACCGACAACAGGGAAGCGTGAGTGGCCTGCCTGAATAATGATAGGCAAGGCTTGCTCTGGACTAAAAGAATGCTCAATCACGACCATTTGATTTTTGGGAATCATGATATCCCGCACATGTGCTTCTGAAACACGTAAAGCGCCTTTGATCATGTTAAGTGCGTCATCATCAATTAAATTATTGTGTTTGCTTTTTTCTAAAAGCTCAATGAGTTCTTGCTGATTTTTGGGATCAGGCAAAATGCGTTGAGCAAGTTTAATTAGCCAAGGGTGTTTTTTTAAGTTTTTCATATTTCCATCATAGCGGATGTGCTAGGTGAATGCGACTGTTGATAAGCGAATGGAATAAACTAGTTAGCAATATCAATAAAGCGGGCGCGCAACGAGTTAGGCAGCGCTTCAGTAATGACAACCTTGACCATTTGCCCAACTAAGCGAGGATTAGCACTAAAATTTACGACGCGACTGTTTTCTGTGCGACCGGATACTTGCTTGGGGTCTTTTTTAGAAAGGCCGGTGATTAAAATGATTTGTTCTGTGCCGACCATGCTCTGACTGATTTTTTTTGCATTTTGTTTGATGCATGCTTGTAATTCACTCAAACGCTGCTTTTTTGTTTCTAGCGAAACAGAGTCTGGCAGCTGTGCTGCTGGTGTTCCTGGGCGTTTGCTATAGATAAAGCTAAAAGAGTTATCAAAGCCAATGTCTTTGACGAGCTTCATCGTGGCTTGAAAATCTTCATCGCTTTCACCAGGGAAGCCTATAATAAAGTCAGATGATAGGCTGATATCAGGCCTTGCTTTGCGGAGTTTGCGGATTTTCGATTTAAATTCTAAGGCGGTATAGTTTCGTTTCATTGCTGCTAGTATTTTGTCTGAGCCGCTTTGTACCGGTAAGTGGAGTTGATTGGCCAGTTTTGGCTCTTCAGCAAAGGCATTAATGAGTGAATCGCCAAAAGCGAGCGGGTGAGAAGTGGTGAAGCGAATGCGCTTCACTTCATCAATGGCGGCAATAAAGTGAATGAGTAGCGCTAAATCAGCGATGCTGCCATCATGCATTTGCCCTTGATAGTCATTGACGTTTTGGCCCAGCAACGTTATTTCTCGTACGCCACTGGCGGCGAGCTCGCTCACTTCAGCAATAACATCATCAAACGGGCGGCTAATTTCTTCGCCGCGAGTATAGGGAACCACGCAAAAGCTACAGTATTTGCTGCAACCTTCCATAATGGAAACAAGAGCGGATGGTCCGGTTACTGATGCTTCTGGGAGATGGTCAAATTTTTCAATTTCAGGGAAGCTAATATCAAGCACGGTCGCTTTTTTAGCTCGGCTGTCTTTAATTAGTTGCGGCAAGCGGTGCAGCGTTTGTGGGCCAAAAATCACATCCACATAGGGTGCGCGCTTAATAATTTCCTTGCCTTCTTGACTGGCAACGCAGCCGCCAACGCCAATAACTACGTGTGGTTTTTTGTGTTTAAGTTTTCGCCACCGCCCAAGTTCGGAGTAGACTTTTTCTTCTGCTTTCTCACGTACTGAGCAGGTGTTGAGTAGTAGTATATCAGCCTCTTCAGGAATTTTTGTCAGCTCAACAGTACTGTCTGATCTAAGGACATCCGCCATTTTTGATGAGTCATACTCATTCATTTGGCAGCCATAGGTTTTGATGTATAATTTTTGCATAATGTTTGTTTTTTTTGACGCTATTTTTGCCGCCATTCTAGTAGGATGGGTCAGTAAAGTCTAGTCGTTGTTCTTCTATAATATGATTTAGCATGTCATTAGCGGAGTGTTTAAGACCGTGGCAGTAGATGAAAGTTTTTTTTGTACGCTTGTTGCTGTCATTGTGGTGAATTTTTAAAATATTTAAATATTTCATGTGTTGGATGTGGTTGATGTTTTTCCACCTTATTATTTTTTCTCTTTTGTTGTGTGTGATGCCTTTATTGTCAATTGTGTATTTTGGTTCAAGTGTGTTTAGCATTTGAATGAAAAGATAGGTGCTGGTGGCACCATAGATGATTGATGTTACCAGTAAAAGTAATGAAGTGCTGACATCTTTGATTAGTGACATTAGTGTGGGATGTGCTTGCAGGTTGTTTAATAGAAGTGGGTATTTCCATGATATTGTAAAGTAGCTAAGGCTGAGGTAGCAGAAAAGCGCGCCTAAGAAAAATAAGCTATGTTTGGATATTGATCGGTAAATTTTCATCTTTTCTGTTTTATCTCTGTTGCTTGATAATTACTATATTGCCTATAAATTTAAGTAGCGAATTTATGGTTGCATTATGCCAACTATAGCATAGAATTATTAAGGTAATATTAAGGAATGATTTTTTTTTCTATTAATTATGAAGTTAACTGGTATAAGATTAAGGGATGCTTAAGCTTTGCTTTTTTAGAAATATATTTAGAAATAATTGTGGAGGTAGAGATGAATTATTTAACGCCGCTTGACGGTTTTGTCCAAGTGCAGGATGGTTGTGCGCCTATTACGGCGCTGTCCAAGGATGCATTTATTGCTTGGAAAAAAGAACAATCACCTGAGGTGCAAAGCTTTCTTGATTTTCAAAAATTTACGGCTGAGCCGAAGCAATTTTGTTTGATTTCAAGAGCTAACGGGGTTGAGGTGGTTGTCGGAGTTGATTTATTACATTTGCACGACACCTTTCGAGTTTTACCAAATCAGTTGCCCCAAGGCGATTACTACTTACAGGAAGGCCCATTTTCTGAACAAGCATTGGCTGAAATATATTTGGCTTGGGGTTTGGGCTGTTATGAGTATATAAACTTCAAGTTGCCAAAACGGACAAAGGCGCGCCTTTTTATTGCTGAAAAGCAGTCATTTAGTACAGCCAGTGATGCGGTTAAAGCCGATTTTTTAGTAAGAGACTTAATTAATACACCAAACGATGATTTGGGCCCTGAAAATTTGGCTAATGTTGTTAAAACTGTTGCCGAAGAATATCAAGCTGAATTTTCACAAACAGTGGGCAGCGATTTGTTGGTTAAAAACTTTCCTGGAATACATGCGGTGGGCCGTTGTTCTACTCAAGAACCTCGTCTGCTTGAAATGTCTTGGGGCGATAAATCACACCCTGAAGTTGTGTTGATTGGTAAAGGGGTTTGTTTTGATAGTGGCGGCATGGATCTTAAACCGCCTGCAGGAATGCTGCGAATGAAAAAAGACATGGCCGGTGCTGCGCATTCTCTGGGTATGGCGAAATTAATTATGGCTTATAAATTACCAGTGAGATTGCGCTTGCTAATACCGGCAGTCAGAAATGGTATTGGCAAAGAAGCTTATTGTCCGGGCGATGTGATTAAAACCCGTGCAGGATTTTCAGTTGAGGTAAATAATACCGATGCTGAAGGACGGTTAATTTTAGGTGATGCTTTGGCTTACGCTGCGCAAGTGAAACCAAGTTTGGTTTTCAATTTTGCAACATTAACGGGCGCTAGAGCCTTGGGGCCAGATATGGCGGCAATGTTTACTCGACAAGATGAGTTGGCACGAGCCTTAGATGACAGCGCTGATTCAGTCGGTGAAAAGTTTTGGCGCCTACCATTGCATGAGCCTTATCATCGTTTTTATAAAAGTGCTGTTGCTGATATGAAAAATTCATCAGAGCAGGTGTTTGCTGGGGCTATGTTTGGGGCTCTTTATTTGGCGAAAAATGTCCCCGAAGATATTCAATGGGCTCATTTTGATTTGTATGCTTGGCAAGATGACGATAAGCCTGGTTATCCCGCTGGAGGTCGAGTTGATTTATTGCATCGTATTGTTAATTTCTTAAAAGATAGGTTTTAAGTGGCTATAGAATTTGATCAAATTGTTACAATTGACGGCGGCGGTGGTTGCGGTAAAGGTACTATAAGCCAGTTGTTAGCAGATGCGCTGGGTTGGCACCTATTAGATAGTGGTGTTTTATATAGGGTTGCAGCTTGGGTAATTGACTCAGCTCAACTTTCACTAGAGCTGCGGGAAGAAATAGCTAGCCGTATTAGCCAGTTAGTCATTCGTTTTGAGCGTGCACCTTTGGGTGGTCCTGCGCGAGTTTGGTGTGATGACATTGATGTGACCGATATTGTTCGTTCAGAGGCCTGCGGTCGTGCCGCATCAAAAACATCAGCGCTGCCATGGATTCGAGACTTATTAATGGAGCGGCAAAAAGCATTTGCTTGCTTGCCTGGCTTGGTTGCTGATGGTCGTGATATGGGCACAGTCGTATTTCCACAAGCGCGCTGTAAGATTTTTTTAATAGCTGATTTGGCTGTTAGGGCACAAAGGCGTTATAAGCAGCTGACTGAGGCTGGACTTCAGGCTGACCTGCAGCATATACAGCAAGAATTAGCGGCGAGAGATGAGCGGGATCAAAAAAGGGCAGTAGCCCCTTTGGCACCCGCAGAAGGTGCTTATATTTTAGATACTTCCATGCTTTCAGTTGACGAAGTCCTTGCTCGTGTTAGAGAAGTCGTTGCAGAGTCAATAAGCCTGCGGTTGTGACTTTTTATTATTTACTTTGTTTTGGGTGATTTGCTTGACATTTTGCTCGAAAGTCCCTAAAAAGAGTCAGTGCTTTTCATTTTCAATGAAAGGCATTAACGAGAAGGCGAGGAGATATTTGCAATAAATAATCTCCTTAACATTAACTAACCCGTATAGTCTTATGATTATACAAATTAAATAGGTGTTATTTTTATGAGTCATGATAATTTTGCAGAGTTGTTTGCTGAAAGCTTACAGGGCATGGATTTGCGTAAAGGCGCGTTAATTAAAGCAGAGATTATTGATATTAAATCAGATTATGTGATGGTCAGTGCTGGTTTGAAGTCAGATGCTTATATTGCTGCTGAAGAATTCAAAGGTGAAGAAGTTGCGGTTGGCGATCACGTTGATGTCGTGGTTGATGCTATCGAAAATGGTTACGGCGAAACTCGCTTGTCACGCGAAAAAGCAAGACGTGAGCAGGCTTGGGTTGTTCTTAATTCAGCGCATGAAAATAATACAAATGTTTTAGGTACTATCACAGAGCGCGTTAAAGGTGGCTTTGTTGTTATCTTAGACTCTATTCAGGCTTTCTTGCCGGGTTCATTGGCAGATATCAAACCTGTTCGTAATCCTGCAGAATTAGAAGGCCAAGAGCTAGAGTTCCGTATCATTAAAATGGATAGAAAACGTAATAACGTTGTTGTATCACGTAAAGCGGTTCTTGAAGGCGAGGGTGGTGTTGGCCGTGAAGAGAGAATGAAAGAATTGGTTGAAGGACAAGAGGTTATCGGAGCGGTTAAAAATATTACTGACTACGGTGCTTTTGTTGATTTGGGTGGTGTTGATGGCTTGTTGCATATTACTGATATGGCCTGGAAGCGTGTTAAACATCCAAGTGAGTTATTAACTGTGGGCGAAGAGCTTCGAGTTAAAGTATTAAAAGTTGATCAAGAGAAGAATCGAGTATCTCTTGGATTAAAACAATTAAGCGGTGATCCTTGGCATGCACTTAGTCAACGTTTTCCAACAGGGAAGCGCATTGCGGGTCGAGTATCTAATGTGACTGATTATGGGTGTTTTGTTGAGTTAGAAGAAGGAGTTGAAGGCCTTGTTCATATGTCTGAGATGGATTGGACAAACAAAAACATTAATCCAAGCAAAATTGTTCAGCCTGGTCAAGAGGTTGAGGTCATGGTGCTAGACATTGATGAAGATCGTCGTCGCATTTCATTAGGAATTAAACAATGTCAAATTAACCCTTGGCAAGCATTCTCTTTAGAGCATAAAGAAGGTGATGTTGTTAAAGGTAATATTCGTTCAATTACCGACTTTGGTGTTTTTGTTGGTCTATCTGGCAGCATTGATGGCCTGGTTCATCTGTCTGATATTTCTTGGTCAGAGTCTAATGAAGAAGCAGCGCTTAAGTATAAGAAAGGAGACGAAGTTACGGCTGTTATTTTGGCTATTGACTCAGAGCGTGAAAGAATTTCTTTGGGCATTAAGCAGCTTGAATCTGATCCTGTTGATGGCTTCTTACAGTCAATTGATAAGAGCAAGCCAGTAGAGGCTGAAGTTGTTGAAGTTCAGGCTCGATTAGCGAAAGTTCAATTAGGTGATGATATTTTAGGCGAGTTACACATTAGCGAATACTCTAATGACCATATCAATGAATTAACTGACGTACTGAAAGTCGGCGATAAGCTTGAAGTTAAAATATTAAATGCTGACCGTAAAACCCGAGCCGTTAAAGTTTCTCATAAAGCTGTTGAGTCAATGAACTTGGCAGAAGCTTTACGTAACAATAAAGCGGATGTGCCAACTAAGGCGACATTGGGTGATCTTTTAAAAGAGAAAATGCAAGAAGGCAAAGATAAAAAGAAATAAATAATGAATAAGCCAGGCAAAGTTAAGTCTTTGCCTGGTAATTTTTTTGGGGTTGTAGAGTTATGCGATACCTTTATTATTTTGTTTGGTTAATTATTTTCGCATTGGGTGTTACTTTCGGTGCACTTAACTCTCAAACCGTTCATTTAGATTATTATATTCATACTTCCGCGGTTTATTTGCCGCTTCTATTGGTTGTGGTTTTGGCCATTGGTGTTTTGCTCGGTTGGCTGTTTTTGTCTCCAACCTTGATAAAAGCAAAAAATGCGAGTCGACAGTTAAAAAAACGTGCAGAACAAGCTGAAGAGGAGTTAAAGCAGTTGCGGCAGGCACCAATAAAAGGTGACAATTAAGTGTTTTTGTTTCCGTTGTTTGTCGTGTCGGCACTGGCCGTAGGTTGGTATGCGGGGCATAAGAATTTACTAAAAAAAGTTTTACGATCATCAAAAAAAATGCACACTGATTATTTTTTAGGCTTACGTTATGTTATTAACGAGCAGCCTGATAAAGCCATTGATGTACTAATTAATTTGCTAGACGTTGATGGTGATACTGTGCATGCGCATTTAGCTTTGGGCGGATTGTTCCGGCAAAGAGGCGAAGTTGAAAGAGCTATTCGTATTCATCAAAATATTATTGCAAGGCCACAACTAACCGAGCAGCATAGAAGTCAAGCATTACATGAGTTGGCGCAGGATTATTTGCATGCGGGTGTTTTAGATCGTGCGGAAAAAATCTTTTTAGCGCTGATAGAGCAGGGTAGTATTGAAAAAGCAGATTTTTTAGCATTATTGCAGATTTATCAAAAAGAAAAAAAATGGGTCAAAGCTATTGCGGTAGCTGAAAAATTACAAAAAAAATTAAAAGATGATGTTAGTTTAGAGCTTTCGCACTTTTGGTGCGAGCAGGCTGCTTTTTTTATTGAGCAGCAAAGTTATAAGAAAGCAGTGCAAGCATTAAATAGTGCCAAACTACTTTCATCAAAGAATGGTCGCGCTGATTTACTGGAAGCGTCGATGTGGTCAGCGCAAGGGAAGTATGAAAAAGCTATTTGCTCTTATCAGTCTAATTTACAAAATAGTGATCAATATATTGCGGAAATTATTTCGCCCCTGGCCGATGCCTATTTAGCATTGAATCAACCAGAAGAGCTGTTGCATTTTTCATTGAAATTATTTAAAAATTATCCGAGGTCACAGGATGCTGCTCTTTTTGCTGCCCAGCTTTATGAGCAACAAGGAGAGGTTGCTAAGGCTATTTATCTTTTACAAGAGTTTGTATTATTTTATCCTTCCAATGGGGTGTTATGTCACTTACTGCGGTTACTGCTGTTGGTTGTGGGTGAGGGTGAGCGACAAAATTTGGTGCGGTTAAGTCATGCGCTACTGAAAATAAAAGATAACGAACAAACTTACCACTGTTCATTGTGTGGGTTTGCTAGCAATGCTTTGCACTGGCAGTGTCCAAGTTGTCATCAGTGGGAGAGTTTTAAGCGTAAAGCGATTATTCATAAGCGTGTAGAGGTATTTGAGCATGGTTAATGTGTCAAAAATCATTGTTGCATTGGATCATGATAGTGTTGAAGCTGCGCAGGATTTAGTTGATCAGCTTCACCCGGAGCAGTGCCAGTTAAAAGTTGGGTCAATTTTATTTACTAAAGCAGGTCCAACATTTGTTGAAGCGCTGGTGGCCAAAGGGTTCAACGTTTTTTTGGATTTAAAATTCCATGATATTCCCCACACGGTTTTTCACGCGATTAAAGCGGCAGCCGAGCTTGGCGTATGGATGCTTACCGTTCATACTGCGGGTGGGCAGGCAATGCTGCAGGCAGCAATGGAGGCGGTGTCCTCTTTTGTTAATCCCCCCAAAATCGTGGGCGTATCGGTGTTAACGAGCCTAGAGCTCAGGGATGTTAAAGCGACAGGCTGCTCAGTAGAAAGTATTGCTGAGCTGGTTCTAATGCGAGCAGCGTTGGCGAAGAGATCAGGTTTAGATGGTTTGGTTTGTTCTGGACAGGAGGTCTCGTTATTACGCACTCATGTTGCAGATAGTTTCCATTTAGTTACTCCCGGTATTAGGCTAGAGAAAAGTGATGATGATCAGAAACGAGCTTTCACACCACTGCAGGCAGTTTCTGCTGGCAGTGATTTTCTAGTGATTGGCCGACCAATAACACAAAGTGCTGCACCTGCAAAAACACTGGATGATATTTATCAAAGCATCAGGGCAGGCTAAAAGCCTGTTTTCCTGTTTATTCTTTTAAGAATAAATGCTTGGCTAACAGTTCACTTAACTCAGAAGTGCTGCAGTGTGTATAGTCTTTATTAAGTGTTTCGGTGCTGCTTATGTTGCTCGGCACCTGTTTTTTTAATAAGCCGCAAAACTCAGGACTAGCCACTAGAAGTAGGTCATCAAAGGTGTGTAGGTCATGGAGTTTTTTGATTTCATCGCCCAATAGCTTGGCAAACTTTCCAGCCTCTTTGTCTTTAGGATTTTTGTGAGGTATGGCACCACTTATACCATTAGCGCTATAGGTTTGATTGGCATGATCGTCAGCAATTAGCTCGCTGTTTTTAAGTTCACTTTCAGTGTGAACAAAGCTTTTAAGGTCCTTCAGTTTTGGGTGTTCAGAATGTAGATTTTCAGATTCAAATAGATTGGCTCGACTGGCGTTGGCACTAATAATTAATGTTTTCATTTTGCCTCCTGGTTTTTTGTATGCTCTCACATTAAGTATAGTACAAATAAGTCAGCAGGATGGCAGATGAAAGACTCTATTAGTCTGTCATATAGTTAATTTGAATAGATATTTTTTCCGATGGATGGTCCTGGCTAGCCGCTAAGCTAAGGACAGAATTTTGCTCACCAATTAATTTGTTGCCAACAACCTTCAGGTTATAAAGTGCCCCAGTATTTCGATTGCCGCCGCCAATATCGCCCAAATACTGCAAAGCCAAATAAGGCTTTTGTTCCATCACTTTGCTTTGTCTGTTCCATTGCTGCGTGTAATTTTGCTTTAGTCTAAGCGGGATAACATTTTGAAAGTTACCTGATCCGCTGCCACTGCTGTATGTCGCCACAACAAAAATGTGGTTTGTCGTTTCTCCAATAAATTGGTAGCTATGGCTGGAACCATCTTTGCTTCCAAAGGCGGGTAACTTGAATGAATAAAATATATCTAGTAAGGGTGTTTTGGCCTTAGTTTGAAAGGATCTTTGCAATAAAAAAACGAGCTAAAGAGCTCGTTTTTCTATTAAAGCGCAGGCGCTAATTTAAGCGCTTTCAAATTCAAGCGTATCAAGTTCGATGCGTTTAAGGATATCTAAAGGTACAACAGCAACAAGAGGTTTGCCACGTCGAGTTAGGGTAACTGGTGTTTTGCCATAAGCTACCGTGTTAATTAAATCTGAAAAGTTTTCTCTTGCCTGTACAGTACTCATTTTGCTCATTTTTTTTATCCCATCGGTTAAAGTGATAACTAAATGTACGATAAAAACAGTCACAATGCAATGTTTTTTTTGTAAAATCATCGCATTATGTCTTTTTTGTTATGTTTAGCTTTAATGTATTGTTACATATGCATTGTAAGCTACTGTTTTTCAAGAAAAACCATTTTTTCAGGACAAATGTGTTGATCAAATTCTTTCGCATTTAGGTAGCCTAGTTTTAAGCAGGCTTCCTTGAGACTGCTGCCATCATGCAGTGCGGTATGGGCGATTTCAGCGGCTTTATCATAACCTATGACGGGTGCTAGAGCAGTAACTAGCATCAGAGAATGATGCAGGTGTTTGTTGATTTGTTTTTCATTTGCACTAAGACCAGCAATTGCATTGTCGGTTAATGACATGCAACCATCTTTTAGTAAGTTAATAGACTGCATTAGATTGTATATAATCAATGGGTTATAAGCATTTAGTTCAAAGTTGCCTTGTGAGCCAGCAAAGCCAATGCTGACGTCGTTGCCCATTACTTGCAGGCAAATCATAGACATTGCTTCACACTGCGTTGGATTAACCTTACCAGGCATGATTGAGGAGCCCGGCTCATTAGCGGGTAAATCAAGCTCACCTAACCCACAGCGTGGGCCAGAGGCTAACCATCTGATATCATTGGCTATTTTCAGAAGAGCCGTTGCGCATAAGCGCAAGCTGCTGCTGGCACTAACTAGTTCATCGTGCGCGGCAATGACTGAGAATTTATTATCAGCAGTGACAAACGGCATTTTGGTAAGTTCAGCGATTTTTTCAGCGACAAGTTTGGCAAACTTAGGATGGCTATTGATGCCTGTTCCAACTGCTGTGCCACCTAATGCTAGGCGATAAAGCCCCGGCATGGCGTTTCTTAGGCCGTTAATGGCGTGATCTAGTTGGGCAACGTATCCTGAGAATTCTTGCCCTAGCGTCAAAGGAACGGCGTCCTGTAGGTGTGTACGGCCAATTTTAATAATATTGGCAAAGGCTTGTTGTTTCTCAAAAAGTGCATCACGCAGATGGGTTATTGCAGGGATAAGTTTGCTAAAACCGATTGCGGCGGCAATATGCATGGCGGTTGGGAAGGTATCGTTTGATGATTGGGATAGGTTAACGTGATCATTGGGGTGGATGGGTGTTTTACTGCCCATTTCACCACCAGCTAATTGGATGGCACGATTGGCAATAACCTCATTGGCGTTCATGTTGGTTTGAGTGCCACTGCCGGTTTGCCACACCTTTAAAGGGAAATTCTCATCTAGTTGGCCAGTAATGATTTCATCGGCGGCTTGGACAATGAGTTGCGTTTTTTCGTCATCCAGCCGGCCAAGTTCATTGTTCACTAGTGCGGCCGCTTTTTTCAAAATACCAAAAGCATGAATGGTCTCTATCGGCATGATCTCAATACCGATATTAAAGTTTTTTAAAGACCGCTGAGTTTGTGCACCCCCGTAGCTATCGGCGGGTACTTCAACTTTACCCATGCTGTCTGATTCAATTCGAATTGATTTGCTCATGATGTTGTTCCTTAATTTAATAGAGTGGTAAAAAAATGTGCTCCGAGCAGGAGTCGAACCTGCGACACCTCCCTTAGGAGGGGAGTGCTCTATCCATCTGAGCTACCGGAGCAAACTGATAATTTAGTCGATTTTATACGACTAAAAACGATGGCAGCCATTGTATCTTGATTTGATTGAAATCGCTATTAGCAAGAAGGGTCTGTTGAAAATACTATTCAATGTTATGCTTTTCCGTTACACTGTTGCTTGGTTACGCTAGGGACATGTTCTATCCTTATGATATTAAAATCGATAAAATTAGTTGGGTTTAAATCTTTTGTTGATCCAACGACTATTCCGTTTAAAGGCAGTTTGACTGCTGTTGTTGGTCCCAATGGTTGTGGGAAATCTAATGTCGTGGATGCTATTCGCTGGGTGGTGGGTGAAAGCTCAGCAAAACAATTGCGTGGTCAATCCATGTCAGATGTCATTTTTAATGGCACAACAAAGCGTCAGGCTGTTGGTCGTGTGGCTGTTGAGCTATCCTTTGATAATCAACTGGGCCGTTTGACGGGCGAATTTGCAGGTTATAAAGAGCTTTGTGTGAAGCGTGAGATGTCTCGCGATGGCCAATCAAGTTACTTTATTAATAATACGCCATGTCGCCGCCGCGATATTTTGGATATTTTCTTAGGAACCGGTCTTGGTCCTCGCAGTTATGCGATTATTGAACAGGGTATGGTCTCTCGTATTATTGAAGCAAAACCAGAAGATTTCCGTATTTACATTGAAGAGGCGGCTGGTATTTCTAAATACAAAGAGCGGCGTAAAGAAACAGAAAGTCGCATGAAGCGAACACGAGAAAATTTAGATCGCATCATGGATTTACACGAAGAGATTAGCAAACAATTAAAGCATCTTCGTAGGCAAGCAAATGCAGCCGAGCGTTATCAGGTATTTAAAGAAGAAGAGAAGGTGCTCTCAGCGCAATTAAAAGCGATTCAATGGAAGGAGTTGCAAGAGAAGCTTAATAAAAAGGACGAGAAGATTGGCGACCATGGTGCAAAGCGCGCAGCGATGCTGCAAGAGCAGGAGCAACTAGAAGAAAGCTTGCGAGATCAAAAACAAGCATATGCCAATGCTAATACTAAGCACGGTGAGGTGCAAAAACAGTTTTATGAATTTGATACAAGCATTGCTCGTCTGGAAGAGAACATTGATCATCGTCAGCATCAGTTGGCAGGTTGGCGTAAAGAGTTAGATAATGGCCAGGTGTTATGGCAGGAATTAACTGAAGTCTCAGAAGAAAATGACATTAGAATTAATGAAATTGAAAACGAACTCAGTGAGCTAGCGCCTAATCGAGAAAATTTATCAGATGCGGCAGAGCGAGCGCAGCAAGATCTGATTGAAAGTAAGCAGGCTATGACGAGCTGCCAGAGTCGGTGGGAAATTTTACTAGCAGACTTAGCGCAGATAAAGCAGCAAATCGAAGTGAACTCAACTAATCAGCATCATTACGATGCGCAAATTAATCAGCTAACGGTTCGAGTAGAAGAGCTAAAAGAAATTAGTAATAGTCAATCAGACAGAGAGTTCGAGGTTATTCTTAATCCATTACATGAAAATAAAGCTCAGGCAGAAAAAGGCATTGAGAAGAGTAAAGAATGCCTTGCAGAGTTAAGTCAGGCGATCAAGTCGATGCGTGAGCACAACAATCGTTTGCAAAGTGATTTGCAAGCGCTTCGTTTAGAGCAGCAGCAGCAGGCAGGAAAGCTAACATCGTTACAAACGCTTCAACAAGGTGCTTTAGGCAAGGATAAGCAACAGTCACAAGCATGGCTTAGTGAGCAGGGTATTGCTGAGCAACCTCGTTTAGCTGAATTAATTAAAGTTGAGCAAGGCTGGGAGCAGGCTGTCGAGGTGGTGCTTGAGCAGTGGATGGAAAGTGTTTGTATTGATGATTTATCAGCAATTAGTAATGAATCTCATGCCGGCACATTGAGTTTGCTGTCTCCAGGACAGGCTATTCATTCGCAAGCAAAAGGGCTTTTGCAGCCATTATTGAGTAAAATAAATTCTGAGTGGTCGCTGCCAGCATGGTTGCGTGATGTTTATGTTGCGCATGATGTGCAAGAAGCAAAAAATGAGCAAGCCAACTTGGCTGAGCATGAATCAATTGTTACGCCAGAGGGTTTTTGGGTCGGGCCTAATTGGTCTCGGATGGTTGATCAACAAGAACAAGAGTCTTCGGTCTTAGCGAGACAGCAAATATTAGAGCAATTAAAAATTACTGTTGCTGATCTTGAACATAAAGCAGCACAGCAAGCAGAGCAGTTGGAGCAAGATCAACAGGCATTCTTAAAATTAGAGACGGCTAGAGATAATGAGCAGATCGCTCATCAGCAGGCAACAACAGTTTTGAATGATGTTAAGGCTAAATTATCAGCTGAGTTATCAAGACAATCTGCTTGGCGTGAGCGTCAAGAATCAGTGATGAGTGAGCTGGGTGTCGCGCAAGATAAACTTACACGTTTGCAATCTAATCTTAGTTCGGCAGAAAGTCAGCATGAAGAGTTTTCAAAACAAAGAGTTGAAATCGAAAAATTAAGAGAAACATTAAGTCAAGAGCGTGCGCAAGCGCAAGCGAAATTAGAGCAAATTAGAGAAGAGGCGCAAGAGGCTAAACAGACTTTTGATGAATTAGATGTGCGAATTGCTTCTAATGAAAGTCAGAGGGCAGTTTTACAATCGACGCTGTCTCGAGACAAGAAACAGTTAGAGCAAATTAGTGCTCGCCGTGAAGTGCTAGAATCTGAATTGAGTGAGGGTAATAGTCCGCTGCAGAATCTTAAAGAGGAACTTTCAGTTAAGTTTCAAGAGCGTTCAAAAATAAAAGAATATTTAAGAGAGGCTAAGTCCAGTTGTGATACGATTGGACAGCAAATAGTGGTGCAAGAAAATGCAATTAAATCACAAATCAATCATATTGAGCAGTGGCAACAGAAGGTTCAAGCCTACCAAGTTGAGCGACAGACCTTAGTCGTCAGACAGACAACACTGGAAGAGCAGTTGGTTGAAGAAGGTTCGGAGTTGGAAGTCGTGGTTGCGGAATTGCCGGAAGAGGCTAATGCGGCTGATTGGCAAAAAGCATTGGACAGCAAGACACAGCGCATTCAGCGCTTGGGTGCAATTAATCTGGCTGCAGTGGATGAGTGTCAAGAATTGGAAACACGAAAAACTTATATTGATGAGCAGCGACAAGACTTGGAAGAAGGCTTGGCAATGCTTGAAAATGCAATTCGTAAAATTGATAAAGAAACCAAAACAAAATTCCAAGAGACTTTTGACGTGCTCAACAGCAACTTCCAAACACTTTTCCCGCAAGTTTTTGGTGGCGGAAGGGCTTGCCTAGAGCTGACGGATAATGAGATTCTGACGGCGGGTATTTTAATTAAGGCTCAACCTCCAGGTAAGCGTAATGTGAATTTGCATATGCTATCTGGTGGTGAAAAAGCGATGACGGCTGTTGCCCTTATTTTTTCATTATTCCAATTAAATCCAGCGCCATTCTGTGTGCTCGATGAGGTTGATGCTCCGTTGGATGATGCCAATGTCGGGCGTTTCTGTGAGCTCATTAAGCAGATGGCGGATAAAACTCAATTTATCATAATTAGCCATAATAAACTGACGATGAGTATTGCTAAACACCTTATGGGTGTTACGATGCAGGAGCCGGGTGTTTCTCGTATTGTTTCTGTCGATATGAATGAAGCTGTATCAATGGTAGATGAATAACAACAAAGGATAGGTGTTGGAATGCTTAAATTATTCTTGATTGCTTTTTTTATTGGTTTGCTTTGTTTGTTATTGTTAAAGTGGGTCGGCTCTAAAAGTGGTTCTCGCTCAATTCCTCGCCGCACGCCACACTTAAAGTCTAATCCGGTGATGGCAAAAGATGAGCCTGTGCAAGATGCCCCACCATCAGTGCCTACGTTGTCCTTAGCAGAAAAGCAAGTCACAGCAGAAGGGTCTTTTATTGAGGCAGCTGATAATAATTCAGGGCAAGATGCTAAATTTTCTGCTGCAGAGTGCGGTCAAGAAAGCCAACTTATTGAAGAAGAGGTGCCATCTTTGCATGAGCGCCGAGTGTTGCCGAAAGAAATTATTACTTTGTATATCATGGCGCCGGACAATAATCCTTATCGAGGCTATGAGCTTCTTCAGGCATTACTTGCGTGTGGTTTGCGTTACGGCAAAATGAACATTTTCCATCGCTATGCAGATAACACAGAAGAGAGCGATACAATTTTTAGTTTGGCTTCAGCTCAGCATCCTGGAAGTTTTGATTTACCAAATATGGGTAGTTGTGTGTGCAAAGGTTTAGTGTTGTTCATGCAGTTAGCAGAAGGTGAAGACAATATAAAATCAATGAATTTGCTTTTGAAAACAGCTGGTGTATTGACGGAAGAACTAACCGGTGAGCTTCGGGGAAGTGATCAACAGCCCCTGTCTGAGGCAAAGATGGCTAAGTTAATGGATAAAGTTCGTCGTTATGAGGCATTAAAACTACGCCTTAATCCAGAGCTAAAAACGGAATATTAATAGCGAAAGGAAATCGTGTTTTGAAAGCTGATGCTGCTACTAAGGCTGAATTTCAACAGCTGTTAAAAAAAATCCGTCAGTATAACCATGAATATTATAACGAGAATCAGTCGAGTATTCCGGATGCTGACTATGATGAAATGTTTGCTCGTTTGCAGCTTTTAGAGCAGCAGTACCCAGAGTTTCAATCGAAGAATTCACCAAGTCAACGAGTCGGTGCTTTGCCGGTGTCGGCATTTAATTCAGTTGAGCATCGAGTACGAATGCTGTCATTGCAAAATGCTTTTACTGAAGAATCGCTGGAGGCTTTTGACAAGCGAATCAAAGATCGATTAAAAACATCAAATGAAATTCAATATGCTGCTGAGCCTAAGCTCGATGGTGTGGCAATTAGCCTTCGTTATGAGTCTGGCGAGTTAACACAGGCCTTAACGCGTGGTGATGGCCAGGTAGGCGAGGAAGTTACCGAAAATGTTCGCACGATTCGTAATATTCCCTTGGTGTTGGAAGGTGATAATTACCCCGTAGTATTAGAGGTTCGAGGCGAAATTTACATTCCGATTCGTGCTTTTGCAAAGATGAATCAGGCATTAGAGCAGGCCGGACAAAAAACCTTTGTTAATCCGCGTAATGCAGCTTCAGGTAGTTTACGACAACTCGATTCACGCATTACTGCAGCACGGCCATTGGCTTTTTTTGCTTATGCGGTTGGCGAGGTGGCCCAAGGTGGTTTGCCTGAGATGCATGCTGACTTACTCAATCAGTTATCGCTTTTTGGTTTTCCCGTGGTGGAGGAGCGTCAGGTTGTCCAGGGTGTTTCAGGTTGCTTGGCGTATTATCGAGACATGTTAGCAAAACGGGATAACTTGCCTTATGAAATTGATGGTATTGTTTATAAGGTAAACAATTTATCTTTGCAGAAAACACTGGGTTTTGTGTCTAGAGCACCACGCTGGGCGATTGCTCATAAATTTCCAGCGCAAGAGAAAATAACGGTTTTGGAAGCTGTTGAGTTTCAAGTAGGACGCACCGGGGCAATCACGCCTGTTGCACGTCTACAACCGGTGCTAGTTGGCGGTGTTACGGTTAGCAATGCCACGTTGCATAATATGGATGAAATTCTTCGCAAAGACATTTGCATTGGTGATCACGTGATTGTTCGCCGAGCCGGTGATGTGATTCCTGAAGTTGCTAAAGTCATTATAGAAAAGCGACAGCAGGGAGCTAAGCGGCCAGAAATGCCAGTAAATTGCCCGGTGTGTTCAGCACCTATCGTTAAGGTGGCGGGTGAAAAAATTGCCCGGTGTAGCGGTGGTCTTTCTTGTGATGCGCAATTGAAAGAATCGATCAAACACTTTTGTAGCCGACGTGCAATGAACGTAGATGGTTTAGGTAGTAAGTTGATCGAGTTATTGGTGGAGGAAAAAATAATTAGGAATATTGCTGATTTATATTTGCTCAAAAAAGAATCGTTGTCTGGGCTTCCACGCATGGGTGATAAGTCAGCTAATAATGTTATTGCCGCAATAGAGAAAAGTAAAAAAACGACGCTGGCTCGTTTTATCTATGGTCTAGGGATTCGTGAAGTTGGTGAAGTCACGGCGCGTTCTTTGGCCGCTCGTTTTGGTGGTTGGCAAGCCTTAGCTGAAGCGGATGCTCAGACTTTGCAACAAGTCTCCGATGTTGGTGAGATTGTTGCCCAAGCGCTGGTGCAGTTTTTCTCTCAGCAAAAGCATCGTGATCATATTGAGCGCATAATCGCAGCTGGTGTGAACTGGCCGGTTGAAAAAGAAGCCGCAGCACAAGTTGGCAGTGCAAAGTTTGTTGGGCAGACTTTTGTGATTACCGGCACGCTATCAACCATGTCCAGAGAGGCGGCAAAAGAAAAACTGTTGGCCGATGGCGCAAAAGTCAGTGGCAGCGTTTCTAAAAAAACAACGGCACTGATTGCCGGTGAAAACGCGGGTAGTAAGTTAAGCAAGGCACAAGGCTTGGGTGTGCCGGTGTTAACGGAAGAGGCGTTTCTTAAGCTGCTTGGTTTATGCTAAGCTTTTGGCAAGATTTTTTAATAATGATATGAGGAGTAAGTAATGAGTGCACTGATTTTATTACGTCATGGCGAGTCAATGTGGAATGCGAAAAATTTATTTACCGGCTGGGTTGATATTCCGTTGTCTGCGAAGGGTATTGACGAGGCTTTGGCGGCGGGTGATGAAATTGCTGGTCAGCCAATTGATGTAATTTTTTGTTCAACGCTAATGCGTGCGCAGCAAACGGCAATGTTAGCAATGTCAAAGCATAGCTCAGGGCAGGTGCCGATTATGCAGCCAAATGATAAGCTAATTAAAGAACGTTCTGGCATTTACAGTGATGCATCACTTGCTGGCAGTATTCCGGTATACACTGACTGGCATTTAAATGAGCGTTATTATGGCGAGTTACAGGGCGCTGACAAACAAGAGACGCGTGAAAAATACGGAGACGAACAAGTTAAAATCTGGCGCCGCAGCTATGATGTCCCACCACCAAATGGTGAGAGTCTGGAAATGACTGCCGAGCGTACTTTGCCTTATTTAGAGTCGCACATTGTGCCACAACTAGAGGCGGGTAAAAATGTCTTAGTTGCCGCGCATGGCAATTCACTGCGATCAATTATCATGGCTATTGAAGGTTTATCGAAAGAGCAGGTACTGTCTTTAGAGTTGCCAACGGGTGTGCCGCAGCACTATCAATTTGCAGGCGGTACTTATACGAAATCATAATTGAAAACTAGGAGTGCTTTGATGAAGCAAGATGCAGGAACGCAAAAATTATTATCGCTACTGCAGGCGGCCGTGGCAGACGGAAAAGTCAAATCGCTCCTAGATTTTTTACTAACTGAGCAGGAAAAAGAGCAGCTTGCTACTCGAGTTTTATTGAGTGAGGCACTGCTAAAAGCGGACAAGCCGCAGCGGCAAATTGCAAAAGAGTTGGGCGTTAGTATTGTAAAAATCACACGGGGTTCAAATTATCTCAAAACAATTAGCCCATCATTTAAAGCCTATTTGTTAGAAAAATTACATATTTCAAAACCCAGATAATAAATCAAAATGGGTTGCTGTATGAAAAAAATATTATTTTTTTAATCCTTTTTTTTAGTTTAAATAAAAAACATTTTGTATAATAAAAAACTTTTTCCTTAAGGTTTTCTTATCTTAAGTAAATTATCTTTAAATAATTTGTTAATGTTTTTTGTTTTTGATATCTTCCGTGCATCAATTTTTAATTTTTTTTGGAGGGGCTTATGATGAACGACACGAGTGATTTAACGAAATCTTTGTTGGGTGGTGGCGCTGCGGATCTAGAGGGGGGTGCTTCTTCTGATAGTCGGCCAGAACAAAGAATGGCAAGAAACGAGACAGGCAGTATCGCGAAGGGCAATACCTTCGCAGCATACCCGCAGATAGGCCAAAGCATTTTTGATGAAGAAATAGGTGATTCTTCTAGTAGCCAACCAGAACCAGCTTCTACTTCTAGCCACTTGATTCAGGGAGCTGATTCGTCACAACAAAGTTCAGAACCATCAGTACTAGCTAGTGTGTTTGGTGTGCTTATGGCACTCGGCATTTTCGGACTTGGTATTGGGGATGTGCTCTTAAAAAAAGGTATATATGAAGACCTGAGGAAACACTACCCAAGAAAGCAGCGCTTTTTATTTAATGCGTATGATTGGTTTGATGTTTTGACGATAGCAACGCTGTTTTTATTAGCGACATATCAGATTGCTTTTGTAGTGCTAATGAGGCATAAAAAACTTACTAAAACATCCAAGGCGAATCGTGAGAAGGACCTTGAATTAGAATTGGTCAAGCGAGAAAAGGCTCAAGTGACTGATGGGATGACTGCTCTCAAGGAACAAATAGCTGCTCTTGAGCAGCATAAGGTTGCTCTTAAACAGAAATAACGCTGCTCTTAATGCGAAAATAAAAGATCTTGCTAAAGAGGTAGGAACAAAAAATGAGGCAATGAGTTCACTCGAAGAAGAAGTTGAGATTAAAAATAGTGAAAATGTGACTTTAGTAAATAAAAATGAGTCCTTAAGAAAAGAAAATGAGACTTCAAAAAAAGAGCATGAGTCTCTTAAGGAGTTATTTAGGTCATTACAGGAAGACTTTCAAACTGCACGCGATGTAGTCTCTTTAAAAGGTTCGAAGAGCCAACTTGAATCTGAATTGGCAGGATTGAATCAAAAACTTAAATCTGAGCAGGAAATTCATAGGCGGACTGTTTTAGCAAAAAAAGATGCTTTTGAAGCGAAAGTACTTATTGAAGCTGATATTGAAGCTTGTGAGCTTAAAAAAAGAGGTCTTACAGGTGAAGTAGAAGCTCTTAAACAAAAAATAGAAGCTCTTGATCAAGAAAAAGAAGCGAAATTCCAGACTAACCAAATTATTAAAGATGATAGGGCTCTGGGTCGAGTAGAAGCTAAGCTTCCAGAAGCTCGCAGTGAGCTTGCCCGAGTTCAGGCAAGAATTACTTGTGCAGGAGCTGCACTTGATGATTTGCAGGGAAAATTTGCTGCTAAAACAGAAGAAATTGATGGGCTTCAATCAAGGCATGAAAAATTGAGCAAGAGTGTGAAGGACACTGAGTTGAGGGAGAAGTTTTTGATGGAAGAGATTGGACACTTAGAATTAGAAGCGCAAGGTCAAGAGGGGGCAAATGAAAAACTTGAAGCTATGAATGCTAAAGTAACTAAAGAAAGAATTGAGGTGCATCAATCTTGTCAGAAATTGGAAAAAGATAGGAAACAATTGGAAGAAGAAAAGAGGGAGTTTAGTGCTCATATGCTAGAAAAGACGCGTGAGCTGGAGGAGCTTAAAACGCAACAAGATGCAATGCGCATTGCTGAGGTCAGAATGAGTCAGATGACAGACGATATAGTGGCCCGTGTTTCATCACCTCCTCGTAGTCAAGTGGGTGGAAGTATGAGTGCGGCAACCTCTGATGCGGATGAAAATTCTTCAGCAGAGGTTGGGGCGGGACATTCAACTCCGGTTAAAGCTAGCCCCCAGCGCATTGCTGAGGACAGAATGAGTCAGATGAAAGACGATATAGTGGCCTATGTTTCATCACCTCCTCGTAGTCAAGTGGGTGGAAGTATGAGTGCGGCAACCTCTGATGCGGATGAAAATTCTTCAGCAGAGGTTGGGGCGGGACATTCAACTCCGGTTAAAGCTAGCCCCCAAGATTTTTTTAAAATTGCTTCTTCTGTTGATAGTCCGCAGTCACCAAGCCACAAAGGTGAAGGCAGCAGTCAAAAACAGACAGGCGGGCCTCATAAAATATCTCGGAATGAATGGGAGGCTGTTGCTACTGGGTCTAGTTCTTCTAACTCAGGAGGATCTTTGTCTCACAGATAGGGGGATTGTAAAAAAACGGTAATGACACCCTTTAATGAAGGCGCTATGGTGAAGCGCTTTTGTTGGAGGGTTTTTTGTTAGCCAATTATTTTGTCAATTATTTACAGCGTTATGGCTTGTGGTTTATGGTTGGTGCTTTTGTCGCCTTACGCATTTTATTACAGACAGAGTATTTGCCTGAGCCCTTATCAGCGGAAATTGCCCACCAGAAAAGTCATTGGGCGGCTGGGTGGGTGTCGTCTATTCCTAAAAAAAGCTCTCGATCAGTGCGGTTTGTTTTGGCCGCAAATCGCTTAGATGGCCATCAATTTTTACATGGCTTTAATTTGTCGTGGTACGGGAAATTTCCTGTTCTGCATGCTGGTGATTATTGGCGCTTGCCGGTTAAGCTAAAACCTGCACATAGCTCACATAATCCGGGAGGGGGAAATTATTTGCATTGGTTGCTATCGCATAATATTGTTGCGACCGGCTATGTTAAAAATAAACCGCCAGCACAAAAGCTTAAAGAGAACGATGATTTTTATTTGACTCGTGTCCGTCAATTTATTGCCGATCAAATACGTTCCTCTATTCATGATGCGCAGCTGGCTAGCATTATTATTGCATTAACCGTTGGCTCGCGTGTGAATATGTCTGCGCAGGTTTGGCAAGTTTTTCAAAATACCGGGACTAGCCACTTGGTTGCTATTTCTGGTTTGCATATTGGTTTAATGGCAGGAGCTGGTTTTTGGCTATTGAGTTGGCTGGCGAAATGTTTTCCGAGGCTTTTGCTTTATTATCCTGCCAGTTATTTTGGTCGATTTGGTGCGTTGGTGCTAGCCTCTATTTATGCCCTCTTGGCCGGCTTAGCCATTCCCACGCAACGCGCTTTGATAATGTTATTGGTTTTTATTGCGGCTGAATTTCTCCATCGCGAGGTGTCAGTGTGGAAGCGATTATTTTTAGCCTTATTAATTATTTTAGCAATAGACCCATCAGCATGGTCAACGGCGAGTTTTTGGCTAAGCTTTTGCGCAGTTTCTATGATTGCCTACAGTTTGCTTGGCCGGAAAAAAAGTGGCAAATGGTGGCAATTCACCGTGATGCAAACGGCTATTTTTATTGGGCTGATTCCAATTACTTTGTGGTTTTTTCATCAAGTATCTTGGCTGGTGATGCCAGCCAATGCTTTAGCAATTCCGTGGTTTAGTTTTTTTGTGGCACCCTTGAGCTTATTTGGCGTGTTGGTGTTGTTGTTTTCACATCAGGCAGCGCACGGTATTTTTTGGCTCAGCGCTCATACTTTATGGCCAATGTGGTGGTTACTTTCGCACGCGGCTTTTTGGCCTCATGTGGTTTGGCAAAAAAGCATTGCAAGTTTGATGGTTTTATTCTGCGCCCTATACGGCGTGTTATTATTGTTTGCCCCGCGAGGCACGCCGCACCGTTGGTTGGGCGTGGTGTTTTGTTTGCCGTTATTTTTTTATCAAAGTCCGGCGCCTCAAAAAAGCCAAGTGTGGATGACGATGCTTGATGTTGGTCAAGGTTTGGCGGTGCTCGTTCGAACTGCGCATCACACTTTATTATATGATACAGGTCCAGCGTATGTGGACGGTTTTGATGCCGGCGCTGCGGTGATCGTGCCTTTTTTGCGTTATCGAGGTATTAATCAAATTGACAGTATGATGATCAGCCATGGTGATAATGACCACATCGGTGGTGCAATGGCGGTACTCAAGCACGTTGAAGTCAATGATATTAAAACCAGTGTGCCAGATCGTTTTAAACATCAGTCGGTAGGGCACTGTGTTGCTGGTGATCACTGGCGGTGGGATGGCGTAGACTTTCGAGTGCTCTGGCCTATCAAAGGCATGCGTTATTCGGGCAATAACAGCTCTTGTGTATTATTAGTAGACAACGGTCAACAACGATTATTATTGACTGGCGACATTGAAGCCAAAGCTGAAGCGGCATTGTTGTCTTCTGATGCTTTTCGACAACACATGCCGGTCGACGTTGTCACAGCGCCTCATCATGGTAGTCTAAGCTCATCGACAGTGGCTTTTGTCAAAGCGCTGAAGCCGCACTATGTGTTGTACAGCACGGGGTTTTATAACAAGTTTCATTTTCCAAATAAGGTGGTGATGAGTCGCTACCAAGCCGTTGGCGCTCAATCTTTTGACACTGCGTTTAATGGGGCGATCATTGTTAAGGCAGATCAAAAAAATGGACTACAGCTTTTGCCGACAAAAGGGTACAATACCCATCGGTAAGTCTGGTTTTTCTCTTCATTTTTAATTGAAAAAGGGGTTTTGTGAATAAGCAAGCTGAGTCGCATTTGGGCATCTATCGTCGTTTATTATCTTATGTGTTTCCGTATTGGAAATGTTTGTTAATTGGGGCTATCGCCACATTTTTATTATCCAGTCTAGATGCTGGCTTTACTTGGTTAATAAAACCCATTGTTAATAAAGGCTTTATCCATCGGGATGTTGGTTTTATTCAGTTGATTCCCTGGTTGGTGCTAGGCATTTTTGTTTTTAGAGGTTTGTTTAGCTTTGGCTCTAATTATTACATTACTCGTGCCGCGCGCAATTTGGTGATGGACTTTAGGCAGTTATTGTTTAAAAAAGCATTGCAACTGCCGGCTAGTTATTACGATCAAAATTCTAGCGGAAAAATGTTGTCAATGATGTTGTACAATGTTGAGCAAATCACGGAAGCTTCAACCAATGCCTTGTTAACCATATTAAAAGACGGCAGTTTTGCCATTGGCTTACTCGTGGTAATGTTGCTGGCCAATTGGAAGTTGACCATGTTGTTTGCTTTAGTTGCGCCAATAATTGTTTGGGTAGTGAAAATTTGTTCTAAGCGAATGCGTCGTATTAGTGGTGAAATTCAAGACTCTGTCGCGCACGTCACTCATGTGGCAGAAGAGATGTTGCAAGGGTATAAAATTGTTCGTCTTTACAACGCGCAAGATCATGAAGAAAATAAATTCAATCAAGCCACTCACACCAATCGCCAGCAAGAACTGAAAATACAGGTCACTAATTCGCTAAATTCTTGGATTGTTCAAATGGTCATTTCAATGCCGATTGTGGGTGCATTGTATTATGCAACAATGCCATCACACCAAATTACCGCAGGTAGTATGGCATCAATCATTGTGGCGATGGTGAGTTTTTCTCGACCAGTCCGTCGTTTAAGTGGCATTAATCCCAGCATCCAAAAAGGGATTGCAGCGGCAGCGAGTATTTTTAAAATTCTTGATCAGTCTGCTGAAAAAGATACTGGCAAGCACACCATTGACCGGGTAAAGGGCGAGATAATTTTTAAGAACGTGAATTTTCATTATGCGCGCAGTGAGCAAAAGATTTTACAAGGCATTAATTTACATGTTGCTGAGGGTGAAACGGTGGCTTTGGTTGGTCAGTCAGGAGCGGGTAAGTCGACCTTGGTGAATTTGCTGCCGCGTTTTTATAATGTCACGGGCGGTGATATTTTATTAGATGGTGTTAGTCTTAACGATTATAGTCTCGCGAGCCTTCGCCATCAGTTTGCTTTTGTCTCGCAACACACCATTTTATTTAACGATACCATTGCCAAAAATATCGCCTATGGTGCTGGTGATGATGTGGGTCATGATGCCATTGTCAAAGCGGCTGAGTCGGCTTATGCAATGGAGTTTATTCGACAGCTGCCAGAGGGGCTTAATAGCCGGGTGGGTGAGCATGGCGTGTTGTTGTCTGGTGGGCAGCGTCAGCGGATTGCTATTGCTCGCGCTTTACTTCGCCAGGCGCCGGTACTTATTTTAGATGAGGCAACCGCATCACTCGATAGCAAAGCTGAAAAACATATTCAAGCTGCACTGGATGACCTAATGCACCAGCACACCAGCGTGGTTATTGCGCATCGCTTATCAACCATTGAGAACGCCGATAAAATCGCGGTGATGGAGCAAGGGCAAATTGTTGAGTTTGGCACTCATCAAGATTTGCTGGATTTAAAAGGTCTTTATGCTCAGTTGCATCAAATGCAGTTTCAGGGCATTGTTGCAAAAGAGTCATAGTTACTACTGATATATAGGGTAGTTATTAGTATGAAAAGTTGGTATCGCACAAGTGTTGTTAATTTTCTATTGTGGCCTATTTCGTGGGCATATCGTTTTGTCGTTTTTGTCCGGCGCTTGGCTTATAAAAAGGGCTTGCTTAAAGTTAGGCATTTTACAACGCCTGTCATTGTTGTTGGCAATATCACCGTTGGTGGGACAGGGAAAACGCCATTACTTATTGCCTTAGCGCAGACACTAACAAAGCGTGGTCAGCGAGTAGGGGTCGTTAGTCGTGGTTATCGGGGAAATGCAAAGACATGGCCGCAGGCGGTGACAGATGAAAGTGATGCAGCTCAGATTGGTGATGAACCTTTGCTGATTGCTAAAAAAACTGGCGTACCGATGGTAGTCGGGCCAGATAGAGTCGCAGCAGTTAGTCAGCTGTTGGCCAATCACCAAATTGATGTTGTGTTAAGTGATGATGGTCTTCAGCATTATGCTTTAGGGCGGGATTTTGAAATTGCCGTGGTCGATGGCCAGCGGCGTTATGGTAATGGTTTTTGTTTGCCAGCAGGCCCATTGCGCGAACCCTTGGCCAGAGCTAAAACGGTCGATGCCGTTGTGTGTAATGGTGGAGAGGCCCAGCCGCAGGAATATCAAATGCAATTAAAACCAGGTCTGGTTTATTCATTGCAAAATGTGTCGCAAAAGCTTGATCCCAAAAAGCTAGTAGGGCAGAGAGTTCATGCGGTTTCAGGCATCGGTCACCCGCAGCGGTTTTTCGATGCATTAATGAGTGAGGGTTTTCAAATTGAGCCTCATGCCTTTCAAGATCATCATTATTTCAAAGAGCAGGAGCTGCAATTTAACGATGGTGTGCCAGTGGTGATGACAGAAAAAGATGCGATGCGTTGCTTGCAGTTTAATACCGATAATTTTTGGTGCCTACCGGTTGAGGCTGAGTTTGATCAAGCGCTGTTAGAGCATGTGGAAAAAATTATTCAAGATAAGCGTGGTAGTTAGAAATCTTATGCTATACTTTTCAATGAATTCATCATTAATGAGGGTGTCGTCATGGCTAAAAAACCAGAATTTCCTAAAATAGATTTCAATAATATTGTTAGTAATATTAAGTCAGTTATTAACCCTGGTGGTGGAACACCGGAGCCAATAAGTGGTGATCAACTTGGCGAACAAATGCGTGAAATCAGCGAGTTATCCCAGAAACTTTCTAAAATACATGCAGAGCAAACACAAGATTTTAACGAGCTTAATCAGAAAGTAAATAAATTATTTGAAGACGTGGAAGTATTACGTCAGCAAACAAAAGAAAAAGAATCAGCACCCACCGTAAAAGCAGAGGCGACTGCAGAAAAGCCCACAGAAACAAAAGCGGCTGAGCCTAAAGTTGATGATAAAAAAGATTCAACGGCGAGTGACGATAAGAATAAATAAAAAGTTGGCTCCCCGAGACGGACTTGAACCGCCGACAAAGTGATTAACAGTCACCTGCTCTACCAACTGAGCTACCGGGGAAGGCAGAATCGATCGAAACAGTATGTTACTGACACCTTGCATTGCGGTCAATAGCTAAGTGCGAATAGTTGGTTTTAATATTGCTGAATGGACATAAAAAACACAAAGGAGAGTGTCTTATCGGGTCGGCTAGAATTAGTGCTATGTTAGCTTTTTCTCGCTTGCTATACTGGCACGCATTATGACAGATCAAGCATTTAAACTGGTTTCTAAATTTACCCCGAAGGGTCATCAGCCTGAGGCAATTGCTAAATTAATAGCGGGCATCCAGGCGGGTTTTACTAAGCAAACCATGTTGGGGGTCACCGGTTCAGGCAAGACCTTTACGTTGGCTAATATAGTGGCAAAACTACAAAAACCAACCTTAGTACTAGCGCCGAATAAAACCTTAGCCGCTCAACTCTACAGCGAGTTGAGACAATTTTTCCCGCACAATGCGGTTGAATATTTTGTTTCTTATTACGATTATTATCAGCCAGAGGCCTATGTGCCAGCTTCAGATACTTTTATTGAAAAAGATGCTTCGGTGAATAAGCAAATTGAGCAAATGCGCTTATCGGCAACTAAGGCACTACTTGAGCGACGCGATGCTATTGTTGTGGGGACTGTATCAACAATTTATGGCTTGGGTGATCCTCAGGCATATTTGTCGATGGTTTTGCATATTAAGCAGGGTGATGATTTGGACCGGCGAGATTTATTACATCGCTTGGCTGAGTTGCAATATACTCGTAATGATGCCGCTTTTGAACGGGCCACTTATCGTGTGCGAGGTGATGTGATTGATGTATTTCCTGCTGAGTCTAGCAGAGAGGCCATTCGCATTGAGTTGTTTGATGACCAGGTAGAGTCAATTAAATGTTTTGATCCATTGACGCAAAAAACGTTGGCAAAACTTCCTAGGGCGACGATTTACCCCAAAAGTCATTATGTCACGCCCAAGTCGAAATTAATGAATATGATGAACGATATTAAAGATGAGTTAAAAGATCGTTTAACCTATTTAGAAAAAGAAAATAAATTGGTTGAAGTGCAGCGATTGCGGCAGCGAGTTAATTACGATTTAGAAATGATTTTAGAGTTGGGCTATTGTCAGGGTATTGAAAATTATTCTCGTTATTTATCAGGTCGAGAGCCTGGCGAGCCACCACCAACACTCTTTGATTATTTGCCTGACGATGGTTTGTTATTCATTGATGAGTCACACGTGACGATTCCTCAATTGAGCGCTATGTCTAAAGGTGATAGGGCACGAAAAGAAAATTTGGTTAATTTTGGTTTTCGCTTGCCTTCGGCATTGGATAATCGACCCATGCGCTTTGATGAGTTTGAGGCACGTATGCCGCAAGCGGTTTTTGTGTCAGCAACACCGGGTGCTTATGAGAAAGAGCAGGCAGAACAAACGGTGGAATTATTAGTCCGCCCCACAGGACTGCTTGATCCGCCAGTTGAAATTAGACCAGTTAAAACGCAAGTTGATGATGTATTATCTGAAGTGTTGACTCGGGCAAAGCGCGGTGAGCGTGTACTTATTACCACCTTAACCAAAAAGATGTCTGAAGATTTAACTGATTATTTGGCTGAGCACGGTGCTCGGGTGCGATATTTACATTCTGATGTTGGCACCGTTGAGCGCGTGGAAATTATTCGTGATCTGCGTTTAGGGGTGTTTGATGCATTAATTGGTATTAACTTATTGCGCGAGGGCTTGGATATTCCAGAGGTATCTTTAGTTGCTATTTTAGATGCCGATAAAGAAGGCTTTTTACGTTCTGAAACCGCATTGATTCAAACCATTGGTCGAGCGGCAAGAAATTTAGATGGCAGGGCTATTTTATATGCTGATCGTATTACCGGATCGATGCAGCGGGCTATGAGCGAAATGGAGCGCCGGCGTGAATTACAGCAAGCTTTCAATGAAGAACATGGCATCACACCACAGAGTGTTACAAAGGCGGTCACTGATATATTGGATGTTGCCGATAATTCGCCTGAAGTGATTCGTGAGCAAGCTGAGTTGGCTGAAAAAGAAGCTGAATATTTGTCTTGGTCGCCAAAGCGCCTGGGTAAAGAGCTTGAGCGCCTGGAAAAAGAAATGTATCAGCATGCGCGTGATTTAGAATTTGAGCAAGCGGCGAATTTACGTGATCAAATTGATAGAATTAAGTTGGCATTATTGCATGGCGCTTGAGGCTTTGGCTTGATAGCCGTATGATATGAAGAGTTAAGATAATAGGGAAATAAATTATATTATGATGCAGTATTTAGACATCACCCAGTGGGCGGTGCACATGGGCTATATTGGCCTTTTTTTAGTGATATTTGTTGAAACAGGTTTATTTATTGGGTTCTTTTTGCCGGGTGACAGTTTGGTGATTGCTGCTGGTTTTTTGGCGGCGAAGGGTATTTTTGATATTTGGACTTTAATCTCAATATTGGTGTTTGCGGCAATTTTGGGCTATGCCGTGGCTTATTGGTTTGGTAAGCGACTAGGAAATTGGTTGCTGGGTCGACGTGAAACATTGTTTTTTAAACACCATTATATTACCGATGCAAAAGATTTTTATCAGCGTTATGGAGGTTTTGCATTAATCCTGGGTCGCTTGATTCCTATTGTTCGTACTTTTGTGCCTATTGTAGCCGGTATGGCAGAAATGCCTTATAAAAAATACATGATGTACAATATTATTGGTGGGGTGCTCTGGGGTGGTGTTCTGACGTACATTGGCTATATTATTGGCCGAGTGATGCCCGATCGACAAGAATACATATTACCGGTTGTTATGATTATTGTGATTGTATCTGTGCTACCGGTTATGTGGCATGTCTGGAAAAATTACCGAATAAAAAAGCAGGCCAAGAAGGCGCGAGATTGAAAAATAGCCAGTGGTAGTATTGCTTACCACTAGCGTTTTCTTCTTTTTAAAAATTACCGACGATGACGGATAGGTCTGGGCCTTACTACAACAGGCCGCCTGTGGTGATGTCTTGGTGCCCTAACAACCGCACGCCTTCTTCTAACGGTGTGGCCACTAGATACGCAGGCAGAAAGAAAAATTGGGGCTGAAAGCATTGTGCCAATCATTGCAATGGTGGTAAGTTTTGTCTTTAACATATTATCTCCTGTGATGGTGCTGTATTAGCTATTCTATGTTACAGCACCGGGTTGTTTATTTTCAAGTCACTAGCAACGATGAGGGTGACGGAAGCAATGACGAGCCATGCGGCGCATTTGGCGGTGTTGTCTTCTACGCCATTGACGATGGCGAAAGCCTGGACCAAAACCTCGGCGAAAGCCTGGGCCAAAGCCGCGATGAATAATAACCGTGCGGCCAAAGGCAGGCGGTCCAAAAAATCCAAAGCTAGAAACAATGCTTACTCGAGAGCCTGCATATGCAGATCCTATGCTCGCAATGACTAATGTTGTGCCTACTATTGTTGAAAGGGCGATTTTTTTTATTGAACTTTTTTTCATTATTTTCTCCTGTTATTGTTCAGTTCAAGTGCAGTATGGCAGTGCTGTGTAACACCCGGATGTCAGGGCGCGATAACTTTGTAACCGTTTTGTTACAAAGCGCTTCTGTTGCCATTTTTATAGGGGGGTGATAGAGTTGCGCGGTTGGTTTAGGCGCGTAGCTCAGTGGTAGAGCACCACCTTGACATGGTGGGGGTCGTTGGTTCAATCCCAATCGTGCCTACCAGTTTAACTTATTGAAAAATATATAATATTTCTGATGGTTTAACGAGCGTATCTTGGGCTTTTCTAAAGAATATCTTTATCAGCAAGCGCATAGATTAGTCTGGAGGCAGTAGAAATGAAGTTGTATCAATATAATCATTGTCCATATTGCGTTCGCGTTAAAATGCTGCTTGGTCGTAAAAGTATTCCATATGAGACGATTACCCTAACTTATGATGATGTGGCAACACCAACGGAAATCATTGGTAAAAAAATGCTGCCAATTTTGATCAAAGACAATGGTTCCGCGATGGCCGAAAGCCTCGATATTATGGAGTACGTAGATAATTTGGATGGAAAGCCGATTTTATCCAATCAAAAGCTCCTTGATACGATTAATGCGGCTTTACGTCTATTGCGTCAAAGTGCGAACTTATTATATAAGCCAAGAATTGTTACAGCAGCCATTAATGATTTCTCGACACAGGCAGCCGTGTCTTATTATGAAAATAAGTTGATAAGGCAAAAAAACAGCAACTTTGCTGAATGTTTAGAGCAAACAGCAGTGCTGGTTCCCAAGGCGCAAGTCCAGTTGCAGGTCATTAATGACTTGTTAGAAAGTGAAGAAAACATTTATGGTGCTACTTTTTCGATGGCTGATGTGCATTTGTTTCCTGCGCTGCGTAATTTAAGCATTGTGAAGGGCCTATCATTTGGAGATCGAGTTAGAGCCTATATGGAATATCAAGCCAGCGAGGCAGGTGTGGAATTATTTTTTGATCAGGCCGTTTAAGAATCAATGTAAGCGGGTATGGAAATTTTATGGAAGCCTTTGCGATATTAGAGAACCGTAAAACCCAGCTGGATCAGTCGAACTCATTTTACTTTCATGGTGTGTACGAGCAAGTACAGTGTCGTGATTACCATCGTTTTGAAGATGCTCTATTGCAATTAGAGCGCTTGAGAAAATCAGGGAAGTTTTTGGTCGGCTACATCGCTTATGAAGCGGTTTATGCAATCGATCCGACAATATTGTCAGCAAGGCCTGAGGTAGAACAACCGCTGTTACATTTTTACGTTTTTGACTGCTGTGATCTTTTAGGGCAGGAAGAAATAACAACTTTAATCAATTCGTTGCAGTCGAAAAGAATGAAACAACCGCAACTTAAAGATTTTACATTGGGCGTTGATCAAGACAGCTACGTGAAAAACTTAAATCAAATTAAGCATTATTTAACGGAAGGGCACACTTACCAAATTAATTATACGAGCAAGTATCGCTTCAATTATGATGATGAGCCTCTTGCTATATATCAATGGCTTCGACAAAAGCAGAAAGTTGCCTATTCAGCATTTTTACAATTTGATGATTATCACCTATTGTCACTCTCACCAGAGCTATTTTTTAAAAAAGTAGGGTGCCAGATAAGCTCAAAGCCGATGAAGGGCACGATGCCTCGATCAAGCGATGCTCTTACAGACAAAAAGAACAAAGCATTTTTAACTCGTGATGAAAAGACGTTAGCAGAGAATATTATTATTGTGGATTTAATCCGTAATGATTTAAATAAGATTGCAAAAACCGGAACGGTCAAGGTGCCAAAGCTGTTTCAAGTTGAGAGCTATGAGACAGTGCACCAGCTAGTATCTGAGGTGCAGTGTCAATTACCAAGTGATATTGGTTTTGCAGAAATTGTTAAAGGATTATTTCCTTGTGGCTCGATTACTGGAGCACCGAAAAAAAGAAGTCTGCAAATCATTCGTGAGCTTGAAAAAGAGAATCGCGGCATTTATACCGGCGCCATTGGTTATATTATGCCGAATAATGACATGTGTTTTAATGTTGCTATTAGAACAGCAAGATTGCAAAATTCACAAGGAGAGCTCGGTGTTGGCGGGGGAATTGTTCATGATTCAGATGCGCTGGCTGAGTTTGATGAGATGCGGTTAAAGGCGAAGTTTTTAATGGAAGCATCATGATCAAATCTGTTTTGTTAATTGATAATTATGATTCATTCACTTTCAATATAAAAGATTACATCGAGTGCCTAGGCCACAAGGTTTTGTTGATCAAAAATGATGATTCGCGCTTAGACAATCTTGCTAGCTTGGGTTGTTCACACATTGTTTTGTCACCAGGACCTGGCAGCCCTAACGATGCTGGTAAAAGTTTGCAGGTGATTTTAAATCATTATCAAGATTATCCCATGCTGGGAGTTTGTTTGGGGCACCAGTGTCTGGTGCAAGCTTTTTCAGGCAGGGTGACTCGTGCTGCCAGAGTCATGCATGGTAAGGTATCTGTGATGCATAATAGTGGTAAATCTCTGTTTAAAAATATGCCGCAAGCATTTAATATTGCCCGCTACCATTCATTGATAGCAGAAAAGGCCACGTTACCAGATTGCTTTGATGTTCTCGGTTGGGTGGCAGCAGCTTGTCGGGGTGATGATGAGGTGATGGCAATACGACACAAAAACCACCCTCTGTTTGGGGTGCAGTACCACCCTGAGGCTTTATTAAGCGAGCATGGTTTGGCACTGTTTGCTGCCTTTTTTCGTGAGGCCCCAGTTGTGAATAATCGACGAGCTTATTAAATAGTTTGATAAGAAAATTAGCTGGAGGCTTATGTTGTCGGGAGGGAGTGCGGGTTGTGTCGACAAATTAATAAGAGCTGGAGCAAACCTGTTCACCGAGGTTTTTGGGTTCACACCAGTCGCCAGCTCTGAGGTTTTTTTATTTTTCCTATGCTATTGACTGATGGTTTTTCCAGTGGCTGCGTATTGGTATTTTTTTAGGGATTTTGAGCTGAAGGATTTCTACCTGAGCAGCATGGCCTTTCACATTCGCTGTGTCCTTGCCCTGCCCAGTTTAATAAAAGAGGCGCCTTGTTTTGATCTGTTGTGACAATCTCTTTTGATCTCCGTCCTTGTCGTCTTTCGTTATTTTGGTCATTTGCTTTTAAGGGGTCATTTGATGGTCCGGCAAGTGCAAGGGTATGGGCTACTCCACAAGCCAGGCACATGAAAGCAGACATTAGATAGAAGGGAATAGTAATGAGCCTAAATGCGCGGGGTGAAATCCCATTGTTTGATTTATTTGCTGAAGTATATATATCGGCGCCCAAGCCTACGTATAGATTAATTAGGGTGTAAAAGGTTGCATATGCATTTATAACATCGCAGAGGCTCATCAAAGCAGAAGAGAGAAGTGCTGCATTTGATGCTTTTTCAGCCTTTTGAGTAGTGGGGCAGCATTGACATGTTGATACGTCTGCTTCTTTTTTTTGTGTTTGTGTTTTTATCCTGTTGAGGTTTTCCAGTATGACAAAAAGGACTGTTGGCAGGCTTACCACGGCAGCTATAATTTTGAAAAGTAGTTTTTCTTTGATGTAAGGTTCTAGTACTAGTTGTAGTAGAAGTGAGGGGGCTCCCGCTTGTCTGAGGCTGCATGTGATTGCGCAACAGGAATTCAATAGACTTAGTACCCGCGGGTTACTAATTATATCGGCTGCTGTGATCGTGCCCTTATTGTACATTAGTCCGGCTCTTGCTTTTTCTCTAAGAATTGCAGTGAATGGGAGAGCGGCAAACAAGATTGCTGAGGCCGCCATAGCTAAAATCGTCATTGTAGACAAATCACGATGGCTCAAGGTCGGCTCGCTGGTCTGGGTTGTGTTTGCTTTGATATGAAGCTCTTCGTTTTCGCTTGTTAGTGTCTGTGTTAGCACTAGTGGTGCAAAGGCTGCGACAAAAAGCTTTTGAGCCAGGTATAGGTGCAGTGAAAAGGTGAATGCTGGGCTTTGTTTATTTTCAGTCGAAGCCTTGCGGGAGTGTTGCGACGGGGTTTCCTGGCAGCCCTTGTAAATTATAAGTTCAATGTAGCTGGTGGTAACTGCAAACGCGCTAATGATGGATGCACCAATGATTATTTCGGGTTTGTTGTTGAGTATCGGGCTGCTGTTTGATTGTAAGAGCTGGATTTGTTTTAGTAGCGCCCAAAGAGAGATGAATGTGAGAATGCCGTTCATGAGGGCGCCAGTGAGGGGGCTTAGGTCACCTCCGAGTTTTGTGTATATTTTTTCACGGCTTGTGGCAATTTGGCGATTATGGTTGCCCAGTAGTGATTGTGTAGGTTGTAATGGTGTAGGTTGTAATGGTGTAGGTTGTAATGGTGATTCCGATTCTGTGGTTGACGTATTGAGCATGTTATTATGTCCTCGCTGTGGGTGAAGATTTAGATCAAAAGAAGTGATACAAAGTAACAGTTTGATTTGACTTTTGTCAAGTCGGCGGTTTTGAGATAAAAGGATTATTTTTTTGTACAAGCAATGTAGTAATTATGCTTTTTTTCGTTTTGCTTGGTAAGGGGGACAGGTGGTTTGAAGAGGCTTTGCTGTTGCAGCGGGGCTCTAATGAGAGGTAAAACCTGATAATTTCATTACCAGGTTTTTGGATATCAGCTATGCGCGTTCAACTTCACTCGCGGCAGGACCTTTAGGTGTGTCTTTAACAACAAATTTGACTTCGTCATTATCGTTGACTGACCCTATGATATCGTTTCTGTGAAAAAATAAATCTTTCGACCCATCTTTAGGCTGGATAAAGCCAAAGCCTTTTTCATCATTGTAAAATTTTACAGTTCCTGTACTGGACATAAGTATATTCCTCGTTGGTTTAATTGTACTTCCACCGGCTAAGATGGCCGGTGAGGGCTCACACTAATGCATTTAGGCTTGTTTGTCTATAGGCTACAGGGAATTGAATTAAGTCAGGGCCGGTTAAGTCGTGCTGGCAAATGGCCCGTGTTTGAAACTGTCGTAGTACCGAATGAGTCGACCGATGAACATGCCTGAGGCTATACCGGACACAGCCGGCATGCTGAGATCGAAAATAGTGTTATTTACCATGGTCGGGTCAGTACCTAGGGCGTAGCTGAAATAATATTTACTAACCAAAATAATTGTGATGATAACCATGATGCCCCAGTCTCCTTGGTTATGAACTATTTTTGTTTTAGGCTCGACGGTGACAATTGAGTGTTTGATTTTTAGCCAGCCAAGATAGCAGCCAATAAAAGTGCTCACAAGCCAACTGGCAATGGTCCACGGCTGGAGTGGGATGCCAGTCAATAGTGTATGTATAGACACGCAGGTGAAAAGAATCGGCATAATGAACATTTTGTAAATGTCAGTTTGGGATGGCCGGCTTGCTTTAATTTCAATAAAAATAAGGCGGGCAAATAGTACGTAAACCCACCATGGCGTGTGTATTAAGCTCAATTTTAAGGTTTCTAGCGTCCGTGATGCCCCCGTTTTTATTGTGTACAAGGATATCGAAACTGAGTGTAAATAGGAAATAAACATTTGTAGCAGGTTACAGCTTCAATCATTTTATTTATTAATAAAATTATTTCAATTATAGAATGACTTGGCGTGCTAAATGGGGCTTTTATGCTCTACCGGTAGTGTGCTAGTATGTCCTCCTTTGTGGGGAAGCGGCCTGTGTGCTTTCTTACTTTTTGCATTAAAGCGAAGGATGAGGTTGTTATGCCAGTTGTTAGTTTGCCGGATGGCTCTACTAGAGAGTTTGCTCAGCCAGTCACTGTGGCTCAAGTGGCAGCTGATATTGGTCCTGGTTTGGCAAAAGCGACTTTGGCGGGCGAGGTTGATGGCTCTTTAGTGGATGCCAGTCATGTTATTTCTCAGGATGCACCGCTCAGATTGATTACCGCGAAAGATGATGAAGGCCTGGAGATTATTCGTCACTCAACGGCGCACTTGTTGGCTCATGCGGTGAAGTCTTTATTTCCTCAAGCTGAAGTGACTATTGGCCCAGTAATAGAAAATGGCTTTTACTACGATTTTGCTTTTGAGCGCCCCTTTACCCCAGAAGATTTAATGTTAATTGACAAGAAGATGCGCGAGCTTGTTAAAGCTAATTATTCAATTGAAAGACAGGAAATGTCGCGTAACGATGCGATTGACCTGTTTCGAAAGATGGGCGAAGAATATAAAGTCGAAATTATTAAAGCAATACCAGAAGATCAAACGCTAACACTTTATAAACAAGGTGATTTTATTGATTTATGCCGAGGACCGCATGCGCCAAGGACGGGATTGTTGAAGGTTTTTAAATTAACAAAATTAGCAGGGGCTTACTGGCGTGGTGATAGCAATAATGCCATGCTGCAGCGAATTTATGGCACGGCTTGGGCAGATAAAAAGCAGTTATCTTTGTATCTTGAGCGCTTAAAAGAGGCTGAAAAGCGTGACCATAGAGTGCTGGCAAAGAGAATGGATTTATTTCATTTGCAGCCAGAGGCGCCGGGTCTTCCTTTTTGGCATGCCAATGGCTGGGCCTTGTATAACGCTTTACGGGATTATATTCGAGAAAAGCAGTTAGCTTTTGATTATCAAGAAATTAACACGCCAATGATTGTTGATCGACGCTTATGGGAGCAGTCTGGGCATTGGGAAAAGTTTGCAGATAATATGTTTAGCTTTGAGGCTGAGAATAGAACGTATGCTGTGAAACCAATGAATTGCCCTTGTCATGTTCAAGTCTTTAATCAAGGTCTAAAAAGCTATCGCGATCTGCCGTTGCGTTTAGCAGAGTTTGGCTGCTGTCATCGTAATGAGCCATCAGGAACATTGCATGGTTTGATGCGTGTGAGAGGCTTTGTCCAGGATGATTGCGCATATTTTTTGTACTGAAAAGCAAATTCACGATGAGGTGCTGGCCTTTATTGATCAGCTGCATGGCATTTATTCTGATTTTGGTTTTAGCGATATTATATATAAGTTGTCAACTCGGCCTGAAAAGCGCGTGGGTAGTGATGAGGTTTGGGATAGGGCTGAGTCAGCATTATCAGATGCGTTAAATGCTAGTGGTGTTGATTGGGGTGTTTTGCCAGGTGAAGGAGCTTTCTATGGCCCTAAAATTGAATTTTCATTGAAAGATTGCTTGGGTCGTGTCTGGCAGTGTGGAACTATTCAGGTAGATTTCTCTATGCCTGGTCGTTTAGGCGCTGAATACGTTGGTGAAGATGGCAATAAGCATGTGCCAGTGATGTTACATCGAGCCGTTTTGGGGTCAATCGAACGCTTTATTGGTATTTTGCTGGAGCATTATGCAGGCCGCCTACCATTATGGTTGGCGCCAAAACAGGTCGTTGTGATGAATATTGCTGACCGACAAGCCGATTATGCCAAAGAATTAGTGAAAAAATTAAAAAAACATGGAATTAGGGCCATTTTGGACTTGAGAAATGAGAAGATCGGCTTTAAAATCCGGGAACAAACTCTTGCGCTGATTCCGTATCAAGTTATTTTTGGGTGACAAAGGAGATTGAGCAAAAAACGATATCGTTTAGATTGCTTGATGGAACTCAAAAAGCGGATGTTAGTGAAGAGGAATTTATGGACGAGCTGTTAACCAGGCTTGCGGACAAACAATAGAGAAGGGAGTAGTACAATTAGATCGAAACGTACGCAAACGAACGGGCAGATTAAAGCTGATCCAGTTCGTCTGATTGACCAAGAAGGTAATCAAGCAGGGGTTTTATCTTTAGCGCAGGCATTGCTTGTAGCCAAAGAGGCAGGATTAGATTTAGTGGAAATATCACCACAAGCCGATCCACCCGTTTGTCGAATTATGGATTATGGTAAATATTTGTTTGAGCAAAATAAAAAGAAAGGCTCAAATAAGAAAAAACAGCACGTAGTGCAGGTGAAAGAAGTGAAGTTTCGCCCAACAACGGATGTAGGTGATTATAAAATTAAGCTGCGCAAAATTGTTGCCTTTTTAGAGAGTGGTGACAAAGTGAAAATTAGCCTGCGTTTTCGCGGTAGGGAAATGCAGCATAAAGAGTTGGGGATGGAGTTATTGAATCGTCTTAAGCAAGACTTGGATCAAGTTGGCCAGGTTGAGCAAGAGGCAAAAATGGAAGGGCGTCAAATGCAAATGCTATTGGTTCCTGTGCTTAAAAAACAATAAAAATTAGGAAATTGTATGCCAAAATTAAAAACAAATCGAGGTGCAAAAAAGCGCTTCAAGTTAACGGGTAAGGGCCAAATTAAACACCGTGGTGCTAATCGTGCTCATATTCTGACAAAAAAATCGAATAAACGTAAGCGTCAACTGCGCGGTATGCGTGATGTTTGTGCTGCAGACAGAGAATCAGTGCTTAGAATGTTGGGTAAAGTGTAATTTTTGATAAAACCATATTGGAGTTAAGGTTATGGCAAGAGTAAAAAGAGGTGTGACAGCAAGAGCGCGTCACAAGAAAGTATTAAAGAAGGCTAAGGGCTATTATGGCGCAAGAAGCCGCGTGTATCGCGTTGCTAAGCAAGCGGTTATTAAGGCGGCACAATATGCGTACCGCGATCGTCGTGTCCGTAAACGTCAATTCCGTATGTTGTGGATTGTGCGTATCAACGCTGCAGCTCGTTTGCATGATTTGTCTTATAGCAAATTCATGTTTGGTCTAAAGCAATTAGGTATTGAATTAGATCGCAAAGTGCTAGCAGACATTGCGGTTCATGATGAAACTGCTTTTACTAAGCTGGCTGAACAAGCAAAGCAAG
>CBDETP010000003.1:0-148353 GCA_965242995.1 Coxiellales bacterium
AATTCGTCAGAGGTATATCCAAGCGCTCTACCATTTTGTGCCACCGCAACAAGGACCACCGCACGATTAGCTTTTAATTCGGCAGAGGCATGTTCAAGCGCACCACCATATTTTGCCACCGCAGTTAAGACCACTTCACGATCACCTCGTAATGTTTCAGAGGCATATTGAAGGCGGTCCTCGTAACCACTTTGTGCCACCGCAGCTAAGACCACCTCACGATCACCTCGTAATGTTTCAGAGGCATAGCAAAGCGCCAAACCATCTTGTGCCACCGCAGCTAAGACCACCTCACGATCACCTCGTAATGCGGCAGAGGCATGCTCAAGCGCCCAACCATTTTGTGCCACCGCAGTTAAGATAAACTCACGATCACCTCGTAATGTTTCAGAGGCATGTTCAAGCGCCTCACCATCTTCTTCCACCGCAGCTAAGACCACCTCAGGATCACCTCGTAATGTTTCAGAGGCATAGCAAAGCGCCCAACCCTCTTGTGCCACCGCAGCTAAAACCACCTCACGATCACCTCGTAATGTTTCAGAGGCATGTTCAAGCGCCAAACCTTTTTGTGCCACCGCAGTTAAGACCACTTCACGATCACCTCGTAATGTTTCAGAGGCAAACTCAAGCAACAACCCATCTTTTTTCACCGCAGCTAAGACCACCTCACGATCACCTCGTAATGTTTCAGAGGCATAGCAAAGCGCCCAACCCTCTTGTATCACCGCAGCTAAGACCACCTCACGATTATCTCGTAATTTGGCAGAGGCAAACTGTAGTGCCCGATAATCTTGTGCCACCGCAGCTAAGACCACCTCACGATCAGCTTTTAATTTGGCAGAGGCATATTCAAGCGCCAAACCATTTTGTGCCACCGCAGCTAAAACAACCTCACGATCAGCCTTTAATTCTTCAGAGGCAAACTCAAGCAACAACCCATCTTTTTTCACTGCAGCTAAAACATCTGTTCTTGAGCTATATTCATCTATCATTTCTCCATATCCCCTAAATAGTAGTATTTGTTTTATGGTTCAGTACTTTTTAAGGCATTCACCATCAACAATGAATGGGAGGCCTTTCTGATTAAGTTAGAGATTATACAACACCAATATTAAGGAAATATTAAGAGATTAAAAAAAGTAAAAATAAATTTAACTTATTGATTTAAAACTAACAAAAATTGATTTAAAGTGGCAGTTTCTGTGCAAAAAGATATCAATATCCTATTAATGGCCTGTTTTGCGTTTGAAATGGCTAAAAAATAAAGGCTCAAGTATTCGTTGCCACAAACACCGGCACAGAAAAAAGTCGAGCAAAAAGACGCATGCTTATTTGTTGTTTAAAATAGCTTGCTTTTGATGAAAACCACTCATACTGCTTAACTGATAATTAGGTTAGGCGAGCTTTTACTCCAAAAACTTCGCAATAGGGGATAAGGGATTAGCAGCTCTACAAACAAGATAGACAATCGTGTCTGTTTTAAAGTGATATATTCCAGATAATTCAGGGTGGGCATGAACAGAATATTTCGCACCCAACCAAGGCTGCCACTCTCCAAATGGAATAGGCATGCGCTTTTAAAAATTTTAGAAGAATATTTGTGCCTAAGCTAAATGATTATTAACTTCCTTTAGATAGAGCTGCTGCTCTCAGTCTTTTCTTCACCTGATTGCCGTCTGCTTGTCCTCTCACAGCATCTCTGATAAAAATCCCGCGTCTCATTGCTTTGCATACTTGCATATACTTACTAAGATCTTTAATTGTGAAATGTTTAAAAAGGCATTCTGTCAGAACCTGTAATCTAAGACCAAATAGCATGCTAAGCAATGCTTCCGGAATTTTAGAAACAACTACTTCACGTAACACAGGCAACATAAATTGATTAAAACTTATTTGCTTTTCATCAAAATAAATAGGATTAAATTGGCGACAACGATTAGCGTCATTGAAAAATATTCCTCTATGTCTTGGCTCGGGCTCTGGTTCTGGCTCAAGTTCTGACTCAAGTTCTGAACTTGATTGCCAATTGATTGCCCCCAACATTTGCTCAGCTAGCGAGGTTCTAAATTTGTAGTCAATCTCATCACCATTAGGTAGTCTTACTGTAAAATGATTGTTTTCCTGAGCCTCAATAAAACGCTGAATTTTATCAAGACTATTTTTATCAATGTAAGTCGGAAGGGTTAGCATTTTGGCGCGACAATCAATTTTCTCAAAAAAAGTTTTTATTTTTTCATCAGAAATAGTTGGGAAGAATTGAATTAAGCTAGGATTATTAAGAATAGCCATAAGTTGAATACCTATATGTTTTCCATCTCTTTCAGCAACGGAGACCACCGCACGATCAGCTCGTAATTCGGCAGAGGCATACCTAAGCGCCTCATCAGTTTGTGCCACCGCAGCTAAGACCACCTCACGATTATCTTTTAATTCGGCAGAGGCAAACTGAAGCGCCCAACCATTTTTTGCCACCGCAGCTAAGACCACCTCACGACCAGCTCGTAATTCGGCAGAGGCATATTCAAGCGTCCAACCATTTTGTGCCACCGCAGCTAAGACCACCTCACGATCAGCTCGTAATTCGGCAGAGGCATATCTAAGCGCGTCACCATTTTGTGCCACCGTAGCTAAGATAAACTCACGATCAGCTCGTAATTCGGCAGAGGCTAATCTAAGCACTCGACAATTTTGTGCCACCGCAGCTAAGATAAACTCACGATCAGCTTTTAATTTGGCAGAGGCATATTCAAGCGCCCAACCATGTTCTGCCACCGCAGCTAAAACAACCTCACGATCAGCTCGTAATTCGAAAGAGGCAAATTGAAGCGCAAAACCATTTTGTGCTACCGCAGCTAAAACCACCTCACGACTATCTCGTAAGTTGGCAGAGGCATACATAAGCGCCCAACCATTTTGTGCCACCGCAGCTAAGACCACATCACGATCAGCTTGTAATTCGGCAGAAGCAAACTCAAGCAACAGCCCATCTTTTTTCACTGCAGCTAAAACATCTGTTCTTGAGCTATATTCATCTATCATTTCTCCATATCCCCTAAATAGTAGTATTTGTTTTATGGTTCAGTACTTTTTGAGGCATCCACCATCAACAATGAATGGGTGACACCTTTGAATACGGTAAGATTATACAACACCAATATTAAGGAAATATTAAGAGATTAAAAAAAGTAAAAATAAATTTAACTTATTGATTTAAAACTAACAAAAATTGATTTAAAGCGGCAATTTCTGTGCAAAAGGATATCAATATTCTATTAATGGTCTGCTTTGCGTTTGAAATGGCTAAAAAATAAAGGCTCAAGTATTCGTTGCCACAAACACCGGCACAGAAAAAAGTCGAGCAAAAAGACGTATGCTTATTTGTTGTTTAAAATAGCTCGCTTTTGATGAAAACCACTGGCGCCGCATAGCTAATAATTAGGTTAGGCGAGCTTTTACTTCAAAAACTTCGCAATAGGGGATAAGGGATCAGCAGCTCTACAAACAAGATAGACAATCGTGTCTGTTTTAAAGTGATATATTCCAGATAATTCCGGGTGGGCATGAACAGAATATTTGAGTCACAAGTTATTGATGCCGAGCTTTTTATTATTTAAATACGTTAAATAATGATTTTAATTAGTGATACTAATGGTTGTTGGCAAAAAATTACGGCAGAGTAATCACGACATTGCGATGAAGCTGTCGGCTGATTTGTGGCGTAGAAAATAGCCCTCTAACAATATACCCTTGTTTTTCTGGGCAATGACGAACCACTAAAGCGTAGTTTTGTTTTTTCTGATGCAGCGTTTCAACGATGTGACCCACTTTGGCATGGTTAAGTGATTCAATGTCTAAAATAACCAGATCACTTAAGTTTTGCATGAGCATATGCACAAGGACTTGTTCACGCTTTAGGCTGCCCCGTTGAATAATTTGAGCGGGTTTTACGCCAAGTATGTCGTGTGTGCTGATGAGCCCTTGTATTTCATGCTCATCATTGGTGACGAGACATGTGTGGTTACCAAAAGACTCAATATCATGTAAGGCGTTATCCATGGTTTCGTCTGGGCTGATTTCATAGGGGCGAACTTGGGTGAAATCAATCATCACCGTAAAAGCAGAGTCTTCTAAGTGGACAATGTCTGGCCGTGCTTTTCGGGCAGGGATGGTTGCTGTTGTAATGGCCAGTGCTGGAAGTGTTTCGTATTGGACAGCCATGAGCTTCCCCTGTTGTGATGTTGTGTCGGCTAGTATAGCAACTATTTTGGAGCATTCAATGAGTTGAGAAAAAAACGGTATTTTATTATCGGCTTATAAGCGCTAAAGTGACTAGGAATCAATGGGTTAATTGTTTTTATATCCGTGTCTTGAAAAGACAGTTTCATGCCCCATATTATACCTTCAGTTGATTGTTTTTTAATAGGAGTACAATTATGTCCGACGAGAATACGGTAAAGGCTCAGTCTGAAACTTTATCTTTTGAAACAGAGGTGAGCGACTTATTGCGCTTAGTGACTCACTCTTTATATAGTAATAGTGAAATTTTTTTGCGAGAGCTGATTTCTAACAGTTCTGATGCGGCTGATCGTTTGCGTTTCTTAGCGCTAAGTGATGCAGCATTGTTTGAAAAAGATTCAGATTTGGGTGTCTGGGTGGATGTAGATAAAGATGCTAGAACCATCACTATTCGTGATAATGGTCTGGGCATGAGTCGTGAGGACATGATAGAACATTTGGGGACCATTGCTAAGTCAGGCACAAAAAGCTTTATCGAATCCCTAACTGGTGATCAAGCAAAGGACTCGCAGCTTATTGGTCAATTTGGTGTGGGCTTTTATTCTGCGTTTGTCGTGGCTGATACAGTTGTTGTGAGAAGTCGTCGAGCTGGTATGAATGCAAGTCAGGGCGCAGAATGGAAATCCAATGGTAAGGGTGAATATTCTATTCAGAATGTAGAATGTCCTCGCCGTGGTACAGAAATTGTTTTATACATTAAGGAAGATCAAGATGAATATTTAGACCCGTATCGCTTGCGTAGCATTATTACGAAATATTCGGATCATATTTTATTGCCTATTCATATGCTAAAAACAGAAGGTACAGCGCCAGAGAAAGAGGGTGAAGAGGTTGATAAAAAAGAAGAGAAAGCACCTGAATATGAGGTGGTAAACCGAGCTAAAGCATTATGGTCATTGCCAAAAAGTGAAATCAGTGAAACAGATTATCAAGAGCTGTATAAACATATCTCACATGATTATGAAGACCCGCTTGCGTGGAGTCATAATAAAGTTGAAGGTAAGTTGGAGTATACAACGTTATTATACTTACCAAAGCAAGCCCCTTTTGATTTATATAACCGTGATTTTCAGCGTGGCTTAAAACTTTATGTGCGCAAAGTGTTTATCATGGATGACGCTGAGCAGCTATTGCCTATGTATTTGCGTTTTGTGAAAGGTGTTGTGGATTCAAATGACTTACCACTCAATGTGTCGCGAGAAATTTTACAAAATAACCGTGTTATTGCGAGTATTCGGTCGGGTTGCGTGAAGCGCATTTTAAGCACGCTTGAAAGTATGGCTGATAAAGAACCGCAAAAGTATGCAGAGTTTTGGTCCGCTTTTGGTGAAGTATTAAAAGAAGGTCCTGCAGAAGATTTTGCTAATCGTGAGCGCATTGCTAAGTTACTTCGCTTTGCATCAACACAGGTTGATAATAAAGAACATACGGTTTCTTTGACAGATTACGTGAGTCGAATGAAACCAGATCAAGATAAAATTTATTATTTAATTGGTGATAGCTATCATTCAGCCAAAAATAGCCCGCTATTAGAGTTGTTACGTAAGAAAGATCTTGAGGTGTTGTTATTGTCAGACCGAGTCGACGAATGGTTGATGTCGCATTTGAAAGAGTTTGAAGGAAAAACTTTTCAATCGGTTGGAAAGGGCGATTTAGGCCTTAATGATGACGAGACAGAAGAGCAGAAAAAAGAAAAAGAAGAGCAAGAAAAGTCTTTCGCTGATGTGTTAAAGCAAGTTAAAGAAAGCTTAGGCGGCCGTATTAAAGAGGTGCGCTTAACTGATCGCTTAACAGATTCACCGGCATGTGTTGTTTTTGATGATAGCGATTTAAGTGGTCACATGCAGCGTATGCTTAATGCGGCAGGACAAGCTTTTGATACGGCAAAGCCTATATTAGAGCTTAATGCAAAACATCAATTAGTTTCCCAGTTAAAAGATGTGCAAGACGATGTTCGTTTTGCTGATTGGTCTGAAATTTTGTTGTCGCAAGCATTGTTGGCGGAAGGAGAGCAGTTAGAAGATCCTTCGGGCTTTGTGAAGCGGCTCAATGATCTTTTGCAAAAGGTTAACTAACAGAGGAATAAAATAAACAGGTTCGCATGGCTGAAAGATTTTTATAAAAAGATCAGTCATGCGAGCCTGTTTTTTTGTTTTAAATTAACGGGGCGTTTTGAGAATGGCTGAATATAAGAGCAGTGAAGTGAGTGAAAGTCGTTGCTGCCCTTGCGGGCGCGACCTATCTTTTTCTGACTGCTGTGGTCGGTTTATTGACGATGCAATGGTGCCCAGTACAGCAGAGGATTTAATGCGTTCTCGTTATACCGCTTATACGCTAGCTAATATCGATTATATTGTCAAAACCATGGTCTCACCGGCTGCAGATGGTTTTGATCCATTGTCTGCGCTTGTTTGGGCGAAATCTTGTCATTGGCAAAAGCTGGATGTTATTCGTCATCAGGAAAATAAAGTTGCAAGCCAGGCTATTGTGGAATTCTCGGCATATTATATGTTAAATAACAAACAAGAATACTTGCATGAGGTGAGTGAGTTTTGTTTTAAAAATGGTCGGTGGTTTTATCGCAAAGGGCGCTAGGCAGAAAAAATTTTGTTATATTTTCTTTAAATTCTCTATCAGTTAATGTTATTTGCTATTGCAATAAATTCTATTATTTCTCTGCTTTTTTGTGGGGTTTAAATTCATGAAAAGCCAATACGGATTTTTTATCGATTTTGGGTGGTCTTTGTCGTGCTTGTCTCAAATGGAATAAAATAATTTTCATTTTTTATTTTGTTCGTCAGTGTTTTTTTTCGATGGCGCGATTGACTTTTTCGTCATAAGCTGCTGGAAAAGAGTTTTTTTAATAGGTATTGGGGGAAATAAAAAAACTCGCTACTCAATGGGACAATCTAAGAGGGGATTGATTAAGTTTGAGTAGCGAGTTGAATCGTAGACTGAAATTAATTATGGGCGCTTGGGTGTACTACTAGGGTTAGCACCTTTGCTCATAAGTTCAGCTTCAAGTTTGCGCAAACTAGCATCATCCGTCAGCTCATTTTGTCTATTAAAGGCCTCTGTATATTTACTCTTTGCTAGTTGAAAGAAAGTAGCCTTGTCGGTATTTTTTTGAGTCATAAATAATTCCTTAAATTGTTTTTTCATTCTATCTCATTGATTTTTATATCAATGTTTTTATATGAAGCTATTATGCACGGAGTGAGCAATCCTTGCAATGTTTTGTGAGAAAAAGTCCTTTCTTTAAGTTTCCCTTAAGTATTTTCTTTTTTGCACATTGTCATTATAGTCTATTTGACTCTGCTTTGCTGAGGCATTTCGGATATAAGCTATTGTTTATGCATAGTTTTTTTGTCTTTTCAATCAGTATGTTAAGCGATTGCACTATTCGCAGGCCAAGTTCATTAACCTTAAAGATTCAAGCATGCCAGCTTTGAGCTGCGCCAAGCTACTTATTATTGTAGGTGGCGATAGGCCTGCAATGTGTTTTGCATTAATGTGATAACTGTCATTGGACCGACACCGCCAGGAACAGGGGTGATCCAGCTGGCCTTATCACTAGCGCTGAGCAGGTCTATATCGCCGCTAATGCTCCCATCATCAAAGCGATTAAAGCCAACATCGATAATAATAGCCCCAGGTTTTATCCACTGACCTTGAATAATGCCGTATCTCCCCGTGGCAGCAACAACAATGTCAGCCCGTTTAATTTGCTCATCAAGATCCTGTGTTGCGCTATGGCAAATAGTTACCGTGCATCGAGCCATTAACAGCTCTAAAGCCATTGGCCGACCAACAATGTTCGATGCGCCAACAATAACGGCATGCTTCCCGATGAGTGATTCACCCGTATGCTTCAATAGGGTCATTACGCCTTTTGGTGTGCAAGGCCGTAAGGTCGGCAAGCGCTGCACTAGGCGGCCCATGTTATAGGGGTGAAAGCCGTCGACGTCTTTTTTAGGATCGATACATTCAAGTAGTTCATCACCGTTAATGTGTTTTGGTAGGGGTAGTTGCAATAAAATACCATGAACGTTGTTATCGTGATTACAGGTATTAATAAGGTCTTTTAATTCAGCCTGTGTTGTATTTTCAGCCAAATGATGCAGTGTTGAAGCAATGCCGATGCGTTTACACGCATTTTGCTTGTGGCGCACATAGCTTTGTGAGGCCGGGTTGTCGCCAACCAAAATGACAGCAAGCCCCGGTGAGCTCTGTAGGGCAGACACTTCTTTTTTTAGTTTGATTTCAATGTCGGCGGCGATGTTTTTGCCATTAAGGATTTGTGCGGTCATGGTGTTTGCCCCGTGTTGTTTATCTGCTTAAATAAGAGCGCCTAGTATATATCAAATGGTGTTTTGTTTAGCAAGGACGAGTTGTTTTTTTGGTAAAATAGTAGCTAAGCTGGGTATTGCTAGGTAGAATGTGATTCATTAATGGATTAAATAAAGAGTGCTTCCTTATGAAAAGAAAGGTGTTGATTTTTGTTGCTGTATTATTAGTTGTATTAATAGCCCTGGCCGTTGGTTTGCACTTTTATCAACGGAACTCTGATTTTGGTCCGGTAGGCAAAGTGGTCGATAGCGTTAAAACCTTATTTAATAAACAATCACAACCCGAAGAGTCTATCAAGGAGAGTTCTACTCAAAAGCGAGTAACAGAACACGCTAAGCGTGAAGGCGGCACAAAGCGACAAGAGAGTTCAAAAGAATTGCTAGAGCACCAGTCTGAAGCGATATCATCGCACCATCAGAATAAAGAGAAGCCTGCTAGTCACAAAGCAAGCAGGGTGGAATCAGCTCATCACACTTATGAAAAAACAGAGCAAAGGCAAGAGGCATCAACCAATAAGCTCAGCTGGTGGCAGCGTTTAACCGGCTCTATGAAGTCTAAAGACAAGGCGGCAACAGCGGAGCAGCATTCTACGAGTAAGGCAGTTAATAAAAACCAACATCAAAAAAAGCTAAGCCAACACTCTAAGGCGAGCAGTCATCGCTCTGCACCATCGGCAGGGGTTGTTGTTGATCTCGCTAAAGTCACGCAAAGGAATGTTGCTCATACTATTAATAGTGTCGGTGTGTTGCGAGCCAAACAACAGATTGTGGTAAGTTCTGAAATAGCGGGTAAAATTTCTGACATTCTTTTTCAGCCAGGCGCTTTTGTTGAAAAGGGGGCAGCATTATTTAAATTAGACGATCGTATCTATCAAGCTAATTTGCGTGCTGCGCGTTCTGCTTTAGTTTTGAGTCAGTCGAATTATCGACGCTATCAAAGTATTGCTAATACTGGGGCGGTTTCTAAGCAAGAGCTGGCGCAAGCAAAGGCAACTTATGAGGAAGACCAGGCAAAAGTAGCAGCAAATGAAGCATATTTGGCGCAAACAACATTGGCGGCGCCTTTTTCAGGTTATGTGAGTGACGCAAGCGTTAGTGTCGGTGATTTTGTTAATGTCGGGCAAAGTTTAACAACGTTGGTCGACAGGCAAACGTTATTGGCAGCGTATTTGGTTCCAGAAAAGTACATTATGGAGTTGTCACTAGGGCAGACAGTCTATATTGAGCCTGAAAATATTGCAGGGTCAAGCCAGTATCAGGGCAAGGTAAATTATATTTCTCCTAGTATAAATGAAGTGACGCACAGCATTTCTTTGCAAGCTGAAGTGCCTAATCCGAAAAATGAATTAGTACCAGGTTCCTTTATTCAAGTTAAACAGGTAGTGCATGATAATAAAAAAGCCTTAGTTATTCCGGAAGATGCAGTGATGCAGGTCATTGATGGTAATCAAGTGTTTTTGATTCGTAATGGCCGGGCTTATCGTACTAATGTTGAGTTGGGAGAAAAATCAGGCGATTATCTCCAGGTTGTCAAAGGTTTGTCGCTTGGTGACGAGGTGGTTGTTGCCGGTCAGCAAAATTTAACCAGTGGTGATTTAATAAGACGGGCAGGTGGATCTTGAGGTTATGTGGCTTTTGTATTAAGCGGCCTGTTTTTACGACAGTTTTAAGTCTAGTTTTAGTTGTTTTAGGGGTGTTAAGTTATAATCGAGTACCTGTCCGCGGTTACCCGAAAATAAGTCCACCCGTTATTGTGGTTAGTACAGAATATGATGGCGCTAGTGCCAATATTGTTGAATCTGAAATTACAAATCAAATTGAAAATGAATTAGCCGGAATTAGCGGCTTAAAAGAAATGCACTCAACGAGTAGCCAAGGAGAGAGTCGAGTTGTTTTAATTTTTAATTTGGGTGTTGATCTGAACACGGCGGCTAATGATGTGCGCGATTTAATTAGCGGTAATTTTTTAAGTTATTTGCCAACCGGTGCAAAGTCACCGAACGTGCAAAAAAGAGATCCGGATCAGAATGAAATTTTATCAATAAGTCTGCGCGATAAGCATATGAATGATATGGCGCTAACCGATTATGGTCAGCGATATATTTTACCAGAATTACAGCAAATCATGGGCGTTGCCAGTGTCGAATTAGAGAATGCTCGGGATTATGCGATGCGCATTGATTTGAATCCTGAAGAAATGGCAGCCAAGCAAGTAACGGTTGGCGATATGAGTGAGGTTTTGCGAAACCAAAATGTTAATACGCCAAGTGGCCAGATAAAAGCAACTAATCGCTATTATAGTGTTTATTTGCAAGGTGAGCTAAATAATGCAAAAGCCTTTAATAATTTAATTTTGCGAGATGAGTCGCAGTATTTGTTACGATTTAAAGACGTTGCTTTTGCCCATGTTGCGCCTAGTGATACCGATTCTGCTATGCGAATTGATGGCGTGCCCTCGGTAGGCTTTAGTGTTTATGCAGAATCAACGGCAAACCCGATTAAAGTGGCGGAAGGTGTAAGGAAATCTATTCAAAAGATTCAGGAAAAGTTGCCGGCAGGGATGAGTTTGCAGGTAGTTTATGATGATACAAAATATTTGCAAGAATCATTAAGTCATGTTTATCGCGATCTGGCTTTTGCTATATTTTTAGTGGTTATTGTGGTGCTGTTGTTTTTAGGTTCATGGCGGTCGGCTGTTATTCCAATTGTAACAATACCCATTTGTTTGATTGGCGTTTTTTCATTTATTTATGCAATGAATTATAGCTTAAATATTTTTACAGCCTTAGCTTTAGTGTTGGCAATTGGTTTGGTGGTTGATGATGCTATTGTCATGCTGGAGAATATTTATCAGAAAGTGGAGACAGGATTAAAGCCTGTTGCCGCCGCTGAGCTTGGAAGTCGTGAAATTGCTTTTGCTGTGGTTGCAATGACCATTACTTTGGCTGCGGTCTATGCGCCCATTGGTTTTGCGCAAGGCATAACAGGAATGATTTTTCGTGAATTTGCTTTTGTTTTGGCTATGACGGTTATTTTGTCTGGTTTTGTTGCATTAACCTTGTCGCCAATGATGTGTGCTAAAATGCTAAAGCCTGTTAAAAAAGAGTCTCGCTATAGTTCGTGGTTAAATGGTTTTTTTCAGCGCATAATTTTTAATTATCAAAAATTGTTAAAGAAAATATTACATATTCGTCTGATTGTTGTCGGTGTTTTGTTGGTTATTATGGGGGGCGGTTATTGGTTATTTCATCACATGCCTTCAGCGTTAGTTCCTCCTGAAGACATGGGTGTGTTTCAAGTCTCCATTACCCCGCCATCCAATGCGAGCTTTAAATACACAGATAATTATTCAAAAAAAGTTGAGGCACTGCTTAAAAAAGAAAAAGGCGTCAAGCATACATTAATGTATGTTGATCCAACCTCTGGTTATGCTTGGGTTATTTTAGATCCTCGAAATGAGCGCTCAAGAACCTCGCAGCAAATTATCGATGACTTTGTTAAGAAGGCAGAAAGAGACTACCCAGGTGTATCTATTAGTGCTTATAGTCCTGGCACCATTGGCGGCGGTGGTCACAGTGGGGATTCTGTGCGAATAACGCTGATGAGTAACATTGACTATGCGAAGTTGCATGATGTTGCAAAGAGGTTTATTAAGAAAATAAAATCGTACCCCGGCATTATCGATGCAAGTGATTCTTTGCAGTTAGACAATGTGCAATATACGGTGAAAGTTAATCATAATTTGGCAGCGAGTTTAAAAGTAAATTCAGCTGATATTGCTGATACGCTGCACACTATGTTGGGTGGCGCTAAAGTCACACGTTTTAGTTGGGAAGGTCGAGATTATGATGTCATCTTACAAGTGCCGCAGGACAAGCTGTCTAATTTAGATATTATTGATAGCATGTATGTTCGAAGTTCAGCCGGGCAAATGATTCCATTGAGTTCACTTGCTTCTATACAGCGTGATTTAGCGCCAATGGAGTTGCCTCATTATAATCGTTTGCGTGCAGATACCATCACGATTCAAGGAAACTCTAAATATACGATGGGTCAAATTGTTAATTATGTAAAGCAGGAGGCCAAAAAAGAATTGCCACAGTCGGTTAGTTATCAATTCAGAGGGGCGGCAAAGCATATGCTTGATTCAAGTTCGACAATGGTCATTACTTTTGGTTTGGCTTTGTTATTTATTTATTTAGTATTGGCTGCACAATTTGAAAGTTTTATTGATCCATTCATTATTTTGTTTAGTGTGCCTTTATCTGTCGTTGGTGCCTTGTTTACATTGTATTTGACGAATAATAGTTTGGGGATTTATGCAAATATTGGTTTTGTAACGCTCGTGGGGTTAATTGCTAAGCATGGTATTTTAATTACCGAATTCGCAAATCAACTTAGAGAGAAGGGTGAGGCGCTTGATGAGGCTATTTTGCAAGCGGCATCCTTGCGTCTTCGTCCAATTTTGATGACAACCATGGCGATGGGAGTTGGTGCATTACCATTAGCTTTGGCGACAGGGGCAAATTCAAATGGCCTGCATCAGATGGGCTGGGTAATTGTTGGTGGCTTGTTGTTCGGAACACTTTTTTCTTTAATTGTTGTGCCTGTTGCCTATTCATTTTTTGGCAAATTCAAAAAAATAGCCGTCACAGCCAATGAGGAAGCATAGCTTTTTCTGATTTTAAGTGATGCCATGCTTTGAAAAGCCCTGTTACGAAATATTAACGCATGCATCAATGCGGCGGCAATAGGTGGGAGTGAATTGCCTTAAATGGAAGGGCCTCATGGCACCTTCACTAACTTATTGTTTTATATGTATTTTACAATAACCTTAACTTATTGTTTTTTATGAATTTTCTATATTTTGATGCTGTTTTTAAGGCCCACTGTCGATTTATTGTTGTATTAGTTTAGTTGCCAATAGCTATACCTGATTGATTTTTTTGATAATTTTATGGTTTTAAGCCCTTTTTGCTAAAAAAAGCACTTAAATGTACCTTTTTCTCTTCCATTTAAGATTGCCTTAAGGTTGGCATGGTATACTACATGGGTATGGCGTTATTTATAACTCTTTTTCAAAGGGTTATCAGGATATTAAGTTAAAGGATTATTTTTATTTAAATGAAATAGGAGTTATTATAATGTTGAAAAAAATTAAAAACGGTGTTCGTTCATTAAAGTCTTCATCAAAGAGGTTAGTAGCCTTTGTTGCCTGCCCTTTGATTTTACTTTCTAGTTCTGCGGCAATGGCTGATTCTGCTTCCCCTGAGGGCCTTAAAGGCATGGCTTCTAGCCTGCAGACAAATCTTGAAGGGATGGTTAAAGTATTGACTGCCGTTGCCCTTTTAGCCGGTATTATTTGTGTTGTTACCGCTATTATGAAGTTTGTTAGACACTCAAATAACCCGCAACAAGAACGCCTCGCACCAGCAGTAACTACATTATTTGTTGGTTTTGGGTTGATTTTCTTCCCGGCAATTATTGGTGTAGGCGGTATGTCTCTTTTTGGTTCGGCTGGGAATGCGGCAAGCTTTTCGGGTAATCAGGCTCTATCAAACCTGATCGGTGATGGTGGTGGTGCTGCAAAATAATAAGCAGTAGGTCAAAATAATATGGAAAAGACATAGTCTTTAAAAAACCGCCAATCATGGCGGTTTTTTTTTGATTGTCTTGGTCATGTTATTTAGGAAAAAAAGACTCATGCTACTTAAGGATAAAGTGTTTCTAAAGAGTGGAGTAAAGTGTATAAAATGTACATTTTCCTGCTTGATTTAAGATTGCCTTAAGGTTGGTATGGTATACTATATATGTATGGCGTTATTTGTAACTCTTTTTAAAAGGGTTACCAGGATATGAAGTAAAAGGGTTATTTTTTATTTAAATGAAATAGGAGTTATTATAATGTTGAAAAGAATTAAAAACGGTGTTCGTCAGCTTAAATGTTCATCAAAAAGACTAGTGGCTTTTGTTGCCTGTCCTTTGATTTTGCTTTCCAGTTCTGCGGCAATGGCTGGTCCTGGAGCTAGTGATCTTGCGGGTGTTGCTAGCGTACTGAGTGGGGGTCTTGAATCATTAGTTAAGGTGTTGACTGCCGTTGCGCTTTTAGCCGGTATTGTTTGTGTTGTAACAGCGATTATGAAGTTTGTTAGGCACTCAAATAATCCACAGCAAGAACGCTTAGCACCAGCAGTAACGACATTGTTTGTTGGTTTTGGTTTAATTTTCTTCCCGGCACTTATTGGTGTGGGTGGTATGTCTCTTTTTGGTTCGACTGGCGGTGCGGCAAGCTTTACGGCTGATACCGCATTGAATAATATAATTGGTGGAGGTAGTAAATAACCATGAGCAGCAGGTCAAAATAACATGAAAAAGACACTATCTTTAAAAGCAACCGCCAATCACTGGCGGTTGTTTGTTGTTAGAAAAGCAGATCCTGCCTTTCATGCATTTGAACAAAAGCTCCTTGAGCGTGATGGTCATACCTGTCAGTGGTGTGGTTTTTGCTCTGAGCAGAGCTTGGGTTTGGTCAATTTGGATGGCAATCTTTTGAATAACAAGGCGCCCAATTTAGCCGCTGCATGTCCTTTTTGTTTGCAGTGTGGCTTTTTAGAAGCGGTAGGCGAGGGTGATTTTGGCGGAGGCAGTTTGATTTATCTTCCTAATATGAGCCAGGTAGAGCTTAATGCTTTATGCCATGCTTTGTTTTTATCTATGTTTAATTGTACTGAGCTAGAGCGCCAGGCCAGTAGCATGTATAAGAGTCTACGACTGCAATCACAAGTTGTTGAAAAAACGCTTGGTGAGGGCTTCAGTAATCCTGCTATACTAGGTAAGATGATGATTGAAGCAGAGTCAAGTCAAAACAAGGACTTAGGCAGCGACTTTTTGACGGGTGTTCGCTTGTTGCCAACTTACAAGCGATTCACCAAAGATATTAAATCTTGGTCATTAGAAGCGGTCAGTCAAATGGCACGATAAATGCTTCATACTTAATATATAGGCAGTAGCTTGTTGCTTGAGAGTAGGGAGAAGTATGTTTAAGAAAATAAAAGCTTTGTTTGCAGGCTTCAAGAGCTTGGCTTCTTGGGCCAGTGTTGGGCTAAAGCAAACAACATCTTCTTATTGTGATTTGCAAACGGCGGACAGCCGATATGTGTTAGTGGCCGATGATGGTTCTTTAGCGACAATCATTAAAGTTTCTGGTGTGACTTGTTTAATAGGAACGTCTGAGTTTGAGCAAATGCAAGAAAGCTTGCAGCATGCCTTGCAGACAACGATGTCTCAACCAGGCCATCATGTGCAGGTTTTTTTTGGTTATAATAAAGATATTGTGGCTGGAGAAATTAAAGAAATTTTCAGGCCAGCAAAAGAGACGGCAACACGATTAACCTTGGATTTAGATGACTTGTTCAGAGAAAGGGTTAGCTATTTGTCAAAGTATTGTGCGCATGAAGAAACCTTTATTGTGCTATGGACTAAAGTGAAAAGCCTAACCGCAACACAATCAAAGCAAGCGAATAAAGAAAAAAAGAAAGTAGCCACTAGTAAAAACATCCCCCCTTTCATTAGCACGCAAAACTTACTTGCAGCATTACCTGCACTACGTGAAACACACGATTCTTTTGTGCGAGCTTTTGTGGCTGAATTAAATCGTTCATCTATTGTTTCTCATTTATTAGAAGTTCATGATGCCGTTTATGTTATGCGTAATATTGTTGATCCGGATTTTACCGATCGTAGCTGGCGAGCAAAATTACCCGGCGATAAAATCACCATTAAAAACCCAGCCAAACAAGAGAAAGTGAATATTTCAGATATTATGTGGCCAAATCTAGCCAAGCAAATTATTCCTCGTGATGGCGAAGTGATTGACATGAGAACGGTAAGGCTTGGTGATCGTCTTTACTCAACGGTTTATATTGATTTGTTTCCACAAGAAGTACAGGTTTTTGTTAAATTGATGGCTAGGGTCATGCAGGCCAATGTGCCATGGCGTATTTCATTTGATATTGAAAGTGATGGTTTAGCCGATCAGCGCTTTAAAAAAGCATTGTCATCTGTTTTAGGATTTTCTTCAGCCCAAAATAGATTGCTTAACCAGTCATTAACGTTGCTTGAATATATCAACTTAAATACCGATGATGCCGTGGTGCAACTCAGAGTCGCCGTGACTACCTGGGCGCCTGAGAATGACTTGTCGTTGTTGCGTGTTAGAACCTCAATTTTAGCCAAGGCGGTTGAGGGTTGGGGCTCGTGTGATGTGTCAGAAATTTCTGGCGACCCTTTTGCCGGACTTGCATCCACTTTTCTTGGCGTGACCACTAAAAATGTAGCAACCGCATCGGTTGCTCCGCTGTCAGATGTGTTGCGAATGTTGCCTTTATTTCGGCCGGCGTCACCTTGGAAGTATGGAGCGGTGTTGTTCCGTTCGCCCGATGGTAAGCCTTGGCCGTATCATCCGGGCTCTAGTCAGCAAACCACGTTTATTGATTTAATTTATGCTCGCCCAGGTTCGGGTAAGTCTGTTTTATCCAATGCGATTAACTTAGCCTTGTGTTTGTCCCCAGGCATTCAGCGTTTGCCGCGTATCGCTATAATTGATATTGGCCCGTCTAGTAGTGGTTTAATATCGTTATTAAAAGATGCGCTGCCGTTGAACAAAAGACATCAGGTTGCTTATCACCGACTGCGCATGGATCGTCATCATGCCATTAACCCCTTTGACACTCAGTTAGGCTGTCGTTTCCCAACGCCACAAGAGCGCAGTTTTATTGTTAACTTTTTAACACTATTGGTTACACCAGTCGGAGCAGATAAGCCTTATGACGGTGTTGCAGACATGGCAGGTTTAGTGATTGACGAGCTTTATAAGTCTTTTACTGATAATGCTAAGCCTAATGTTTATACCTTTGGCGTGGAAGATATGGTTGATGGCTTGCTAGAGGAAATTGGTTTTATCAGTGACACACAAACAACTTGGTGGGAGGTTGCTGATGCTTTATTTATGTCAGGCTTTGCCAGACAAGCTTTGTCAGCACAGCGTCGAGCAATGCCTTTGTTAGCCGATGTTACAGCTATTTGCCGTTTGCCAGCAATTGATGATTTATATGGTAAGTTAGTGGTTTCAACGGGTGAGACCTTGATTCAGGCTTTTTCAAGAATGATTTCAGGCGCCGTGCGTGAATACCCTATTATTTCACAAGTGACTAAATTCGATTTGGGCGAGGCGCGAGTTGTTTCATTGGATTTGGACGAGGTTGCTCGAAGTGGTGGAGATGCAGCTAATCGTCAAACGGCCGTGATGTATATGTTGGCTCGTTATGTTCTAGGCCGAGATTTTTATTTAAATGATGATAACTTGGTTGATATGCCCGAGGTTTATCGTCCTTATCATCAGCAGCGAGTGAATGAAATTAAAGAAGATTCTAAGCGCATTGTTTTTGATGAATTTCATCGTACATCGAATAGTTCTGCTGTACGCAATCAAGTGATTCAAGATATGCGTGAAGGGCGTAAGTGGAATGTGCAGGTAGCGCTATTATCGCAATCATTATCGGACTTTGATGAGCTAATGGTAGAGTTCGCCACCTCAGTGTTTATTATGGACGCAGGCCCTGAGCAATCAGTGCGTAAAACCTCAGAAGTTTTTGGCTTGAGTGACACTGGTCGCGCAGCGTTACGTCGCCGGGTGCATGGTCCGCGTGAGGGCGGTTCTACCTTCTTAGCACAGTTTGCAACTAAAGCTGGCATCAATACACAGTTGCTTACTATGACCCTAGGCCCGGTTGAGCTTTGGGCATTGACCACAACGGCTGAAGATGTGTATTTGCGCACCCAGCTTTATCGTAAGCTAGGTTCAAAGAATGCACGTCGATTATTGGCTGATCAATTTCCTGGTGGTAGCGCTAAAAAAGAATTGGAAGAGCGTTTTTCACAGTACAAGGAAGAGAGCGGCTTAATTGATGATGAGGGCAAGCAGGGTGTGATGGGTGAGTTTGTCAAAGAACTCATTGACGCATATCAGCGCCTACAATCAAAATAGCTATTCACACATTTTTTTCTTTGCCCTGATTTTTTAATGGGCAGGTTTTGCTTTTTTTTTGTCATTTTTTTTGATTCACCTGTAATTTTTTTTTGGTGCGTAGTATCATTTTTTTTACAATAATGATGGTGTTTGTCATCAAATAAAGCAAAAAAAATATTTCTTAATGTTCTCTTAATGTTGGGCGAAATAAGCAAATATTTTGCCTTGCTACCACCTTTATCAATACGTATGGTTTATCTCATACTTTTTGTTATTTAAAATTAGGAGTGGGTATGAGAGCAAGCTTGACTGAACAATTGCTGCCGGATAGAAGTGACTCGGCTGGAGAAAGGTTGCCTGTTGTGATTAAGGCTGGTGAATTACTGCCTGAGTCGGTGGAAAGCCCTGTTAACTCAGGAAGCGATGCCAGTGAGCAGCCTGTTTTCTGTATAGATAATACTGCCGATGCACTTAGTGACTCATTGGCAGTTTGTGCAATGTTAATGGAAGGGCTAAAAGCGGCAATTGCTGCTTATTCTATGCTAGGTGTTGATAAGCGTCAGGGTCTTTCAAAGGTTTCTTTAAGTGGCTTGTCTTTGTTTGTCGGTTTGTATAATTGGTATGTGAAGTTTTATCTGCTCCAGAATGTTTTTGGTGGTAGAGAATCTTTCCGTATGTTGTTTAATATGCTTTTTAAACCCGAAAGTAGAAAGCAGCACTCTTTTTTTGATATAGCTGGGTGGTTGTTTTCGGGCCTAATCAGTGCATATAGTTTCGCTATGATTCTTGTTGATGGCTTTAATCCAGATAGCCCTTCTGGCTTTAAGTATCTTGCAGAAGGGATGGTGGAAGCTGATAAGAGATTTAATTTTTTGCTTTATTTTGTAGAGAGCGGTGGTGTTCGTTGGTCATTTCCAGCCATGACGTTTTCGTATAATTTTTTGATTGCGCTGGGCACAGTAAAAAATGTGAAATTGGCAATGCAATTCCAATGGAAAATGCTTGCCAGCAGGGAGAGCAGCAGTGTTGAGCGAGAAATAGCAACAGCTAAGGGCCCAGTACAAATTGGTGCAATGGAAGTCAAGTGGTGGGATAAATATCTAGTTGTCGTTAACTTTTTTTTAATGATGCTTATGGGCACAGCTTCATGGTCCCCAGGGTTTTTGCCTTTGATTGCCGGAGGCTCTCGGTATATGAGTACTTCAAATTCAACGGTTTCTTTCATAGGTGCAATGAATCCTGTGGTGGGAAACGAAGTAATGGGATACCCTATCACGCCTTTCGGGGTATTCTGTGTTTTTTCCTATATGAATGCACTGACAGTGGCCTTTCCTTATTTTGAGCTTAGAAAATTTATAAATTATGTTGTATCTGGTGATTTTAAAAAGACTGATGTGTTTTTTTTCATTTTGGTTGTTGCTGGGCTATTCTCTACGGCCTTTCCAGTGGTGGGCCAGGTGGTTATGGCTGAGGGAGGCACTTCAGAGAAAATACTTGCAGCTATCGCATCAGCCTTGTTGGAAGTTCCGGCAATTACCCCAATTGCAGATAACGTTATCCAAACAGTATCTACCAAGCTCTTTTGCTGTGCTCGTGGTGAAGGCCCCGCCGCGGATAGTCAAGAAGGTGGTCGGGATAGGCGCCACTCCACATCCGTGCCAGTAAATGAGGCAGTAGAAGATGGAGGTGTCGCGACGACTGCTTTAGGAGCTAGCAATGCCTCGTGACAGAAGCCACAGGCCTGTAAACATTGATTTATCTTGCATGTATGCTTGCGCTTTGTTTGGGTTTTTGCTATAAATCTGTTCCTAATTGAATTATTTAAAGGATGTGCCGGTCATGAGTCGAGTTTGTCAAGTAACAGGAAAAAAGCCAATGTCGGGTAATAATGTTTCTCATGCGCAAAACAAGACACGTCGTCGTTTTTTGCCTAATTTGCAGAAACGTCGTTTTTGGATAGCAAGTCAGGAACGTTTTATCACATTAAGGGTGTCAACTCAGGGCATGCGTATTATTGATAAAAAAGGGATTGAAGTAGTTCTTCAAGACCTAAAAGGTTAATTATTAGTTAAGGAATTAAATCATGGCATCTTCAGTACGTGAAAAAATCAAGTTAGTCTCTACCGGCAAAAAGAAAGACGGTAAATCAACGGGTTACTATAAAACAACCATCAAAAACAAGCGTAATACACCTGACAAAATGCGTTTACGTAAATTTGATCCTCGTGCCTGGAATGAAGAAACCGGCAAGCATGGCATGATGGTTGAATTTAAAGAAGGCAAAATCAAGTAATAATCTTTTGTGATCAGACATCATTAAGGCGCCTAGAGCGCCTTTTTTTGTGCTTGTTCCTTGGCCTGGTGTTAGAGCTTTGTTTATGCAGAAAATGGATGAAAAGAGGGCTTCAGGGTAGTGCCTGATCGCTGAAAGGCGGGGAGCTAGGGGATTGCCTGCATCATGCAATTTTTAGGACAGTTTTTTCTTCTGCGGCCTTGTTTGATGATTAGTGTGATGAACAATGTGCTTAAAGCCAGGAACAACTAAAACTTGACCAACTCTAATATTTGCATTTTTCAAGTGATTGGCCGTTTCAATTTTTTTGCCGCTAATGTCAAAAAGTCTAGCAATATGACCGATAGTGTCACCCTCTTTAACAGTATAGGTGATGTCATTGCTGGAAAAGTGTGAGTGTGAGGGTAGCCAAATCAATAATTCCTGTTTGGGTTTTAGCGTAGCCCTAGGTTTAAGGTTATTCCAAAAGCGAATTTCTCGTGTGGTAACGTTGTATTTTTTAGCAATTTGCCAAAGCGTGTCATGACGGCCAATAACATGAGTTTTTTGCTGTGGGCCGGGTAATTTATCTTCTGCAACACTGCCATGCACTTGTTTGATTGATTTAATAAAGCGAGAGTCAAGGGTTTTGGGAATGAGCAGGTCTTGTTTTGGGTGAATGATCGTGCTTTTTAGATTATTAACTTTTATTAGCAATGCAGTTGATGTGTGATTTTTAACAGCGATAGTACTAAGCGTTTCGCCGGGTTGTACAATGTGGTGCAGCCAGGTGATTTGTTTTTGATTTTTCAATAAGCTGAAATTGCTATTAAAGAGTGCAAGCTTATCCGCAGGAATAAGGATTTGGTGTGATTTGTTGGGTTCTGTTGCCCAGCGTCTAAAACCAGGGTTTAGTTGGCGAACGACTTTGCTATTAACTTTAGCGAGTGAGGCAATTTTATTGATATCCAACTGGTGGGTTACGGTGACCGTTGTAAAATAGGCTATGTTTTTGATAGGGGGTAGCTTGACGTGATATTTTTCTGGGCTTTGAATTAGTGCTGCAATGGCGAGTAATTTTGGTACGTAGTTTTCGGTTTCTTTAGGAAGGTGCAAAGACCAAAAATCAGTGGGTTTGTGTAAACGCTTATTGCGTTTAATCGCGTTGTTGACGGTGCCTGCACCAGAGTCATAGGCGGCAATGGCAAGCAACCAATCGCCATGAAAATAATCGTGCAGATAATCTAAATAACTCAAGGCAGCTTGAGTTGACTGAATTACATCACGACGACTATCGTACCACCAGTTAATATCAAGGCCTAAGCCAGAGGCGGTGCCTGGCATCATTTGCCATAAACCAGTCGCGCCAACCCTTGAAAATAAAAATGGGTTGTAGGCGCTTTCTACTATCGGTAAAAGGGCAATTTCTGCCGGCATGTTTTTTTGTCGGGTTTCTTGATAAACATAATATAAGTATGGTGAAGCGTTGCTGAGTGTTTTATAGAAAAAGTGAGGGTTTCTGACGAGTGAGGCGATGCGTTTTTGTACGCTAGGGTGTTGGTAGTCTGCAAGGGTGAAATTATTTCGCATGGGTTGCCAAATCACAGACTGACTTGGTGCCAGTAAGTCGTCGCCTGGCATATTGGTGCAAGCAACCATGCCGCCAAGAAAGAGGCTGGTAAGCAGAAGTGTTTTTGTTATAAAGGAGCGCATTCGGGCAATACTACGGATTATTAGCCTTTGCCGCAAGTGCGCAACTAACTCACTGCTTTGGATTGAGCTTAAAGTTATCTTTCCACTGCCGGATAATGGCAAAAATAGTCACCGGGTCCTTATCGCAGGGCTGTTGATGATGTTGCTCAGCTGCTTTTATCACGCTGTCGCAATGGCATCGCAAGAAAGGGTTAGTTGCTAATTCTTGTTCAATGTTGCTGGGCAGCGTCGGCTGGTTATTTTGCCGTGCGGACCTAACCATTTGAATTTTTTCATAAATATCAATGTTGTCCGGTTCAACCGCTTGAGCAAACTGAAGATTAGCCTGTGTGTATTCATGCGCGCAGTATACTTTGGTTTCAGGTGGCAGGCAGAAGAGCTTTTGCAGAGAGTTATGCATTTGTTGAGCCGTCCCCTCAAAAACACGGCCGCAGCCAGCCGCAAATAATGTATCACCACAAAAAAGCGCATCATCAATGAGGTAGGCAATATGATCTAGGGTGTGTCCGGGCGTCTCAATGACTCTAATTGGCCGCTTGCTTAAGTGAGGTAGTGAGAGAGAGCCTTGTTCATTCGCTGGATGATTGACGCAGGCGATGCTTTCTGGTCCGTAAATAGGGATATTTGGAAAGGTGTTAGTCAAAGTTTGCACGCCATTAGTATGGTCGTAATGGTGGTGAGTGATGAGTATTGTTGTTAGTGTTAAGTTATGTTTTTTGAGGTAATCGATGACTGGTGAAGCATCACCTGGGTCAACGACCGTAGCAGTTTTTTGCTTTTTATTGCAAAGTAGCCAGATATAATTATCATCAAAAGCCGGAATTGGGTGAATAGAAATCATGTGCTATATTACCCCTAATTGAACAAGGCCTAAGGCCACTTTTTGTCAACGACGGATTTTAAGGGCCAGCCTTTTGCCGCGCAACACAAGAGAGTGAAATAATGACAGATAATCAATCAGTAGAAAAGGCATTAACTGAGCAAATGCAGGATTGGTCTAAAACCGTACAGGGTGAGTATTTTTATCAAGAAGCGCAACCTAAGCTGACCAAGCTGTTTAATCGGCTGGCCGGTAATACCATTGCTCAGATAGGTGAATTGAAAGATGACACTTGGTTGGACAGCTCACGTTTTGCTCATCATCAAAAAATTGATATGGCAAGTTGCTTAGAAAACGGCGGTCACCTTGTTGGGCCGAAAAACACAGCACAGCTTGCTGCAGGTAGTGTTGATGTTGTATTGATGATTCATGCTGCGGAAATTTTTCAAAAAAGTGATATGGAAAGTTTATTGCAATCAGCAAATCAAGCGCTGCGTGATGACGGTAGTCTGGTGTTGCTAGGTTTTAATCCAGTTAGTTTGTGGGGTCTTGGTAGACAATTAAAGCAGGATCTAGAGTTGCCGGATGAGTTGCACATTTATTCTCAAAATCATTTGCGACAGATATTGGCGGCAGTCGGTTTGTGTGACATTACGGCGAAGAGCTTTTGTTTTAACGGGCCATTTTTGCAAAAAGAATGGTTTGATCGGTGTCATTGGCTGGAAAAGGCAGGCAAGTTTTTGTGGCCATATTGTGGTGCTGGTTATATTCTTGTTGCACAAAAAACGAATTCTACACTTACACCGCTAAAAGAAAGCTGGAAAGAGCAGCAAAATAAAGCTGCGAATAATAATCGGGTGCCGGAACCGACAATGCGAGATAATCAATCATGACAACACCCGTAGAAATTTATACTGATGGCGCTTGTCGCGGTAATCCTGGTCCTGGTGGCTGGGGAGCTTTTTTATCTTGGGAAGACAAAAAACGCACACTGCACGGTGGCGAATTAAACACAACAAATAATCGAATGGAGTTAATGGCTGCAATTAAGGCGTTAGCTATTTTAAAGAAATCATGTAGGGTCGCTTTATATACCGATTCACAATACGTTAAAAATGGCATTACGCAGTGGATGGTTAACTGGAAAGCCCGTGGATGGAAAACCAGCACGAAAAAGCCGGTAAAAAACCAAGATCTTTGGCAGTTGTTAGATGAACAAGTGCAGCGGCATGATGTTAGCTGGCACTGGGTTAAAGGCCATAGCGGACACCCTGGTAATGACAAAGCCGACGCACTAGCCAATCAAGGCATTGATGAATTAATAAATTAAGTTTTGTGAGCAGAGGAATTTATGGCACGGCAAATTATTCTTGATACAGAGACAACAGGCTTGTCACCACAGCAAGGGCATCGAATTATTGAGGTTGGTTGTGTTGAATTAATTGATCGAAAATTCACGAATAATACGTTTCATCGATACATTAATCCACAGCGAATCGTTGAGCAGGAAGCAATAGAAATCCATGGAATCACCAATGATTTTTTAGAAGATAAACCTTTTTTTGAGGATATTTCTGATGAGCTGCTTGAGTATCTTAAGGGGGCAGAAATTATTATTCACAATGCTCCGTTTGATGTTGGTTTTTTGAATCATGAGTTTTTAAAAGTGAATTCAAGTTACACTAAACTATCGGATTATGCACAAATTACCGACTCATTAGTTTTGGCAAGGTACAAACATCCTGGGCAGAAAAATAACTTGAATGCGTTGTGTCGACGTTACGATGTTAATTTATCCGGCCGTGAGCTTCATGGTGCGTTGCTTGATGCTCAGTTGTTGGGCCAGGTATATTTGCTTATGACCGGTGGGCAGGCCAGCTTGTTTACACAAGATGCAGCAAAAGCAAGTTTGAAAAAAGAAAAAGAATATCGACAAGTGATTAAATTATCAAAATTACCGGTGATTTTGCCGTCAGCCGGTGAATTAAAGGCGCATGAAGAGTTTTTACAGAAAATTGCTGAAAAGTCGGGGTGTTGCCTGTGGATGGAAGAGTCAGAGGAAGTTGTCAGTTAAGTCAGAAAGTCTTTAATTCGTTGGAAAAAAAATGAAATCAATGCTACAAAATTTAAATCAGCTCTTTTCACAAGCATTGAATGCTGTTGTTGAAAGCCCTGATCTAACAAGCCCTTGCATTAGTCGAGCAAAAAACCCTAAGTTTGGTGATTATCAAGCAAACTTTGCGATGAGTTTAGCAAAAAAACTTGGGAAAAATCCTCGTGACATTGCTGATCAGGTTGTGGCTGCAATGCCAGAAAATAATATTATTCAATCAATGGAGGTGGCGGGCCCTGGTTTCGTCAATATAACATTAGCTAACGCGGCGATTGTGGACTATTTAGTAAATAGCCATCAATTACCTTGTTTTGGTGTGTCACTACATTTAGAAGAAACCGTTGTGGTTGATTATGGTGGCGCTAATGTAGCAAAAGAAATGCACGTTGGTCATTTGCGTTCGGCTAATATTGGTGATGCGATTGTGCGGCTGCTAACATTCTTGGGCTATAAAGTTATTCGGCAAAATCACCTGGGCGATTGGGGTACGCAGTTTGGCATGTTAATTGAGTTGGTTTTAGAAGATGGATTAACAATTGATGATCAAACTCCTATTGGCACATTGAATAAATGGTATCAGCAGGCGAAAAAGCGTTTTGATGAGCGTAATGATTTTGCTCAACGAGCAAAGGCACGGGTGGTTAAGTTGCAGCAGGGTGATGAGAAAACTCGTGAGTTATGGCGACAATTAGTAAGGCAAAGTGCATTAAGTTTTAATGGTGTTTATCGCCGTTTAAATGTGCTGTTAGAGCAAAGCGATAATTGTGGTGAAAGTTTTTATAATGATAAGTTGTCAGGCTTGGTGCAAGAATTAAAAGATAAAAGATTAGCAGTAATAAGTGATGGTGCAGCCGTTGTGTTTTTACCTGGTTTTGTTGATAGAGATAAAAACCCATTGCCAATGATTATTCAAAAAACGGACGGTGGTTATTTGTATGCAACAACGGATTTAGCAGCAGTACATTATCGATTAACGCAATTGCATGCTAGTCGCTTAATTTACGTCACTGATGCTCGTCAAAAACAGCATTTTTCGATGATATTTGCAGCAACAAAAGCGGCTGGTTGGGCAGATGATTCTGTGCAGCTAGAGCATGTCGCTTTTGGCTCAGTGTTGGGTGAAGATAAAAAACCATTTAAAACACGCAGTGGTGAATCAGTACGTTTAGCAGCATTACTGGATGAAGCTGAAGCTAGAGTCATGAAGGTGCTTGAGAGTCGCTCGCATGATCATGATGTCGATTTGGTCCAGGTTGCAAAAAGCATCGGCGTTGGTGCTATTAAGTATGCTGATTTGGCTAGTGATAAGCAGCGTGATTATGTTTTTAATTGGGATACCATGTTAGCTTTTACAGGTAACACCGGGCCGTATTTGCAGAATGCTTTGGTGCGCATTTATGCGATATTTCGCAAGGCGGGGTTGTCTGTCGATAGTAAGCTGTCTAGTAATTTGGAATTGACGCATGAAAAAGAACGGCTTTTAGCCATGCAGCTGTCAGGCTTTGTTGATTTGTTAGAAGAGATTGGTCAAGATTTAGCAATGCATCGTTTATGTCATTATTTATTTGATTTGGCTGCGGCTTTTCATCAGTTTTATGAGCATTGTCCGGTGTTGTCGGCAGAAAGTGAAAGCTCGAAACAGTCAAGACTGCTTTTGTGCCAATTAGCTGCACATACGTTAAAGCAAGGCTTAGAACTATTAGGATTGGATGCTTTACAAAAAATGTAGTCAATAATTATTGGTTGGCCTTATTGTCTTTTTACCACATTTATTCAGGCCTGATGCAATATGCCTACGGGTGTTATGATTTAATTATTCCTTACTATGAATGGGTTCCCAATTATTGTTTCGCAAACATTACCGCTAGTATTTAATCGTAATTTTTTATTTCAGTTGTTGGGTTTAATTTATGGATGTTTATGCTGCGATTCTATATACTCAGTGCCGCTGTGTGTTGTCGGTATTAATTCCACACATTTTTTTAGGGATATCATGAGAAGCCTTAAGTGTTTTATGTTTTCTTTTTCAGGCGGCAAGCTTGGATTGGTTTATGAGGCTATTGATCGTTGTAATTTAGAGGGGTGATGTTCATGTCATTTGAAAAGCTTGGTCTATCAATTGAGTTGTTGCGTGCTATTAGTGAAAAAGGCTATCAAAATCCAACTCCTGTTCAATTGCAGGCAATTCCGCCTATTTTAAAAGGAAAAGATGCGGTAGTGAGTGCACAAACCGGCACGGGGAAAACAGCTGCCTTTACGCTACCATTATTACAACGGCTTTCTAAGAGCTCTGAAAAAAGCAACAACAATAAAAGTTTCGTGCAGGCGCTGGTCTTAACGCCGACGCGTGAGTTAGCTGCGCAAGTGTTTGAAAATGTTCAAATGTACGGGAGATATCTGCCCTTCAAATCGGCAAAAGTTTTTGGCGGGGTGAGTATTAATCCGCAAATTAAACAGCTTAGATCCGGGGTCGATATATTAATTGCCACGCCGGGTCGTTTACTGGATTTAATCCAGCAAGGTGTTGTAAATCTATCGAAAGTTGAGATGTTTGTGTTAGATGAAGCTGATCGTATGCTAGACATGGGATTTATTCGTGATATTCGTAAAGTTTTGGCCCTCTTGCCGCAACGCCGGCAAAATTTACTATTTTCGGCTACTTTTTCAAAAGAAATTAAAGCCTTGGCTGATAAGCTTTTATCGTCTCCAGCTTGTATTGAGGTGGCACGTTCCACCGCAACGGCAGAGCAAATAATACAAATTATTTATCCCGTTGACCGCTCACGTAAGCGTGAACTGTTATCCTTTATTATTGGCTCTAAAAATTGGCAACAAGTATTAGTTTTTATGCGGACTAAGCACGGTGCTAATCGTTTAACGAAGCAATTAGAAGATGATGGTTTAACGGCGGCAGCAATTCATGGCAATAAAAAACAAGGGGCGCGCACTCGGGCACTTGCAGATTTTAAAGACGGTAAGGTGCGCGTACTGGTCGCCACTGATGTTGCCGCTCGAGGGCTGGATATTGCTAAGCTACCCCATGTTGTTAATTTTGAATTGCCGAATGTGCCTGAAGATTATGTCCATCGTATAGGCCGCACTGGTCGTGCTAGTCATAATGGCTTGGCCGTTTCACTGGTGTGCGTTGATGAGCATAAGCTGCTTAAGGACATTGAAAAATTACTGGGTTATGGGATCACGAAGGAAATAATTCCCGGTTACGAGCCTGACCCTACTCTTAAGCCAGAGCCTATTCGAAAAAATCGTGGTAATTCACCTTCCTCTACTCGAGGCTCAAAAAATCAAAAACCTCGCGGTGGTCCATCATCGGCTAAGCGAAAATCATTTAAGGATCGTCGAAAACCACAGCCATGAATTTTTACTGATGCTTTTGTGGGTGGTTAGTTGGCTTCAGGAGTAGATAAGCGTCTGGGGATTTTGGTTTTTTTATATCTATGCGCAAAGCTGGTCTGATGGTGATGCGGCTATCTTTTATGAGGAACGGTAGAGGGCAAGCTAATTTTTGTTTTATTTTTGTGTGCGCCAGGTTGCTGTGTTTGCGTCAATCAAGTGGCGGTGGGCTCACCAGATAAATTCGGCAGGGCTGACTTTTTGTGTAATTTTGCATCAAAAGATTGGCAATGATTTAAAGCAAGGGCCGGGGTTGTCAGGTATGAATATCTTAAAGGAAGCTCCAATAGAGACCAGGCAGCCCCAGTGTTTTTGATTTTTTAAAAAAAACAGGGTTCATTTAATCTTTCCTTAATATTTCGATGTTATAATCCTGTCTAATTAATTTTTAAAGAGCTAGATATGCCTTTAACTTTGCAAGTAACCCCGTATGGATATAAAGATTCAACACTAAATTTTTTGAGTGCTACCATGCTTGTTAGAGGGATTGCAGAATTCTCAGAAAACATTGGAATAATTAAGGTTTTATTAGGTGAAATTGCAGATTTTGATAAGGAAAATTCTTTGCCTGGGTCTGGTGTTAAAAAAACTCTATATATAAGGCTGTTTGTGCAGACTGATAAAGGCTATCAGTTGCCAGATAATTTTTTTCTGATTTTTTTAGCGTGATTTATGGTCTTAATGAAGATGGTGGAAAAAATATTTCTTTTAAAAGACTTATTATTAGATCAGAAAATTCGGATATTTTTTTGGCAGAATATTTTAACTTTGTCTTGAAAAAAACAGGCGAGCTCATAAGTGGGTCCAATGAGGTGCGGTCTTTGAAAAACCCATATTTTCATTATTGTCAGTTGTTAGCTGAATTTAGGGAGAGCCTTTTCGAAGTATCTTTTGTTTCTTCTGATCGTGTTGCCGCTGGTAGGCGGTTAAAAGTTGATTTGATTTTAATGCTCATGTTAGATCGTTTTTTGTGTTCCCCTCTAGAATATGTGGAGCTCGGTTGTGTTAATGCCCTCAAGACTTTTGAAGAGACATTGAAAGAAAGTAAATGCTTTCCGGAACTACTTAAGCAGGTTAGGGCTTTTCTTGCAGAATCTCAGGTGGCTCTTGTTGCTAAGGTTCCTTCGATGTGGAGTGTTCAAGCTGCAGAACCAGAACCAGAGCATGAAAAAGTGAGTATAGGGCAACATATGCGTTAGATTTGCAAGGTGCCTTAATTTTTTTTAATGCTCTCTCGTGTCAGCAAAGATGGCGTCGGGGTATTTTTCCATGGCCAGGTCAAGGTTAATGCGTGAAGGCGCAATATAGGTTAAGTGATTGGCGCCATCTAAGGCTAAGTTTCTTGGGTAGTGTGTTTTGAGTTTTTCAATCAGTGCTTTATCTTCGGTTAATATCCAACGTGCTGCGGCAACCGGTGCTGCTTCATAAGTGCAGTGGACATTGTATTCATGCTGCAATCGATAAGCGACCACATCAAACTGTAGCGATCCTACCGCACCTAAAATTAAATCATTAGAATGCAGTGGTCTAAATATTTGAGTGGCCCCCTCTTCTGATAATTGAATTAGCCCCTTTAACAACGCTTTTTGTTTTAGAGGGTCTTTTAGTTGTACGCGCTTAAAGAGTTCTGGTGCGAAATTAGGAATGCCGGTGAACTTGAGTAGTTCGCCTTCTGAAAACGAGTCGCCAATTTGCAAGGTACCATGATTGTGTAAACCTAAGATGTCTCCTGGCCAAGCATCAGCTGCTTGTTCTCGCTCACCAGCCATAAAAGTAAGTGCGTTTTGTGCGGTTATTTGTTTTTTGGTTCGCGGCTGATAAAAACGCATGCCTTTTTTATATTGGCCAGATGTGATTCGAACAAAGGCAATGCGATCGCGATGCTTTGGGTCCATGTTGGCTTGAATTTTAAAAACAAAGCCAGAGAATTTACTTTCTTCGGGTGAAACCTCACGCTGTTTGCTTTTCCTTGGTTGAGGGGGCGGTGCGTGTTCGGCAAAGTCATTTAATAATTCACGTACACCAAAGTTGTTGATGGCCGAGCCAAAAAAAACCGGCGTTTGTTTTCCAGTTAAATAATCATCTTTATTGAAAGGGTGGCTGGCGCCTTGAATGAGTTCTAATTCTTCTTTAAATTCCGTGATTTCATCAGGAATTAATTCCAGTAATCTGGGGTTATTTAATCCTTCAATACGCTCAATTTCACTGAAGTGAGTTTTTTTGTCTTGAGGGTATAAATATACGGCATCTTCCATTAAGTGATAAATGCCTTTAAATGATTTGCCCATGCCAATAGGCCAGGTGATTGGAGCGCACTGTATATTAAGCACGGTCTCAATTTCATCGAGTAGCTCAATGGGTTCGCGAGTGTCGCGATCCATTTTATTGATAAAAGTCATAATGGGGGTGTCACGCAAGCGACAAACTTCCATTAGTTTAATGGTTCTAGCCTCAACCCCTTTTACGGCATCAATCACCATTAGTGCTGAGTCTACCGCAGTAAGTGTGCGGTAGGTGTCTTCGGTGAAGTCAGCATGCCCGGGAGTATCTAGCAGATTGATAATTTTATCCTTAAAGGGAAACTGCATGACCGAGGTGGTGACAGAGATGCCGCGTTGCTTTTCCATTTCCATCCAGTCGGAGGTTGCGTGACGAGACGCTTTTCGGCCCTTAACGGTGCCTGCCAAAGAAATAGCGCCACCAAATAAAAGTAATTTTTCTGTTAGTGTAGTCTTACCTGCATCCGGGTGAGAGATGATAGCAAAGGTGCGTCGCTTTTTAATTTGTAGTTCGAGTGTTGGCATAGTTATCGCTTTAAGTTTGATTTGTGATTAAGAAAAGTGAGCTCGCTCTTCATCACGAAGGGTGAGTATTTCCGCACCATCTTTGGTGACCACAATAGTGTGTTCCCATTGAGCTGAGAGTTTACGGTCTTTGGTGATAACCGTCCAGTCATCGCCGAGTAAGCGAACATGGCGTTTACCTGCGTTGATCATCGGCTCAATAGTGAAAGTCATGCCCTCTTTTAGCTCTAGCCCAAGGTCTTTTTGTTCATGATGTAGTACTTGAGGGTCTTCATGAAAGCCTTCGCCGATACCATGGCCGCAGTATTCACGTACAATTGAAAACCCAGCCTTTTGAGCAAGTTGCTGAATGGCTCTGCCAATATCATTAAGGTGTGCGCCAGGTTTGACGCAGGCAATGCCGGCGTATAGGCACTCTTGAGTAATCTTGCAAAGCCTCTCAGCTAGCGGGATTGTTTCACCAACAAGGAACATTTTACTGGTATCACCATGAAAGCCATCTTTGATGACAGTGACGTCGATATTAACAATGTCGCCATTTTTTAATTTTTTGTCAGCAGGGATGCCGTGGCAAACAACGTGGTTAATTGATGTGCAAACGGATTTTGGAAAGCCCCTGTAGTTAAGAGGGGCCGGGATTGCTTGCTGCACCTCAGTGATGTGCTTGTGGCATATTTCATTGATTTCGCTGGTAGTAATGCCGGCCGTGACGTGTGGGCCAATCATTGTGAGTACTTCGGCGGCGAGCTTACCAGCTATGCGCATTTTTTCAATATCTTGAGGTGACTTGATGATTACTGGCATAGCATTGTCCTGTGCGTTGTGATTCTAGGCTAACTATGTTATAAAGCTTTGCAATATTTAGCAATTGAAAGTCTATGATTTTTGCTCAATATTGTTTTTATTAACGACACACATAGGGTGTTTAGTTGGCTTGGGGTGCTCCTAAATGAGTTCAAGCCATTTGCCCTGTGGAGGTTTAACCCAAAAGGAGAAAGTTATGAAACCTGTGACTATGCGTCAAATGTTAGAATCTGGTGTGCATTTCGGACATCAAACCCGTTCTTGGAACCCAAAAATGGCACCTTATATTTTTGGAAGCCGCCAAAAAATCCATATTATCAACCTAGAAAAAACCGTACCGCTTTTCAATGAAGCAATGCAAAAAGTTGCTCAAGTTGCTAAAGGCCGTGGTAAGGTCTTATTTGTAGGAACTAAGTTTGCGGCGCAAGACGTTGTGCGTGAAGAGGCCACTCGAAGTGGTATGCCTTACGTCAATCATCGCTGGCTGGGTGGAATGTTAACCAACTATAAAACGATTCGTCAATCGATCAAGCGTCTAAAAGATTTAGATATAATGATGGATACGCCTAAGTATCATGATTTGATCAAAAAAGAAAAATTAATGTTAATGCGTGAGCGTGAAAAATTAAATGCAACATTGGCCGGTATTAAAGATATGGGCGGTCTGCCAGATATTTTATTTGTTATTGACGTTAAGCATGAAAATATTGCTATTGCAGAAGCAAAACGACTGGGCATTCCTGTGATTGGCATCGTTGATACAAACTCAGATCCAAGTGTGGTGGATTATCCTATTCCTGGCAATGATGATGCGTTGAAATCAATTCGTTTGTATTGTCGCACTGTTGCTGAAGTGGTTATCCATTCTCGTGGAGAAATTAAAGAACCCGCTAAAAAGGCAACAAAAATTGACGTTAAACCTTCAGCCCAGAAAAAAGTAGTGAAAGCTGCTGTTAAAAATCCTGTTACAGAAGCTGTAAAAGAAGAAAAAACAGAAGCAGTTGGTGCTAAAGTGGTTAGTAAGACAAAAGCAGCCGCTAAAACAAAAACAGCAGTTAAAACAAAAACAGCCGCTAAAACAAAAACAGCAGTTAAAGCAAAAACAGCAAAAACAGCAGTTAAAGCAAAAACAGCCGCCAAAACAAAAACAGCTGCCAAAACAAAAACAGCTGCTAAGAAAACAGATGAAAAAAAATCTACTGATAGCGATAAATAATTATTAAGAGGATGAGACAATGAAAATAACAGCAAGTCTAGTCAAAGAGCTGAGAGAGCAGACAGGTGCCGGCATGATGGAGTGCAAAAAGGCACTTGAGAAAGCCAGCGGCAGCATTGAAGAGGCAATTGTCGTTTTGCGTAAAGCCGGTAGTGCAAGAGCTGATAAAAAAGCAGGACGTGTTGCAGCTGAAGGTGTGATTGTTTCTGCGATGAGCGATGATGGCCGCCGTGCGGTGTTAGTGGAAATCAACTGCGAGACAGACTTTGTTGCACGTGATGAAAGTTTAAAATCATTTGCAAATCAAGTTGCTGAAGCTACACTGAAAAGTGGTTCTGAGGATGTTGATGCTATCTTGGCGCAAGAAAATGAACGTGGCGAAGCATTATCTTTTGTGCGACATGAGTTGGTCAATAAAATTGGTGAAAACATTCGGATTCGTCGCGTAGCCTTTATGGAATCAGCTAATTCACTGGGTGTTTATCGCCATGGCGATCGTATTGGTGTATTAGTCGCACTAAGCAAGGATAATGCTGAGTTAGCTAAAGATATTGCCATGCATGTTGCGGCAGTTAATCCTTTAGCAATTGATGAAACAGAGCTTTCGGCTGAACTTCTTCAGCAAGAGCGTGACATTGTAACAACCCAAGCAAAAGAGTCGGGTAAGCCAGATGCCATTATTGAGAAAATGGTTGAAGGGCGTATGTCAAAATTTGTTGCAGAAAGAACACTGTATGGGCAGGGTTTTGTTAAAAATCCGGACCAAACTGTTGCTGACTTGCTGTCGCCATCTGATGCGAAAGTTAATGCCTTTGTTCGCTTTGAAGTGGGCGAGGGTATTGAGAAAGTTGTCACTGACTTTGCTGAAGAGGTTCGTTCACAAGTTGAAGGATCTTAATAAAAAGTAATCATAGGCGATAGGGAGGATTTAGAAATGACGGATGCTAAAAAACCAGTTTATCGCCGCATTCTACTAAAAATGAGTGGCCAAGCATTAATGGGTGACTCTTCTATTGCTGTCTCTCCTGATGTTCTTACTCGCATGAGTGAAGAGATTAAGGCAGTGCATGATCGGGGTGTCCAAGTCGCCTTAGTTGTTGGTGGAGGCAATTTTTTCCGTGGTGAGGCGCTGTCTAAGCTAGGTATTGATCGCATTACTGGCGATCATATGGGAATGTTGGCGACACTAATGAACGCATTAGTGCTTCGCGATTCTTTTGAATCTGCGGGTTTGCAAGTAAGAATTATGTCCTCTATTCCTGTCAGTGGTATGGTTGGGCACTTTAATCAGCGTAAAGCCATTAATCATTTGCAAGAAGGTCGTGTACTGATTTTTGGTGCTGGCACGGGAAATCCTCTAGTAACAACCGATACTGCCGCGAGTTTGCGCGGCATAGAAATTGGCGCAGATATTATTTTAAAGGCTACCAATGTTGATGGTATTTACGATAAAGATCCTTCGAAGCATGCGGATGCAATTCGCTATCGTCAGGTTGATTATCAAGAAGTTCTGAAAAAAGAATTGGGCGTGATGGATTTGGCGGCATTTTGTCAGTGCAGGGATCATCAAATGCCCATTAGAGTTTTTAATATGCATAAACCAGGTGCTTTGCTGCGTGTTATTATGGGTGAGGATGAGGGCACTTTGGTTTCTAAGGAGAAAAATAATGATTGATCCAATTATTGATGCTGCAGCTGACCGCATGGTTAAAAGTACCGAGGCTTTTCAAACAGAGTTGGCCAAGCTTAGAACAGGGCGTGCGCACCCGAGTTTGTTGTCCCACATAAAAGTCGATTACTACGGCTCACCTACGCCTTTAGATCAAGTGGCTGGGGTGTCAGTTGAGGATGCAAGAACATTGACCGTGACGCCATGGCAAAAAGATATGTTGGGACCGGTTGAAAAAGCAATCATGACAGCTGATTTAGGACTGAATCCATGCAGTGTTGGTATGGTTATTCGCGTTCCTTTGCCTGCTTTGACGGAAGAGCGACGACGTGAATTGGTGCGTGTTCTTAATGATATTGCAGAAGGTGCGCGAGTCTCGGTTCGTAATGCTCGTCGTGATGCCAATCAAAAGTTTAAAAGTCTCACAAAAGAAAAAGAAATTAGTGAGGATGATGAGCGCCAAGGCAACGCACGCATTCAAAAATTAACCGATAAATACGTTGCTGAAGTTGATGCGCTAGCGGCTAAAAAAGAAGAAGACTTAATGGCTGTTTGATAAGGTAAAGGTTTTCTAGCTATGCAAAAAGCACCAAAGCATATTGCCATTATTATGGATGGAAATGGCCGATGGGCCAAAAAAAAATTAATGCCGAGAGTCTTTGGGCATAAAGCTGGGGTGAATGCAGTAAAAGCATCAATAAGAGCCTGCATTAAGCGGGAAGTTGATATATTAACACTGTTTGCTTTTAGCACGGAAAATAATGCAAGGCCGACCGATGAAGTGCGGTATTTGTTAAATCTATTTGTTGAGTCGCTAGATTCTCAGGCTCAAGAGTTGCACCAAAATAATGTTCAGCTAAATATTATTGGCGATTACTCGTTTTTTTCAGCAAAGGCACTTAAGAGTATTGAAAAAGCAAAAAAGTTGACTGAAAAAAATTCAGGTTTAATTTTGAATATTGCAATTAACTATAGTGGCCGCTGGGATATTCAGCAAGCAGTGGTTGCGACACAAAAACACTGTTTAGCAACAGGAGAAATTGACATGGAGGGGTTTGAAGATAGCCTTTGCTTTTCGAGCTGGCCTGATCCAGATTTATTGATTCGCACCAGTGGTGAAGCTCGCATTAGTAACTTTATGCTATGGAATTTGGCTTATACCGAGCTGTGTTTTCTTGATGTGCTTTGGCCTGATTTTTCAGAGGAGCACATTAATGAAGCAATTGGTTGGTTTCAATCAAAAGAACGTCGTTATGGTAAAATAGCAGAGCAATTACAGGAAGATAAAAATGCTTAAATTACGAGTGCTAACTGCTCTGGTGTTGTTGCCACTGGCTATTTGGGGGGTACTTGCACTGCCGTCTTATTTTTTTGAGTTAATAGCGACGGCTGTTGTTTTGTTGGGCGCTTGGGAGTGGTCACGCATTAGCCAGGTTGGTCATATGCTTGCGCGCTGCTCTTATGTGGTTTTTACTTTGTGTGTTTTATGGTTGATGCATTATTTTCAAATATCCGGTTATATTGTTTTTACGCTGGCAATGCTTGCTTGGTTTTTTGCAAGCTGCTGGGTTATTACATTTGGCCTTCATGGTCGGGCTAAATGGCTGCAAAGTATGGGAATAAAGTTATTTTTAGGTGTTATTATGCTTTGCTCGTTTTGGTTAGCTATAGTTTTTATCAGGGAGTCTTTAGGCCCTGCGTGGTTGCTGGCGGCAATGGCTATTGTGTGGTCGGCAGACTCAAGCGCTTATTTCGCCGGTCGTTTTTTCGGCAAACATCATTTAGCACCAAAGGTCAGCCCAAAGAAAACCTGGGAAGGCGTTGGTGGTGCAATGTTGATGGCGTTTGTGCTGCTTATTATTTATGCTTGGTATTTCCAGGTGCCCAGCAATCAATGGCTTGGACTGTCGGGGCTAATTATTTTTTCAACCGTTGTTTCTGTGTTTGGTGATTTATTTGTCAGTTTGCTGAAGCGTTTAGCAGGAGTGAAGGATACGGGGTCGTTTTTGCCCGGCCATGGTGGGCTTTTAGACAGAATAGATGGTTTGTTGGCGGCAATGCCACTTTTCGCGTTCGTTTCATTGTTGCTTGGCCATTAACTATGTATAATTCGGCATGGTTTTGCCAAGCGTGTTTGGTTTTTTACAAGGGCTAATTGTAGTGTTGAAATATTTTAGAAAATTCTGCGTGTTCGTTTTTTTAGCTTGTGCTGTGGTGGGGGTTGCAAATGCCTCTGGTCGAAGTTTTAGGGTTTCACGTATTCAGGTGAAGGGGCTGCAAGGATTGCCTGCAGCAACAGTGTTGAATTATTTGCCAGTTCGTGTTGGGCAAACCATTTCTTATAGTCAAACCTCCTCAATTATTTCAACGTTATACGGGACTGGTTTTTTTGAAACGGTTGAGTTAGATCGTCAGGGCGGCACATTAATTGTAAAGGTTAAGGAAAGGCCTACCATCGCGTCGGTTAATGTTAAGGGCAATAAAAGTATTCCAGAAAAAAAGTTGAATGAGGTTTTAGCCACAGCAGGCGTTAAGGCGGGTCAAGTTTATAATAAATCAGTCATTAATAGTATTGTGGAAGGTTTGCGGCAACAGTATTTCAGCATGGGCTATTATGCTGCACGAGTTATGTTAACAGCAGTGCCAGCATCACGTAATCGTGTTGCTGTTCAAATTGATGTTAAAGAAGGTGCCGTTGCTAAGATTAGAAGCATTGTTATTGCTGGCAACCATGCTTTTAAAACGGCTACTTTATTGCGTGAGATGAAATTATCGACACCAACCATTTTGGCTTTTTTCACCAAGAGCGATAATTACTCACAAGAGAAGCTTGATGCTTCTATTGCAGCAATCTCTAGCTATTACTTAAATAGGGGCTATTTAAATTTTGCAGTAACGGCTAAGCAGGTTTCAATATCTGCCGATCGTATGAGTATCTATATTACATTGAAGGTGTCTGAAGGGCCTATTTATCATTTGAGTGGTTTTCAGTTGGCAGGGCAAGTTGCTGGCTATAAAAAACAGCTTCAAAAGCTGATTAGCTTAAAGCCAGGCGAAGTTTTTTCTCGTCAAAAATTGATGGATATTCAGACGGCTATTTACCAATTTTTGGGCACAAAAGGGTACGCTTATCCGCAATTAAATCCAGTTCCTAAAATTAATAATATCAAGCACACGGTGTTTATGACTCTTAACTTAAATCCCGGTAAAAAGTTTTATGTCAGACAAATTGATTTTATAGGTAATAATCGAACTTCTGAATATGTGCTAAGAGAGCAGATGCGACAAATGGAAGACTCTCTGTATAATTCAGCTAGTATCAATGAATCTAAAAGGCGTTTAGCAAATTTGCCTTATTTGACTAATATTTACGTTCAGCAAAAACCAGTTGCTGGAAAGAATAATGAACTTGACTTGAAAATAAGAACTGCAGAACAGCAGGCAGGCAGGGCAAGCTTGACCGGTGGGTTCTCTGACATGGAGGGCTTGTTTTTTGGTGTTTCTGCAACGGAACCAAATTTTATGGGTACAGGGCGCTTGGTCGGCGTTAATTTTCAGCGAGGTGCATTTCAAACGACTTATGGTGTTCAATATAATAATCCATTTTATTCTAAATGGGGTGTTGGCCGGGGTTTTAATTTTAATTATACAAAGACACGCCCTGATCGAGTCAACTTAGCAGATTTTACATTTAATACGCTGACGGCCAATGCCAATTTTAGTGTTCCAGTCAGCCTATATTCTTCATTAAATGCTAGTGCTGGCTATAGTTATACTAATCTTGAAAATACTGGTAGCGCTAGGGAAGTGGCAGATTTTGTTAAAAAGCATGGAAATGATTTTTACCATGGTGTGGTTGGTCTTGGCTGGTCGCGGGGAACATTAGATAATGTATTGTTTCCAACAGACGGCTCGTCACAAAGTATTAATTTCACACTTAATGCACCACTGACCAAAAGCTCAATGACTTTTTACTCAGTAACATATAATGGTGTGTGGTATAAGCCGCTTTTCAAAGGGCTTGCGCTTAGCCTCGGAACAACTTTAGGCTATGGTGGGTCAATTGGCAAGAATTCTGAGTTCCCATTCTATAATAATTTTTATGCCGGTGGCTTGGGCACTGTGGCCGGTTATGCGCGCAACTCATTAGGCCCAAGAGACTCTACAGGAAACCCTATTGGTGGTAATATTCAAACCATTGGGCATGCTAGTTTGATTATTCCTAGCTACTTCAGTCAGAAGCTACGTTTTTCGCTAGGCTTTAATGTGGGTAATGTGTATGATAACCGGGTTCGGTTGAATCAATTACGCTACTCTATTGGTCCGGTTGTTAACTGGTTAGCACCAGTAATAGGGCAGATACAGATTGGTTTAGCCTGGCCTATCCTTAAGCACAAAGGCGATGATACGCAGGTGTTTGGCTTTGGTGCAGGTGTCAGTATTTAATTGTTAAAAATAGGAGAAAATAATGAGAAATATGGTTAAGTTTTTAGCGGGTTCGTTGTTGGCTGTTTGGTCGATGGGAGCTTTTGCTGCAGGTCAGTTTGCAGTGGTCGATATGCAGGAAATTTTTCACAAGTCAGCTCAAGTGAAAAAAATTGAAGCTAAGTTGAAGAAGCAATCAGCAGCTGATCAAGAAGCTATTAAAGGCATGGCTCAAAAATTAGAGGCCAATATTGAAAAGCTTAAAAAGCAAGGGCCAGTGGCATCTAAAAAAGATAGTGATGCGCTAAAGAAAACTATTTCCACACAAGAAGCATCAATTCGTGAAAAGCAAACACAATTTCAGCAAGGGCTTTACACTGCACAGAATGAAGCTATGCATGCGTTTATGCAAAAAGTTCAAGATGTTGTGGCTAAAATCGCTAAAAAACAAAAGTATGATTTAGTATTGCCTAAGAATGCAATTGTTTATTCTAAATCAGGCACAGATATTACAGATAAAGTGATTGATGAGTTAGATTAGTTTTTATCAGGTTTTTTTCAAAAAAGAGCACGTGACTTTTCATGTGCTCTTTTTTTATAAAAAGAGCGGTTTATTATGGATATAAAACTCACCCTAGCAGACATTGCCGAGCGGCTAAAAGCAAAGATTATTGGTGATGCTTCTGTTTCTATCAGTTCTTTAGCTTCGCTAGAAAAAGCAGTTGAAGGCGACCTAACTTTTTTAGGTGACGACAAGCGGTATCACAAACACCTTGAAAAAACAAAAGCCTCTGCGGTTTTGTTAACAGAGAATAAGGTGGGTGATTGTCCTGCTGTAGCTTTAGTTGTTGAAAATCCACAGCTGGCTTTTTCTCAAGTAGCCGCGTTGTTTAAGCCTAAAGAAAATTTTCCATCAGGAGTTCATCCAACGGCTATTGTTGGTGATGATTGTAAAATAGATGCTTCAGCACACATCGGTCCTTTTTGTGTGATTGCTGATAATGTAAGTATTGGTGCGAACACGGTTATCGAAGCTCATTGCGTATTAAAGTCTCGAGTGACGATAGGCAAGGATTGTCATTTGTATCCCCGTGTTACTTGTTACTCTGATGTGGTTTTAGCTAATAAAAATACTATTCATAGTGGCGCTGTCATTGGTGCAGATGGTTTTGGTCTAATTGATGATAATGGCAAGTGGGCTAAAGTGCCCCAGTTGGGTGGTGTGAAAACCGGTGACCAAGTCGAAATTGGTGCTAATACGACAATTGATAGAGGCGCATTAGAAGATACGACTATTGGAACTGGGGTGAAAATTGATAATCAGGTGCAAATTGCACACAATGTTATTGTGGGTGATCACACAGCAATTGCAGGTTGTGTGGGTATTGCTGGGAGCACGCGCATCGGAAAGCACTGCATTCTTGGTGGCGGCGTAGCAGTTAATGGCCATATTGATATTACGGATGGCGTGATTTTAGCGGCAATGTCAGCAGTATCGAGCTCAATTAAAGAGCCGGGTGTTTATGCAGGTCAGCCCAGTTTGCCTCGGCAAAAGTGGCAGCGCAATATTGTTCATTATCGAAATTTAGATAATTTAGTTAAACGAGTTCGTAATTTGGAGAAAAGCAATGAGTGATATAATGTATATTGATGATATTAAAAATCATCTGCCCCACAGATACCCTTTTTTGTTGGTTGATCGTGTGACGGACTTTGTTGAAAATAAATCTATTGCTGCAATTAAAAATGTAACAATCAATGAGCCTTTTTTTAATGGCCATTTTCCGCAAAAATCAGTAATGCCGGGAGTATTGCAGATTGAAGCTTTGGCGCAAGCGTCTGGAATTTTAATGATGAAATCGTTAAATGTGACTACTGAAGAGGGCTTGTTTTTTTTGGCGGGCGTTGATAAAGCACGCTTTAAAAAAATGGTTATTCCTGGCGATCAATTGTTAATGACAGTGGAAGTTTTGCGTGCAAGAAAAAGCTTATGGAAATTTAAAGGACAAATAACGGTTGATGGTGAAATTGCTTGTGAAGCTGAGTTTATGAACGCAAGAGGTAGTTAATGATGATTGATGACAAGGCTTATGTTGACCCACGCGCAAAGATTGCTGATGACGTGGAAATAGGCCCCTGGGCTTGGATCGGTCCAGGTGTTGAAATTGGTTCAGGCTCTACTGTTGGTGCTAATGCGGTTATTAAGGGCCGGTCAATAATTGGTGAAAATAATCAAATTATGGCATTTGCTATGGTTGGTGGTGATCCACAACATTTGGGTTATAAGGGCGAAGAAACAGCGCTGGTAATAGGGGATAATAATGTCATTCGCGAATATACCAGCATTCATCGTGGTACGGTCGAGGGGGGTGGAAAAACTCAGATTGGCGATAATAATTATTTCATGGCTTATTCTCATGTCGGACATGATTGCCGAGTGGGCAGTCACTGTGTTTTTGCTAATTGCGCATGTCTTGCAGGTCATGTTGAAGTTGGTGATTATGTTTTTTTTAGTGGGTATGCAGCTGTCCATCAGTTTTGTCGAATTGGCTCGTACGCATTCATTGGGCGATCAGCAAAGGTGTTTAAAGATATTCCTGCGTATATGATGGTTACAGGTAATCCGGGTTGCCCAACAGGTGTTAACTTGGTTGGATTGAAGCGCCATGGTTTTGATAATAAAACGCTTCGTATTATTAAAAAAGCATTTCTATTGATTTATCGCAGCGGAAAGACGTTGGAAGATTTGCGTAAAGCGCTAGATCAATTAGCAACAGAGAGCGATAGTGTTTTATTAATTATTGAGGCTTTTGATCATACGACCAGAGGAGTTGAGCGGCATCAGCATCGCCATTAATTTTTAATAAATAAGAATTTAGAAATATTGGATGATGTTTTCTTGTCTTTAATCTGCCAGCATTTCCTCAGTTAAATCTGCGACTTTTCCGGCAAGTTTTTTATCAAATATTGCGTTTTGTAAGCTGGTCATTTTTTCTATTTTTTGCTGTCGGTAGTTGGTGTCATTTAGAAGTTTTATGCACTCTTTAGTGATTTTTTTTGGTGTTGCATCATTTTGTATTAATTCCTCGGCAACGTTATTTTCTGCAACAATATTGCAAAGACCTATATGTTTAGTTTTAATGACGCACCTGCCGATCCAGTAGGTTAGTTGTGATACTTTATAAATAATAACTTGTGGTAGTTTAAATAGAGCGCATTCTAGTGTTACGGTGCCGGATGTGCAGATGGCGGCGTCGGCAATACTAAAGGCAGCGTAAGTGTCGTTTTTAACGACTTTAATAAAGTTGGGTATTTGTGAAAAAAGCGGGTGATTGATAACGGTTTCTGCTTGAGCGAGAATAAACTGGATGTTTGGCATTGCTTTTTTGATTTCTTTGGCGGCTTCGATCATTGTAGGTAGCAAGCTTTCAATTTCCTGATTGCGGCTGCCGGGCAATAAAGCAATAACAGGGAAATGGGGGTTTATTTTAAGCTTGTCATAATTTGCTGAATAATTTTTTTGATACTGTTGGATTTTTTTAGCAAGTGGGTGGCCAACGTAGGTGGCAGGAATGCCCGCTTGTTCATAGAGGGTTTGTTCAAATGGAAAGAGAACAGCCATGTGGTCAACGCGTTTTTTTATTTTATGAATACGGCCAGATCGCCAAGCCCATATTTGAGGGCTAACGTAATAAAGCACTTTGATATTAAGTTTTTTAGCATGCTTGGCAATCATTAGATTAAAGCCAGGGTAGTCAATAAGGATAAGAAGTTTTGGTGGGTTTGTTTTTAATTGATTGAGGATGGTTTTTCGTGCAGACCAAATGACGCCAATGTGTTTAATAATTTCAATAAATCCAATAATGCCCATTTTGCTTGAGTCAACAATGATTTTTGCACCGGCTTTTTTGATGGCATTGCCACCCATGGCAAGAATGTTAAGGTTGTTTTTTTTTGTGTTGAGTTGGTTGATGAGTTCTGCGCCCAAGTTATCACCGGAGGTTTCTCCAGTAATAATTAGTAAGTCGGCTTGTTTGTTTGAAATTTCCATTTAATTTATTGTTTAGTTAGTTGATCCCAGTTTTTATGTTCACGCATCAAGTCGGTTATTTTAAGTGCAATTTCTAGTGCGCGACGTCCATCATAGCCAGATACAACCGGAGCTTCATTATTGAGGATGCTGTTGAGGAAGGCTGATGTTTGATCTTTTAATGAGTCACCCTGGTCGTAACGATGATTTTCTCGGATGATTTCTGGAATACCAGGATACATTTCTTTTTTTCCGCGACGGTGGATTGATAGAGATTTTCTCTGTAAATCAAGGCTTATATAGGCATCTGTTTGAAAAATCTTTAGAGAGCGTTGTTTTTTTGTGCTAATTCGACTTGCGGTAACGTTAGCAATGCAGCCGTTTTCAAATTCAATTCGAGCATTGCCTAAATCAATGAGTGGTGATAATACCGATGCGCCGGTAGCACTGATATGTTTTATTTTATCATTTACGAGGGTTTGAATAATGTCAATATCATGGATCATTAAATCCAGGACAACATTAACATCAGTGCCACGTAATTGAAAAGGTGCTAGTCGTGTGGATTCAATGAAGCGCAAATCGGTTAAAAAAGGTTTTGCAGCAGTAACAACTGTGTTGAATCGTTCTAAGTGCCCGACTTGAAAGACCACTTTTTTTTCTTTGGCAATTTTTATTAATTCATCAGCTTCTTCTAAAGTTTGTGTGATGGGTTTTTCTAATAAAATGTGCACGCCATTTTCAAGGAAAAATTTAGCAATAGTGAAATGGTATGGCGTGGGTGTGGCAATGCTAATCGCGTCGACTTTACCAATGAGGTCGTGGTAATTATGATAGGCAGTTGTGTTGAGTTTGTTGGCAATGTCTCGGGCGCGATCTTTGTCAATATCGCAAATGCCAACTAAGTTTGCCTCTGGAAGTGCTGCGTATTTTTGTGCATGAAAGTTACCAAGATATCCGGTTCCAATAACGGCAGTGTTAAGTGTTTTTTTTTCGCTCATTATTTCTTCTCGTCTATTAAAACATCTTATTTTATCATATGTTAGCTGTCTTGTATGGTTGCACTTTTTTTTTAAGAACGCAATGGTTATAGTGTGTGCCAGGTTGTTTGTTTGGAGGTTTTTTATGGTAGGTGAAATGGACTTTTCAGGGAAAATAGTTGCTGGTGTTGATGAGGTTGGGCGTGGCCCATTGGTTGGTGCAGTAGTAGCTGCAGCAGTTATTTTAGACCCAGCTCAGCCAATTGAGGGACTTAAAGATTCAAAAAAGCTAACAGAGAAGCGTCGAGTGGCTTTATGTGCGGAAATTAAGCAGAAAGCTTTAGCTTGGGCAGTTGGTCGAGCAGAGGCGTCTGAGATTGATCAGATCAATATTTTACAGGCGAGCTTACTGGCTATGCAGCGAGCTGTTTTGCAGCTATCATTGGCCCCAGAGCATGTGCTTGTTGATGGTAATCGCCTGCCTGAGCTACCTTTTCCTGCAGAGGCAATCATTAAAGGCGATCAACTGGTCGCTGCAATTAGTGCAGCATCGATAGTCGCTAAGGTTACTAGAGATGAAGAGCTGGTTGCTTTAGATGCCTTGCACCCTCAATATGGTTTTGCTCAGCATAAGGGTTATCCAACAGCACAGCATATGCAAGCCATTGCGGAGTTTGGTGTCATTGACTGCCACCGACGAAGCTTTGCACCAGTAAGAAATTATTTGTTAAAAAAGGAAAGCCAGCATGCCTGAACGATTACAAGTGTCATTACTCTGTGGTGGTCAATCGGTTGAGCACGCTATTTCATTATTGTCTGCGCAAAATATTTTTCGAGCATTGGACGCTTCTAAATATAAATTGCACATTATTTATATCTCTGAGGCTGGTGTTTGGTCGATTTTAGATCAGCCTGAAAGTTTGTTAGCGGCCGACAGCCCGCAAGCCTTGGCTGAAAAGCCAATGCATGCGGTTTGCTTATCTTTGCAGGCCGACAGAGCAAGCTTCCCATGGGTAGTTAGATCGACAAATGAGGCTATAAGGTGTGATGTTGTTATTCCTTGTGTGCATGGCACCTATGGTGAAGACGGCAGTTTGCAAGGCCTGCTTGATATGCTAGGGGTGGCGTATGTAGGTTCTGGCGTGTTGGGCTCTGCGTTGTCGATGGATAAAATTGCTAGTAAGCAGGTTTTTGCAGCACAGAATCTACCAACAGCGGATTGGGTAGAATTAACAAATAAGCATGAAAACCCATCATTTGATCAAATTATCAAACGTTTAGGTTCACCCGTGGTGATTAAGTCTGCGAACTTAGGCTCATCTGTGGGGGTGTTTTTGGTTGAAAATCAGGCGGAATTTACGGCAGCAATTGGTCAGGCTTTTAAACACTCTGATCGTGTTTTTGTGGAGGCGCATATTGATGGGCGAGAAATTGAGTGCGCTGTGTTGGGAAATGAGCAGCCACGTGCTAGTATTTCAGGTGAAATTGTCTGCCAAGGCATTTATTCTTATGATGCTAAGTATATGTCAGGATCCACAGCGAAAGTGGTTGTTCCTGCAAACTTACCCGATGAATTGCTAAAAAAAGTCAGTCATATTGCTGTGCAGGCTTTTAAGGCATTGGGTTGCTCTGGTTTGGCACGCTTTGATTGTTTTATCGATGAGTCAGAGCAGGTTTGGGTGAATGAGCTTAATACGTTGCCGGGCTTTACGGATATTAGCATGTATCCTAAATTGTGGGAGCATGAAGGACTTAAAACGGCAAGTTTGCTTGATGAGCTGATTCATTTAGCGCAAGACAGAATGGAAAAAATAAAACGCTTAGAGCGACAATATGTTAGTTAATTTATAGAAGGTTGGTTGTGGTTAGTCAATTTGTTCATTTAAATGTCCATACAGAATACTCCATTGTCGATGGCACCGTTCGTATTCCTGAATTATTAACGGCGGTGAAAGAGCAGAATATGCCGGCCGTTGCAGTGACAGATCATGTTAATTTGTTTTCACTGGTAAAGTTTTATCGCCAGGCTTTGAGTCAGGGGGTCAAGCCTATTATTGGTGCGACGATGTTATTAGCGGATGACCAAGAGAAAAACCATTCAAAATTTACAGCACTGTGCATTAATCAGCAGGGTTATAAAAACTTGACTCAGCTTATGACTAAAGCCTATGTTGCCAGGCAAGAAACAGGGAAAGAGCCAGTTGTTTCTTGGGCATGGTTAGAAGAGTTGTCTGCTGGGTTAATTATTTTATCTGGGGCAAAAGACGGTGATATTGGCCAAGCAATAATGAAAGGGAAAAACACACTAGCAACGCAGCATGCATTACGTTGGCAAAAAACATTTCAAGATAATTTTTATATGGAGTTGCGACGAACAGGGCGTCCACAAGAAGAAGATTATTTGCATGAAGCAATTAAAATATCAGAAGCCAATCAAATTCCAGTTGTGGCAACACAAGATGTTTGTTTTATTAACAAAGATGATTTTGAGTCTCATGAAGCAAGGGTGTGTATTTACCAGGGTTGGATGTTAGATGACGCTAGGCGGCCACATGATTACAGTAATCAGCAATATTTAACATCTAATGACTATATGCTGGCATTATTTAAAGATGTTCCCTCAGCAATTGAAAATACCGTTGAAATTGCTAAGCGTTGTAATGTGCAGTTAGAGTTGGGTAAAGCTTATTTGCCTGAATTTCCTATTCCTGCAGGAAAAACATTAGAAAGTTATTGCTATGATAAAGCGCAGCAAGGATTAAAAGAACGTTTAGACATTCTTAGCGCCAATGACATTCAATATAAAGAGTCAGATTATCAAGATCGATTGAAGATGGAGCTTGATGTTATCAGTAACATGGGTTTTTTAGGTTACTTTTTAATTGTTGCGGACTTTATTCGTTGGGCAAAAGAGCAAGATATTCCTGTTGGGCCTGGTCGTGGTTCAGGTGCGGGTTCTTTAATTGCTTATGTTTATGGTATTACTGAGTTAGATCCATTGGTCCATGGCTTGCTGTTTGAGCGTTTTCTTAATCCAGAGCGGGTGTCGCTACCTGATTTTGATATTGATTTTTGCATGGATCGGCGTGATGAGGTGATTGATTATGTTGGTAGATGCTATGGACAAGAATGCGTTTCACAAATCATTACGTATGGTCGAATGTCAGCAAAAGCGGTGATTCGAGATGTTGGGCGTGTATTAAGTCTGTCTTATGGTTTTGTTGATACAATTGCAAAATTAATTCCCTTTGAGCTGGGGATTACTTTAGATAAAGCATTAGAGGATGAGCCAGAATTAGGTCGTCGTTATGATGAAGAAGAAGAGGTGGCGTCGTTAATTAATTTAGCTAGAAAATTAGAAGGTCTTACCCGTAATGCTGGGAAGCATGCTGGAGGCGTGGTGATAGCACCAACGCAGCTAACCGATTTTACGCCTCTTTATTGTGAGGCGGGTGGTGATGGTCAGGTAACACAGTTTGATAAAGATGATGTAGAAGCCGTTGGCTTGGTTAAGTTTGACTTTTTAGGCTTGCGAACACTGACTATTATTCATTGGGCATTGCAGCATGTAAATAAAAAACGTGATAAAGCAGGGCAGGATGCCATTGATATTCACACCATTGATTTGGCAGATAAAAAAGTTTTTGATTTATTAAAAGCGTGTAATACCACGGCTGTTTTTCAATTAGAATCTCGAGGTATGCGAGAGCTGGTTGGCCGTCTGAAACCAGATTGTTTTGATGAGATTACTGCATTGGTTGCTTTGTTTCGACCGGGTCCTTTGCAGTCTGGAATGGTGGATGATTTTATTGATCGTAAGCATGGGCGCTCGCCAGTACATTATCCTCACCCCGACTTAGAGTGGATTTTAAAACCAACATACGGCGTTATTTTATATCAAGAGCAGGTTATGCAAATTGCTCAAGTATTATCTGGGTATTCACTGGGAAAAGCTGACTTATTACGTCGGGCAATGGGTAAGAAAAAAGCGAAAGAGATGGCCGAGCAGCGCAGTGTGTTTGTGGGTGGCGCCGGTGACTTAGGTGTTGATAAAAAGCTTGCGGGACAGATTTTTGATTTAATTGAAAAGTTTGCTGGCTATGGATTTAATAAATCACATTCGGCAGCTTATGCGCTACTTTCCTATCAAACGGCTTGGATTAAAGCGCATTATCCAGCGGAGTTTATGGCGGCAGTGTTGTCTTCAGATATGGATAATACGGATAAAGTGCTTATTTTTGTGGAAGAATGCCAGCGAATGAAACTTGATTTGCTGTCTCCCAATGTTAATGCTGGCCACTATTATTTTACAGTTACGGATAAAGGAGAGATTGTTTATGGGCTTGGTGCTGTTAAGGGCGTAGGTGAGGCTGCTGTTGAAGATTTAATGCAAGAAAGACAGGCGGGCGGTGAGTTCAAAGATTTATTTGATTTTTGCCGACGAGTTGATATAAAAAAAATGAATCGTCGTTCACTTGAGCCGTTAATTTATTCTGGCGCTATGGATGTTTTTGGTGAGACTCGAGCAACATTGTTGGCATCGTTGAATGATGCATTACAGTTGGCAGAGCAAAAAAGTCGAGATGAAGCTCAAGGGCAAGGCAATTTATTTGGTGACTTTGGTGCATTTGATGGCAGTGATGAATCAACTGCCGTATCTTATAGCGTAAAATCAGAGTGGGCGCTTAAGGATAAGCTTGAGGGTGAAAAAAATAGTTTAGGCTATTATTTGTCGGGCCATCCCATTTCGGCGTATGAGAAAGAGATTTCACAGTTTTGTTCAAAAACAATTGCTGAAATTTTATCATCCAACAAAAAACAAACGCTGGCTGTTGGGTTGGTGGTTAGTGCACGTGTGATCATGACGCAACGTGGTAAGCGTATGGGCATTTTAACATTGAGCGATAAGACGGCAAAAATTGATGTAACTGTTTTTAGTGAGGTACTTGATGAGTCGCCGGGACTTTTGCAGAAAGACAGTATTTTAATTGTTGATGGTGAGCTGGCGGATGATAAGTTTAGTGGTGGTAAAAAAATAACGGCAAAAGCTTTATACTCGTTTGATGGTGCTAGAAAACGTTGGGCAAAGCGTTTAGTTATTAAGACCGATTCAGACCAGGACGTTAAGCAAATAATTAAGCAGCTACCGAAGATGATAAATAGCAGTCAGGGTGGGCAGTGCCCTATTTTTATTGATTATTCAAGCAAGTCGGCGTCAGTCCGCCTGAAACTTGGCAAGCAGTGGTGCGTTAATCCAACTGAAGTTTGTTTGGAAGAGCTTTGTAAGGTTTTGTCAGCTGATGGTGCTGTGTGTTTAGAGTATCGTTGATTCTTTATCTTTTGGTGAAAAAGATTTTTCTTTAATTAAAGTATTAGTTGCTTGTCGAGGTGGGTTTTTCCTTAATCTTAGTATGAGTATTAATAGTATTGATGAGCTTATACTGGCATATAATCCAGGCATGTAAAGTGTATGTGTGGTTTTTATGATTTTGTCAGCAATGTGCGAGGTTGTTGTTCCAAAAACCGGAATGGAAAAACCAAAGGAAAGCGACAGAGCAATGTGCCGTAAAGCAAGCGGGATTAGTTGACCAATAATTTTAAACAAAGGCGCGCATGCAGAGCAGATGAAAAGGGCGTAAATAAGATGCCCGGCAAAGCGAAGAAGCGATAAGTCCATGCTGTCTAACATAAAAAGTAGTGGTGGTGTAATAATTGTTCCAATTAATCCAATTATAATAAGATTGCTTTTTTCTAGTTTGTCGGTTAATAGACACGTGAATGGTAGGATGGTAATTAAGCAGAAAAGGCCAAAAATAGTGGTGGTGAAAGCGTTGTGATAGTTTATTTCAGTATAGCGAAGCATGAAAAAGTGAGAGTAAATGGTGCATGTTGTGATTTGTATGATAGTGAAAGCACAGGCGGTGAATAAGTATATAGTCTCTTTTTTATGATGAGTTAATAGCCTTTTTATTTTGTTGAATATTCTTAAAAATTTTTTTTCGCAGTGATGAGTTCTTTTGATGCTAAGAGTACTTAGCAGTATAAACAAGATAGCGATAGATGCCCATAAGCAGCTTATCGTGGGCTGTGTGTTTTTTATTTCGTTGAAAGAAAGGCAGGAGATTAGTCCCAGCAAGCAGGAAAAACTGAATAGTATTATTTTTTGATTAGAGCTTATTTTGCTTTGATTCTTTCTGTTGGCGTGCATCATTCCTTGATAAAACTTGGAGATGAAAAAAACAAGGGCAACTAAGATTATCTGGTTGAAATCGATGATAAGTATTATTGTTGAGGAAAGTAAAATTAGTAAAGATAGCAGGAAATATTTTTGGCTCTTTTTGCCTGTTTTGTTGGTGATATTTGAAATATACTCACCAGCATCCATAGAAAATATGCTGATTAAACTAAAGCAGGCAATGATTAATAGGGTGAGTTTTAAAGGTTGTTGGTCAAGTAGGCTTGCTGAGGCGGAAAAAACCAAATATCCGTAGCAGGCATATTCAATAGACTGTCCCAGCCTAATGGGAAGCGTGCTTATTTTATTTAGGTGAAAAGGTTTCATTTTCTAATTATTTTTGATAATTTCGTCTATTATAGACAGGCAGGATAGATTTTCACATGAGATAACAAGGCTCATTTTGTTGAGATATCTCTTAGGCTAAGGGTTTTTGTTCTATTTGGTTGATTTTTAAAAAGTTTATTTATTTTTTATTTTTTTTTGGTGTGTTAATTTGTTACACCCTTAATTTTATCTTAAGGTTTTTATTATTTCTTAAGTGCTAATATTGTTTCTACTTTGTGCGATAGTTGAGTGCTTATTACCAAATGATTTTTATGTTGTGGTTATTTGCTGTTAATTGCTGTTAATTGCCTATTGTTTGGTCTGGCTACTGTGTTAGCGCTTATTGTGTGCTAAGCTTCCCGCAGCTTTTACATGCTTTTTTATGTTTTAATGCTAGGCTATTGGACACGGTTTTTTGGTAGGATTTTATGGCACCACTTGTTTCTAATGAGGAATTTTTGCTTCAGGCTTTAGCGGTAAGTCAAGATCGACTTGGTTCTTGTGCACCAAATCCAGCTGTTGGCGCGGTTGTCGTGAAAGATGGCGTGGTTCTTGCTACGGGCAAGCATTTGCAGGCGGGTAGTCCCCACGCTGAAGTGGACGCTTTGAATAAAGTTGTTGGTTATGATTTAGAGGGTGCGATCCTTTATGTGACATTAGAGCCTTGCTGCCACTGGGGGCGAACTCCGCCTTGCATTGATTTAATTATTGGTAAAAAAATTTCAGCCGTATATTATGGCTACAAGGATCCTAATCCTGTTGTTAGCGGTGAGGGAGAGAGGCTGTTAAAGGCCGCAGGTATTGTTTGTGAAATGATTGCAGTAAAAGAAATTTATGATTTTTATCGTTATTATCAATATTGGCATGATTACAAAGTACCTTGGGTTGATGTTAAGTTAGCAATTTCATTAGATGGAAAAATTGCCGGGCATGGCATGAGGCCTGTTGCTATTACAGGTCAAGCAACTCAGCGCTTCACGCATAAAAATCGACAAACACACGATGCTATTTTAACGACAGCACGAACCGTTATTCAAGATAACCCGCAATTAAATGTCAGGCTTAATGGCAAGGAATTCAAGAAGCCTGTTTATGTATTAGATAGAGAGTTAAAAATATTGCCAACAGCAAAAATTTTCTCAACGGCTGAGAAAATCACTATTTTTCATGGGCCAGGAGTTTCTTTAGATAAACGCATTGAGTTGGTGCAAAAAGGAGCGGTTTGTAAAGAGGTGTTAGTATCTAATAAAAAGTTAGATCTTTCTTTTGTCTTATCATGCATTGGTGAAGATGGAATGCAAAGTGTTTGGGCTGAAGTTGGGGGCGAGTGCTTCGAGTCTTTTGTGCAATTGCAGCTTGCTCAGCGAGGCTTTTTATGTCTGGCGCCAAAAATTCTTGGAGAAATGGCTTATTCTGCAAAAATGAAGCCATTGGAAATTTTGTCTAATGCAAAGAATGTTACGTGGCTAGCTAAAGATAGTGAAGATATGATTTGCGAATTAACTTGGTAGGAGTCACTGTTGTTTAGTGGAATTATTGAAGTAAAATCAAAAATACATCGTATTAAAAAGATGGCAAAAAGCATGCAATTAACAATTGAGTCTCCATGGAATGATGTTGAAATTGGTGAAAGCATTGCTATTGATGGTGTATGTTTGAGTGTCACAAAAGCTAAGGATGCTTTTTTTGATTGTGATCTGTCAGCTGAAACACTGGCTGTTTCAAAGGCGAAGTTTTATCAGGTTGGGGCTTTTGTTAATTTGGAGCGAAGCTTGCGGCTTAATCAGCGTATTTGGGGACATATTACAACGGGCCATGTTGATGCGGTGTTGAAGGTAAAGGCTATAAAATCAATCGATGATTGCCGGGAAATAATATTGTCAGGCGTTTTGTCTGAGCACAGCTCGTATTTAATTAAAAAAGGTAGCGTTGCTCTTGAGGGAGTTAGTTTAACAATTAATGATGTTTTTACCGATGGTTTTCAGGTCATGATAATTCCAGAAACGCTAAAGTCGACAACGTTAAAGGAAGTGAAAGTAGGTGATTTTCTTAATGTTGAATATGACCAAGTAGTTAAAATAATTAGTAGGCAGGTTCATTCAATGAAAGGGCAGCTGTTATGAAAGAAAAGAGTATTTCACGAGTAGAGAAAGCGATAGACGCAATGGGAAAAGGCTTTCCTATTGTGTTAACAGATGCTAAATCGCGAGAAAATGAAGGTGATTTAATTATGCCTGCGGATAAAATTACACCAAAGTGGATTAATTTTATGGCAACTCATGCTCGAGGTTTAATTTGTTTGCCAATGAGTGAGACGCATTTTGAACGTTTAGGTATTCCAATGATGGCTAGTCATAATAGAGCTCATTTTGGCACGGCTTTTGGTGTGTCCATTGGTGCTGCTGCAGGTATTACAACGGGTATTTCAGCGTATGATCGTGCGCACACTATTCGCGTTGCTGCAGATCCAAATAGTACTGCAGATCTGTTAGTGCAGCCAGGGCATGTTTTTCCTTTGAAGGCAGTTGCCGGAGGGGTTTTAGTTCGCGAGGGTCACACGGAGGGTTCTGTTGATTTGGCAAAGCTGGCCGGTTTTTCTGAGGCGGCTGTCATTTGTGAAATCATGAATGATGACGGTACTATGGCGCGCACAGAAGAGTTGGTTCAATTTTCTAAAAAGCATAATTTGGTTATATTAAGCATTGAGGATGTTAAAGAATATAGGCTGCACTGCGATTGCTTGGTTACAGAAGTAGCTCGCTCAAGACTTCCGATGGAAGACTGCATGGGCGCTGATATTAGGGTGTTTGTTGACTTTATGACAAAGAAAGAACATACCGCAATAATATTTGATTCTGTTATTAGTGAGAAAGCACCGCCACTGGTTCGGTTGCATTCGGCGTGTTTAACGGGTGATATTTTTGGTTCATTGCGTTGTGATTGTGGAGAGCAATTACAACTAGCGTTGCAAATTATGAAGCAGCAGGGCGGCGTGTTGTTGTATTTGAATCAAGAGGGCCGAGGCATTGGTTTAAGCAATAAAATCAGGTCGTATGCTTTGCAGGAGCAGGGTCTGGATACCGCTCAGGCGAATGAGGAGCTTGGTTTTGCAGCAGACGAGCGACATTACTATTTGGCAGCTCAAATATTACGACAATTAGGCTTAGATGAAATACAGTTGATGACAAATAATCCGGCAAAGCTTAATGAGTTAACGCGTTATGGTGTTAAAGTTAAAAAGCGTGTGCCGCTGCAAACTAAAGTAAACGACATAAATGCTTCTTACTTAAAAACAAAAAAGGAAAAGTTTGGTCATTGGTTAACGTTAGAATAATTGAAATAGGGTGGAAATATGAAAGATAAAAAAATAGCGATAATAGTAAGTCGTTTCAATTCGCTTATCACTCAGGCACTTTATGAGGGTGCGCAAGCACAGCTAATTAAGCTCGGCTTTAGGAAAGAACAGCTTGCTGTTAGTTGGGTTCCTGGTGCAATAGAAATCCCATTGATTGCTCAGCAATACGCTAAGCAGGTAGATTATGATGCTATTATTGCTCTGGGTTGTGTTATTCGTGGTCAGACGTCACACTATGATGTAGTATGTGAGCAAGTGGCGAGTGGTTGCCAAAGGGTAGCCTTGGCTCATGATATTCCAGTGATTTTAGGCGTATTGACGACAGAGAATAAACAGCAGGCGCTTGCTCGAGTGGGTGGGGATCATGGCCATAAAGGTGTGGATGCTGCAAATGCAGCAGTGGATATGCTAAGTATCATGGACAATTTATCGTGTCAAAGGACGTGCGGCAGTGATAAAAAAGGAGTAATAAATGGCTAGACGTAATCCAATTGCTAATGCAGTATCTGGTTGGTTTGACCGAAACTTTTCTGATCCGGCTGCGGTTAGTTTGTTTATGGTATTGGTGTTAGCTTTAGTGCTTATTCAGTTTTTTGGCCGAGTTCTAGAGCCTTTTTTCTTTAGTATTGTTATTGCGTACTTATTAAATAGTGTGGTTAATGTTTTAGTTCGTTGCAGAATTCCATATTTGTTTTCTGTTATTATGGTTTTTTTAGTGTTTATTGGATTGCTAATTTCGGTGTTGTTTGGCTTGTTGCCAGCGGTTATTCGACAATTAATTTCTTTATTAGATTATTTGCCAACCACGTTGAGTCACGGCAAAGCTTTTTTTGGTTATTTAATGGATCGTTTTCCCGACCAGATCAATCAAACACAAATTCAAAATTTAGCAGTATATGCACAGACCGAGTTGGCTAAAGTAGGTCAGGCAGTATTATCTTTTTCATTAGAAAGTATTCCGGGAATTATTGAGTTAATTTTATATTTTGTTTTAGTGCCTTTTTTAGTGTTTTTTATGTTAAAAGATCGTAGTGTGATTGTGCAGTGGTTGGCTTCTTATATGCCTTCGGAGCGTAAATTGCTTCATGAAGTGTGGCAGGACGTTAATCATCAGTTGTCTAACTATATTCGTGGTCGTGTCATTGAAATTTTGGTGGTTGGTATTGCTTCTTTTGTTTTGTTTAAATTCTTTGGTTTAAAGTATTCCATACTGTTGGCAGTGACAGCAGGATTATCTGTGATCATTCCTTATGTGGGGGCGGTCATTGCTGCTTTTCCTATTTTGGTTATTGCTTTGTTGCAGTGGGGGCCTTCTGCTGACTTGTTGTATATTAGTATTGGCTATGTTGTCATTATATTTCTTGATGCCAATATTTTATTTCCATTATTATTCTCTGAAGCTTTGGATTTGCATCCTGTAGCAATCATTTTAGCCTTATTGGTTTTTGGCGCCATTTGGGGTTTTTGGGGAATATTTTTTGCTATTCCTTTAGCTTCTTTAGTGAAGGCTATTTTAGTTGCTTGGCCAAGGGCAAGTAAAAAGCAATTGAGTTAAAGTTTTCTCAAGGTGGTGTAAAGTTAAGAGTGGCTTGAGTTTATTTTTTAGCAGCGGTCACTTCGGCAAGTATAGCCTGGTAAATTTTAGGGTTGCCAGCCACTAAACTGCCTTCATTAAAGAACTGCTGTTTGCCATCAAAATCGCTGATTAGTCCGCCAGCTTCTTTTATGAGTAATGCACCTGCAGCCATATCCCAAGGTCTTAGGCTGCTTTCCCAGAAGCCATCTAGGCGACCGGCAGCAACGTAGGCTAAATCCAATGCTGCAGCACCAGCGCGACGCACACCAGAGCTTTTTGGTAGAATGTTGGCAAAAGTTGTTAAATAATGTTTGAGATGTTGTGTCTTGTTATGCGGAAAGCCGGTGCCAATTAAAGCATAGTTTAATTTAGAGCAGTTGCTCACGCGGATGCGACGATTGTTGAGCTGCGCGCCTTTGCCTTTTGCAGCGGTGAAGAGCTCATGTCGAATGGGGTCGTATACTAGGCCAATTTCTAAGTCTCTTTTATAGCGTAAGGCAATGGATACGCAAAAATGCGGCACACCATGAATGAAGTTTGTGGTGCCATCTAATGGATCAATAATCCAGCAATAATCACTGTTTTGATTCTCGCACAAGCCAGATTCTTCTGCTAGGATGCTGTGATCAGGATAGCTCTGGCGTAAACAATCAATAATGGCTTGTTCAGCCATTTTGTCCACATTACTGACAAAGTCTTTATGTTTTTTTTCAGTAATAGATACAGAGTCTAACCGATCAATGTGCTGACTGATGATTTTTCCTGCCATGCGGGCGGCTTTGGTTGCAATAGTCAGCATTGGGTGCATGCAGTTTTTCCTCTGTGGGTAAAAATGAGGGCCTAGCATAGCAAGAACCCATTATAATGCAAGAGAAAGAGGTGGTTGTGTCAGATCAAGTGAGAATTGTTTTAGTGGAACCAAGCCATCCTGGCAATATTGGTGCTGCCGCACGTGCAATGAAGACGATGGGGTTGAGCCAATTAGTGTTAGTCAGGCCTAAGCGTTTTCCGGATCAAGAAGCAACGTGTATGGCTTCGGGTGCGGATGACTTGCTAGCCAAGGCGCAAGTTGTTGAGACTTTGTCAGAAGCGCTTGCCGATTGCCATCATGTTTATGGCACCAGTGCGAGACAGCGTTATTTAACGCGCACGATGGTTGATGCCAGGGAATGCGCAAGCCAGGTAACAGAGCAGACACTGTCTGGCCAAGTGGCTATTATGTTTGGTACGGAGCGTTCTGGCTTAGATAATGAAGCCTTGTCTCGCTGTCATTATCATGTACTTATTCCTACGCAAAAAGATTTTTGGTCTTTAAATTTATCTCAAGCGGTGCAAATTGTTTGTTACGAGTTGCGCATGGCAACATTGAGAACGCCAAGTGTCGAAAAATCATTACCAGTTCCTCAAGGTGATGAATTGGCTAATATGAAAGAGCTTGAGGGTTTGTGTGATCACTGGAGTGATGTGATGCAAACGGTTGAGTTTTTAAATTTAAAACAACCCAAATTGTTACTTGAGCGTGTTAGAGGTTTGTTAACTAGGGTGGTGATAACAAAAAAAGAAATTAATATTTTACGTGGCTTTTTGTCAGCCGTTGAGAAAAAGCTAATATCACTTAAAAAAACCGAGAATTTATAATGACAAATGAAAAACGGATTTTTTTAGACTATATGGCAACCACGCCAGTAGATCTTCTTGTGCAACAAGAAATGATTAATTGCCTACGGCAAGAGGCTGGTGAATTAGCGAATGCAAGCTCAACGCATATTGCTGGTCGTCAAGCCAAGCAGGTGATTGATCATGCAGCGCAGCAAGTGGCTGATACCATCGGTGCAAAACCTGAGGAAATTGTTTGGACTTCTGGAGCAACAGAGGCTAATAATTTAGCGATTAAAGGCGTGGCTTATAGTTACAAGCGCCAAGGTAACCACCTTATTACTTTGCAAACAGAGCATCATGCTGTGTTGGATGTTATGAAGCAGTTAGAGGCGGAAGGCTTTGAAATCACCTATTTACCGGTTAATCAAGATGGCTTATTAGACCTTGATGTTTTAAAAGCGGCCATAAGGTCACAGACTATTCTCATATCTGTTATGCAGGTTAATAATGAAATTGGTGTGATTCAGCCAATTGCTGATATCGCTCAAATTGCACATGAGGCGGGTGTGTTGTTTCATGTGGATGCGGCTCAAAGTGTGGGCAAGCTGCGAGTTGATGTTAAAGAGCTGGGTGCTGATTTATTATCATTGTCGGCACACAAAGCTTATGGGCCTTGTGGTATTGGTGCTTTATATATTCGTTCAAAACCACCACTAAAGCTAAAGGTGCAAATGCAGGGCGGCAGTCAGCAGCAGGGCAGGCGAGCAGGCACGTTGCCAGTACATCAAATTGTTGGCATGGGTCAGGCTTTTGCATTAGCAGCAAAGTGTTTGGCGGACGACATGAATCGATTAAGTCAACTGCGAGATTATTTGTGGCAAGAGCTACAGCTGCTCGGTGGGGTTGTTTGTCATGGTTCCTTAGAGCATCGTGTAGCCAACAATCTCAATGTTGGTTTTGCTGGCGTTCATGGTGATGCGCTAATGTATAGTTTTAGAGATCAAATTTTAGTTTCAAGAAGTTCTGCTTGTACCGCCGCCAGCATTGAATCCTCTCATGTGTTATTAGCCTTAGGGGCAGATCGCTTGCTAGCAAATGCCTCTATTCGCTTTAGCTTGGGGCGAACAACGAGCATGGGTGAGATAGAGCAAGCCATTGGTATTGTTTCTAGAGCAGTTAAACAGCTTCGTGCATTATCGCCGCTGACGGAGTCCATATGAAGCAATACAGCGACGAAGTAAGGCGGTTTTTTTTCAATCGACAATATGCCGGCGATTTGGAGGGTCTTAATGTTTATAAGGCTCAAGCAGGAGCTCTAATAAATGGTGATGTCGTTTGTTTTATGTTGAAGATTGAAGAGGGCTGTGTTCAAGATGTTCGCTATAAAGTTTTTGGACAAGTTCTTACTGTGGCGGCATGCGCGTTTTTTGCGCCACGTGTCATAGGCCTTCGGGTTGATGAAATTGCTGAGGCGGTGAGTTGGCAGAATTGCTTAGAAGCATTGGCTTTAAAACCAGAACAGCAAAGCCCTTTAATTTTGGTTAGCGCTGCTATTTGTCAGGCCGCGCAGTGCTATTTAACCAAGTAAAAGCCTTTTGTTAATATTTTTCTGGAATAAAATGCGATAAGAGCTTGCTATTTCATCACAAAAGCGCAATTATTAATCAGAGGCGTCATTAAATTGACCAAGCGATAGTTGTCTTCAGCTTTAAGGGGGGTGACATGGAACAGCTTGAAATTCATTTGATGTATGGCGATGTGATGGCACAAGTTGATGCCGAGCAAAGCGTACTGAAAGGTGTGTTGAATGCAATGGATCAGGCCGTTATTTTATTTACGGCGTGGGATTCCATTGTCTGGATTAATAATGCAACGGCGGATGTGTTGAATCATTCTTTTTCGCATTATCGCGATCGTTCCATTGCTGAGCTATTTGCGGAAGATAATAAAGTGTCACCCGTTGGGTTTTCCGCACAAGATGACAGCGTTCGTCTACTTCAAAAAAAACAAAGCTTTCAAATAAACAATCAAGAAGAAGAGCTGGAATGGCGGCTTTATGTGGTCTCCGGTGAGCAGTCGTTGTATTTATTGTTGGGTGAGCGAGTGAAAAGTACCGTAAAATCCACCGATTCCAGCGATGTTTCTTCTTATTTGCATTCGGTTGTTCAGCAAATGCCAGGAAGTGTTTTTTGGCTTGATGCGCAACACTGTTTTCAAGGTTGCAATCAAGCATTTGTTGATTTTTTTAATTTGCCCGATGAGAAATTTTTACTAAATAAAAAGCTTGCGGATGTTGAGCAATTAGAGCAATTCAAAGATTTTTTTAATGATGAAAAAATTATTAACTTAGACAGAGAAGATTTAAAAAATGAGTCATTAAGCTATTCATGTGATGATGGCACATTTAAAACAGTCATTGTTAATCGGGTTGCACTGCATAATGATGATCATGCGGTTATTGGAATATTAGTTAATTTTATGGATGAAAACCAGCATGCAGCATCATCTGTGATTAATGTACCGTCAATTTTGGCCGCTAATGAAGAGAGGCAGGTCAATGCCAGTTTGCCTTCACGAATGCTCATTGTTGAAGATAATCAAGTATCAGCTGTTGCTATTCAAAATGCATTAGAGGATATGGGTTGTCGAGTGGATTGGGTCATGGATGGCCAGCAGGCATTAGAGAAAGCCGATCAGTTTGATTATAATTTAATTTTCATGGACATGGATTTGCCTGACATGGGTGGTGTTGAAGTGAGTCGCCGGATTCGATTATTTAAAAATGCACATCATGCCAGTGTTCCTATTGTTGCTGTTACTGCCTTGGCCAATGCTGCGCAGCAGCGGCAATGTTTTTCATCTGGCATACAGGCTTTAGTGAATAAGCCACTGCAGTCACATGAATTAAAGACGTTATGTAAGCAGTATGTTTAGGCGTTAGACCTTTCTGGCGGTGGTCTTTATGTGACTTCCGCTGTTTGTTTGTATCTTTGCTCATTTTCTCTTAAGATGTTCAGCAATTCCACGGCTCTCTCTGCGAGAGTATTTAATTTTTCAGATGGTTAAGGAGACAATACCATGGTTGTTGTGCATAGTTATTGGTTAGCGATTGTGATGTGTGTGGTGACGATGATTTGTTGGGGGTCGTGGGCAAATACACAAAAGTTAACGGGTGGTAAGTGGCCGTTCCAATTATTTTATTGGGATTACTCCATCGGTATTATTCTACTAACATTAATTGTTGCTTTTACGATGGGCAGTAGTGGTGAGGAGGGCCGTGCTTTTTTAGTCGATATTAAGCAGGCATCTTCATCGAGTTTAGGACTAGCGCTATTGTCTGGTGCAGTGTTCAATATTGCTAATATTTTATTAGTGGCGGCCATTGATATTGCAGGAATGGCGGTTGCCTTTCCTGTTGCGATTGGTTTGGCGCTGGTGATTGGTGTGGTGGTTAATTATATTGCGATGCCAATTGGAAATCCAACCATCTTGTTTTTAGGTGTTTTCTTAGTGTTTTTGGGTATTATTATTGATGCGATTGCTTATAAAATGTCAGGTACACACGCTAAAAAATCAGTAATGAAAGGAATTGTGATTTCTATTATTGCTGGTATTTTAATGGGATATTTTTATCGGTTTTTAGCAGCGTCTATTAGTGAAAATTACACTCAGCCAGTAGTGGGTCAGCTAACGCCTTATACCGCGGCGTTTGTTTTTTCAATCGGATTATTTTTGTCAAACTTTATTTTTAATACTTTCATGATGTACAAGCCATTAACTGGCGAGGCGGTAACCTTTAAACAATATTTCTCGGGGGCGTCATTACGTACACATTTAGTAGGTGTTTTTGGCGGTATGGTTTGGTGCTTAGGTTTGTCTTTTAACTTAATCGCTGCTAGTTCTGCAGGTTTTGCAATTTCTTATGGTCTAGGCCAAGGTGCCACAATGATTGCTGCAGCCTGGGGTGTGTTTGTGTGGAAGGAATTTGCTGGTGCGCCACCGAAAGTTAATAAGCTCATCGCAGCCATGTTTCTTTTGTATTTAATTGGCTTGATCCTTATTATTGTCGCTAGAAATTTCGTGGTGTAATGATATGCCTATGCCTGATGTTTTGGCGTTGTTTAGAAAAAATAAAGAGAGGGCAGTAAGCTTAGGTATAGATAAAGAGACTTTTAGTGTGGGCTTTAGCGAGCTTGTTGCACGTAAAGACATTTCCGAGGGCAAGAAAGCCAAGGTTTTGAATGACCCCCACTATTCTTTTAAAAATAATGATGGCCTTCTTATGTCACGGACACCGGCAATCAATTTTGTTTTTCATGAAACCAGAAGTTATAATATTGCTAAAATGCTACTAGTACTGGGCGCTGATCCACGCCACTGCAATATATTCAATCATGATGGTGACCCCCCACAAAATGGAAATAGTTTTTTTCATTATTTAGATGAAATTGATGTTTTGACTAATATCGACGAGCTTCAAACAGATGACAATAGTTCGTCAGATGAAAGTAGAAATAACACTAGCTTAAGAGCTGTCGCTGAAAAAGCAGTTGATTTGATTGAGGCGGCTAAGCATCGACGACCTCCTGATACTACCCTTTTTCAACAAAGGGGTGGTGAGGTGGTAAGGCTTGAAGAACCGGTAAGTGAGCAGTGCTGTTGCACGATCATGTGATTTTTTTGTTGAATTATAAGCAAAAGAGTCATGGTGAGCTCTTTTTTGGCTTAAAATTACTCTGTCAGGTAAAATACATTGCGAAGCTTTTCTGCTAGCGTTATGCTCTTGGTCTACTCTAAAAACGGAAGGAGCTTACCCGTGCAAGCAATTGAATTAAAGATTCTAGACCCTCGAATAGGTCAAAGCATTGATTTGCCAAAATATGCCACAGAAGGTTCAGCAGGGCTTGATTTAAGAGCTTGTCTGGATGAGCCATGTGCTATATCGCCAGGGCAAACAACGCTAATTCCTACTGGGCTTGCTATCCATATTAAAGATCCAAGGCTGGCGGCGACTATTTTGCCCCGCTCAGGTTTGGGGCATAAGCACGGCATTGTATTGGGAAATTTAGTCGGATTAATTGATTCTGATTACCAGGGTCCTTTAATGGTCTCTTGCTGGAATCGTGGTCAAGAAAGTTACACGATTCAGCCAGGCGATCGAATTGCACAATTGGTTTTTGTGCCAGTTATCAAGGCGCAATTTGAAGTGGTTGAAGAATTTGGCAGAGAGACAGTCCGAGCTGACGGCGGTTTTGGCTCTTCTGGCCGCAACTAATAAATGAAGAGGTGAGTAATGGAGTTTTCAGTACCGGTTGTTTTGCCAAAACAGGTTTTCAGAGCTTACGATATTCGAGGCATTGTAAAAGACCAGCTAACGGCTGATGTGGTTTATGCGGTTGGTTTGGCTTTGGCTAGTTTAGCCAAAGAGCAAGGCGAGGATACTTTTGCACTAGGGCGTGATGCCAGAGAAAGTAGCCCGATATTAATGCAGGCAATGGCTAAAGGGTTAATGGATAGCGGTATTAATGTGATTGATATCGGTGAGGTACCAACGCCGGTATTGTATTTTGCCACGCATCATTTGTCGACACGTTCGGGCATCATGATAACAGGCAGTCATAATCCAGCTGGCTATAATGGCATTAAAATGGTTTTACAGGGAAAAACACTGAGTAGTGACATGGTCGCGCATTTATATGATCGCATTATTGCTAAAAATTTTGTGGAAGGTGCTGATCAAGGTGGCTATCAACAGAAAGAGCTTGTGGCTGACTATATTGGCTGTATTTCTGATCGCATTCAGCTAGCCAGACCCTTAAAAATTGTTATTGACTGTGGTAATGGTGTGGCAGGTGATATTGCTCCAACTTTATTTGAGCAGCTAGGTTGCGAAGTCGTGCCGTTATTTTGTGAGGTTGATGGAACTTTTCCAAATCATCATCCCGATCCAACGGTGCCGGAAAACTTAGTTGATATTATTGCTAAAGTGAAAGAGGTTGGTGCTGATTGTGGTTTGGCATTTGATGGCGATGCTGATCGTCTTGGTATTGTTACTGAACAAGGTGATATCATTTGGCCGGATCAGCAAATGTTACTTTTTTCTCGTGATTTGCTTTCCAGAGAGCCAGGATCGACGATTGTATTCGACGTGAAGTGCACGCGCTTTTTGCCGCAAATCATTAAAGAGCATGGTGGTAAAGCGGTGATGTCTCGAACTGGGCACTCTTTATTAAAAGCACGAATGATTGAAGAATCTGCGCTATTAGCTGGGGAAATGAGCGGGCATATTTTCTTTAAGGAAGACTGGTTTGGTTTTGATGATGGTATGTATGCTGGAGCACGTTTTTTAGAGGTGATTGCTAAAGAGGCGCGTCCTGTGAGTGAGATTTTTGCTGATTTTCCGTCTGCAGTTAATACACCAGAACTTAAGCTCCCAGTAACAGAAAGTGAAAAAATGGCATTAATGCAGCGTATTGTAGAGCAAGCTGAGTTTGCTGGTGCTGAAAAAATTACGATCGATGGTTTACGTGTTGAGTTTACTGATGGCTGGGGGTTGGTGCGAGTATCTAACACAACACCAGTGTTAACCATGCGTTTTGAGGCGGATTCACAAGGCGCATTAGAGCGCATTCAAAATGTTTTTCGTGAGCAGTTATTGTTGGTGGATAAAAATTTGGCATTGCCTTTTTAGTTTTTAGGTTGAGGTGACATGAGAGTAATTACAGTTAATGTTAATGGCATTCGAGCCGCTGCTCGTAAAGGCTTTTATGAGTGGTTGGCAGAGCAAAATGCCGATGTGGTTTGTTTGCAAGAAATACGAGCGCATAAAGACGTTACCGATCATGAAATGTTTCAGCCAGAAGGTTTTCATACGGTTTATTGTGATGCTGAAAAAAAAGGCTATAGCGGTGTTGCTATTTATAGTCGACAAAAACCTGACAAAGTGCATTGTTCACTGGGTATTGATTTGGCTGATAATGAAGGTCGCTTTGCTCAAGTTGATTTTGCTGATCTTAGTGTCATTTCTTTATATTTGCCGTCAGGTGGTAGTGGTGATGCTCGTCAGCAATTGAAATATGCTTTTATGGAAGAGTTTTCTCCGATTTTACAAAAAATGGAGGAATCTGGTAGGCAGTGTATTTTGTGTGGTGATATAAATATTGTTCATAAGGAAATTGATATTAAAAATTGGAAAAGCAATCAGAAAAATTCAGGTTGCTTGCCTGATGAGCGTGCTTGGCTTGATAAATGTTTTGATGATTGGGGGTGGGTTGATGCGTTTCGTGTGTTGAATAATGAAGCCGGTCAATATACGTGGTGGTCTAATCGAGGTCGAGCCTGGGATAATAATGTTGGATGGCGGATTGATTATCAGATGGTAACTAAAAATTTGGCCAGTAAAATTAAATCCGTTGAAATTTATAAAGCAAAACGTTTTTCTGATCATGCGCCTTTAATTGTAGATTATGATTTATAATTCCCAAATATTTTTTGAGTGATATTAAATGACAAATTTTATTGCAAAGCTGAAAGAGCTTTTATCTTATGCTGCACCTTTAAGTGGTGCGCAGTTCATTGGTTTTTTGTCTATGTTTGTGCCGATGATTTTTGTTGCTAGGTTGGGTGAGCAACAATTGGCAGCATCGGCTTTAGCCACCTCCACAGTGATTATTTTTAATTTAACCATGATGTCAGCGATGAGGGCGCTGTCAGTGTTAATTAGCTATGAACATGAAAGAGGGAAATATAAAGAGATAGGCAGCCTGCTGTGGCATGGATTGCTTCTTGGTGTTGCAGTGTCGCTTGTGTTGGCAGCTGTTCTTTGGTTTGCTGGATATTTTTTATTATTGTTTGGACAAAATCCAGTTTTAGTGGATATGATTAGGCCGTATTTGCATGTTTCCTCAGTTACTCTCGTGATTTTATCGGCTTTTTTGTTGATGCGACAGTTTTATGTTGGTATTGGTCGCCCTCGCATTACTTTGTATTTAGCTGTTTTTTCAACATTGCTTTGTGTTTTTCTATCCGCAGGTTTTGTTTTAGGTTATTTTGATTTTCCTAAAATAGGCTTGGTAGGGTTGGCCTGGGCCTTTTTAATATCGCAATCATTAGCTTTGATAGTAATGGTTATTTTATTTTTTCATTGTGGATACCATCATGAATACGGTGTTTTTAATCAAGTTATCAAGTTTTCCCCGAAGGTTAGTAAAAACATAGCAAGGTTGGCCGTACCAATTAGTATGCAAACCACGGCAGAGATTATTGCGTTATCCGTTATTACCTATTTTATGGGTTGGTTTGGTCAAGATGGTTTGGCTGCAGTGCAAATTGTTAATCAATATATTATTTTATTTGTTGTTATTTATGCAGGCTTTTCGCAGGCAGTGTCAGTTTTGGTGAGTCGGGCAATGGCTAAAGGCAATATGGAGTATGTAAAAGAGTATGTTCAGGTAGCGTTAATAGTTATTACATTAATCATGATAGTTGTTGGATTAATTTTTGTATTGATGTCAGATAATTTGGTTCTTTTATTCTTGGGTAAAAAAGCTAAAGATGCTCATGAAATTCTTTCGCTGGCTCACTATTTCTTCATTATTGCTATTGTTGCTAATTACGCAGACAGTGTTCGTTTTATTTTATCTGGCGCCTATCAGGGAATGAAAGAAGCTAAAAAGCCAATGATCGTTGGTATTTTTTCATTATGGGTGATTGGTGTTGGTGTCGCATATTTCCTGGCTGTGTCACTGGGTTATGGGCCTGTTGGCTTACGAATTGGCATAGCCTTTGGTTTTGTTTGTGCTGCAGTTTATCTGTCTTATGATTTTTTTGTTAATAAGCTGTCTTGTATAAATAAATAAGACCACTAATTTGCATGCTTAATGGGTGTGAAATGTTGTGTTTGAAGTTCCAGTAATTGCCGCTAAAATCCCAATAATTGCGATTACAATAACGAATAGTTGAGCGTTGATTTTTAGCCATTTCAAACGAAAAACCACTCAGCGACAGACTTTTGATTGTTTTTCATGCTTAAAACCTTTGCCACAAAAAAAACTTTATTGTTACAAATTAATCCGTTGAGGTTGTTTTTACTTTATTTTGACCTCTTGATATTTTCTTAATATTCATGGCGTATAATCTTCCTCATAGTTAGGAGTGTCACTCATTCGTTGTTGATGGTGGATGCTTCTAAAAATGCTGAAACATAAAACAAATACTACTATTTGGGAGATAGAAAATGCGAAAAGATACAAGAGAATGGTTAAGAAAAGGTGCTTTAAAAGATGTCGCAGATGATGGCAACAATCTTCAATATCTCCCTGAGGAATTCCGAGCTGATCGTGAGGCGGTCTTAGCTGCGGTGGCGTAAAATGGTGAGGCGCTTAAATATGCCTCTGCCGAATTGCAAGGTAATGATGAGTTACAAAGAGTTGCCAGAAGAGAGCCTGGCTCTGCAGCAGAAGCAAAACCTGCTAAGAGTCTAAAAACGGCAGGCAATGCTTGATAACTGGCATTTTTCGAAGCAGCAGCATGTGCAAGACCTACCCAGGGGATAAAAAAAGCAACTTCAGCTCCAACCCTAACTCCGTAGCTAATAATTAACTTGGTAAAACAATAAATCTCCTCCTGTCTCCAGCATTTTTATGATGCTGGAGGTAAGATTAACTCTTATTGATGGCGCTATCTTAGAAGTTTTCCAATATTTTTTTATGCTCCGGATTTAAATTTTCTTTATGTTCCTTTATTCTCTTTACACGCTCTGTCTCTTTTTCAGATTTAAAATATTTTGAGTTATAGTTATGAACAGCATTTATTCCTGGAAGGTAGTAGGGATGATTAGAGTATGATCATCTGCGCCACTCCTCTTTTATTCCAAGCGCCTTAACCCATTCATCATATCCACCAAGCAATAGGTAATAGAATCTTCCTTGCAAATATCATCCGCAGGGGGAAGAATATATCTGGCACAACTATTAATGTTTCCCCGTATCATTGCTTTATGGATAACAGGTTCTTCCTTCCAAATATCATCCATAGGGTCAGCAAAACCAATTTTTGCCAGTGAAATTCTATCCCCTATTTTCACTCCGTCACAATACAGCTGACACATTCCTAGAAAAATTCCATTCGTTTATTTCAGCTTATTGCCAATTCTGGTTTTGTCATGCGACCATAGGATTAGTGTTGCCTTGCCTTGTATGTTTTTAATAGGAACCAGGGAAAACTGCTGATTTACAGAAGAAGAGTTAGGTGCGGCATTCATTTTCACTAAAACCATATTTGCTGGTATATGTATTGGCAAAGGATTTCTTTTAACAAAAGTCGAATCTTTTTGTAAGTATCTAGTTAGTTTAAAATTTAGTTGATTATTTAAGTATATATTATTGTTTTTTATTTGAAATTTACTTGATCCTAAAGCAAATATTTTTCTTATGTATATCTTAGTTCGAGGCTTCTCGTTTAGTTTGTAGAATAAGATGTAAGAACCAATTTTTAATTTAGGGGTATGAAAAATAAAAATAGGGCGGCTTCGATATAGTATAGTAGTCATATGGAAACCAACAGGAAGTCCATAATTCATTTTTGCTAAGAGTACATTTCCTCTTTTGAGAGTTGGGTCACTCGAACTTGCAAGAATTCTATAGTGCCGATATCCCGATGATAAAGCCGAGAAGTTTGCTAGAACATGTGAAAATATTGCATAAAGAATGTATAGATACCATTTGCTATAGTTCTTGAAATATATGCCATTTTTGTTACTGTTTAAACGGTATGCATCAGCAATCATATAAATGAGTGTAAGTATAAGAGTCAGATATATGATGGCAGCTCCATAAAAAGAATTCATTAAACCTGAGAATCCTGTTATTGCCAATAAAATTATAATGCCAAATAAAAAAAACAGACCCCGCCGCATCTGTCCAGCAAATACATGTCCTAAACCAGGGCAAGTTATAGATAATAGAGCAATAACGCCAGAGGACAAACGGCCTCGAATTTTAGTTAGGTTTTCCATGTGTATTTCCTCATTCTGATTTCATTTACTCGAACTATAGTGGGGGGTGGCTGGGTAAAGCAAGTATTACCGAGCACTCATCACAGAAGACTGCGAGGCTCTGTTGCCTTGGAATGCAAAGAAAAGAAATAGGAGAGTTACAAGTTTATAATTATAGTTGTTAATAATAAGCGTAGTAGAACAATAATAAAACCCCTGCCCCAGTATTCTAGAATACTGGGGGTAAGTTTTTTTAGTTAATTTTCTCTATATGGTTTCAATTGAAAATAAAATTCTTAATTACACTATTCATTATTAAAATTCAACGACAGTTTTTTCAGAAAAATCAGGCTATGTTAAGAGGCAAAAGTTGGAGCGCTTTTTGCCGGACTTTTGTCTGCGCCGGTGTAAATCACTTGTTTTTTGAGGAAGTAAATAACCAGCCGATTGAAAAATATTTTTTATTTAGATTTGTTTTTTATCATTATCATATGGTTGGGTTTTTTTTAAAGGAACGTCAGGGTGCAAAAAAGCTTAGGATGATGGCAAAAAATAGTTATTTATGTGGCGGATTTTGTTTATTTTTAAATGGAGAAGAATCTTTTAAAAAACGTTTATTTTCAATATTTTGTGTAAATTCTCAGGCAAACGATAGTACTATTTACTATACTTTCTTTGAGTAAAAAAAAGGAGGTATGCCATGATCACTTTTTCAGTCTTGACGACAGTTGCTTTTGTGTTGTTGTGGTTTTCATTGGTGGGTCGTTTGTTTTTCAAGAAAGGCCCAACGACGTCTGTTTTAAGTCCCGCGCATAATTGTGGCTTGGCTTTATTTGTCTCTGTTGCGTTAATCCTGCTGGTTGTCTCAGTGTGGATTTTTATATGATGGTTGAGTGGTGGGCATGATAATTTTTCATGTTTTTTTAAAAGGATTTTTTTAACTTTAAGGTAGTTGAAATTAAAAATACATAAATAGCGAGGTTATTATGAAAATTAAAAAAATAGGGTTATTTTTAGGGGGTATAGTACTTATGCTTGGTTTAGCTGGTTGTTCTAGTACTCAAAAGGGAGCCGCGATTGGTGGTGGCGCAGGTGCTATTATTGGTGGATTAGCGACAAACAGTGTTGCTGGTGCTGCTATTGGTGGTGTTGGTGGTGCTTTAGTTGGTGGCGCGATTGGACATGGCCAAAGATAGTGAAATTTAGTTAGCCAAGGATGGCTATATTTTTGTATTGCAAAGTGTGCAGGGATTAAGCGCTTATTTTAAGTCCATATGGCAACAATAGCCATTATAATAAATCCAACGACAACAAAAGAAAATTTACTAAGGCTGCAGCATTGTTTAATCATCACGGATTTTTCTAGGCCGTGCAGCGTACCTAAATATAGGAAAGTACCCGAGGCAAGCGATGAGAAAATTGGCTCTATCATGGGATTACTATTTAAATGCACGGTGGCTTCATTTCCAAGGATGATTCCTAATGGGACCATTAAGGCAAAGATTGCAAATAATAGAATGCCCATTTTAATACTTAAATTACTTTTATTGATTTGCACCGCAAGCGAGAAGCTTGCAGCCCACTTGTGTGCAAGAATAGCAAGTAAAATAATAACACCCATGCTTAAAGACTGTGTTAAACCTAGTGCGGCACCTGCCAGAAAGCTGTGAATCGATAGCATAATGACCGCAAGAATCGCAAAAGCGTTGCTGCTGCCTTGGTGGTGGTAGATCTCTTTGCCGATGTGCTCAAGTAATAAGAAAAATAAGAAGGTGCCTCCAGCGAGTAAAAAGGCGATGGGGTAGTCAAAATGGAGCTGGTAAAAGCCTTGAGAGGCATCACCAAGCATGTGAATCAAGCCAGCACCAAGAAACACGCCTGCTGCGAGTGATTCGCCAATAGGGAAGTCGTAGCCTTGTTGGCTCTGCATCTTTTTAATAAATGGGTAGGCGCCAGATAAAACAGTAACGACAAGTACAAGTAGTAGGCTGGTGATTTCAAATGCACTCATGGGCTAAAATCCTTGTGGGCGGGTAGGAGACTTTTTTAATCTTATTGCGTTGCTCTTGTCAAGTATTTTACTTGGAAGAGACGTTTTTCTGTTCAATATGTACGCTGAGGTTTTTATTAACCGTTTGATTTTATTTAATAAAATATTTATTTGGTTAATGCTTGAGCTCTTGCTCAGGATTGATTAGAATGTCGTGTTTTTTTAAATTAATCCTTGCTCTACTAGTTTGGCTAGAAGGGCTACAATCCATGAGGAGATTCTATGCGACATTATGAAATCGTATTCTTAGTTCATCCTGACCAAAGCAGTCAGGTTCCCGGCATGACTGATCGTTACAAAGCCACTATTCAAGATGCCGGCGGTAAGGTCCACCGTTTAGAAGATTGGGGCAGACGCCAGTTAGCTTATCCTATTAAGAAGGTGCATAAGGCACATTATGTCTTAATGAATATCGAGTGCGAAAAAGAAGTGGTTGATGAATTGACCAATGCTTTTCGCTATAACGATGCTATTTTGCGTAATCTAGTTCTTGTGAAAAAACAGGCAGAAACCAAGCCATCAATTATGCTGCAAAATGCTAATAAGCCTGCAAGACGACCAAGGTATGAAAAGCCAGCAGATAAAGCACCACGTGCTGAGCCAGCAACTAAAGCGGCAGCTGACGAGTAATTAATTTTAATTTAAGAGGATTTTAAAGATGGCATATTATAAACCACAAAAGCAAAGCATCACGGGTGTTGTTGATTACAAAGACATTGATGTATTGAAAAATTTTATTATGGAAACAGGACGCATTGTACCTGCTCGCATCACTGGCGCGACGGCTTTACAACAGCGCCAATTGACTGGGGCAATTAAACTGGCCCGTTACTTGTCTTTGTTACCCTACTGCGATAGCCACGATTAATAGGTGATTGTCATATTATGCTAACCAAGGCCGCACAATTTTTATTAAAAAATAATACTAATGCCGCATTTGTGGCATTGCTGTTTGCTTTGTTCCCTTTTGTTAATTTACCGTTGGGTGGTTTTTTTGCTGCTCTTATTGTTGGTTTAGTAACGCTGCAAAAGGGTGCTAAGGACGGCTTTGTTATTCTTTTATGGGTAGCACTGCCCGTTACTGCGCTGTTGTTGTTGAAGCGAATTGGCTTGTTTGACATGCTCTTTTTGCGTTGTGTCTTGGTTTGGTTGTTTGCGATTGTTTTGTCAAAAAAGCATGGCTGGGTCCCAGTTTTAGCGCTCTCACTGTTGTTAGGCTTTATTGCTGTTATGGTGTTGCACTTTGTTTTAGGTGACCCAAGTGCCTGGTGGCTGCATAAGTTTCAAGGTTATTTGAATGTGGCACAGCAGGCTGGAGAGTTACAGGTAACACAACAAGAAATAAATCATGCCATGGGCTTGTTAGCGCCAGTGGCATCAGGTTTGGTTGTATTAGGTGTTTCCTTCAGCACACTTTTTGTGTTGATTTTTGCTCGAGCATGGCAGTCGCATGTTTATTTCCCTGGTACTTTTAAGCAGGAAATTACACATATAAGGTTGGGCTATATTGCATTAGGCTTGATTGCATTAAATGTTGTTGGGGCGGCGCTTGGCAGTAAAATGTTATTGGATTTTTTGCCAGTGTTGTCTTTTCCTTTCTTTGTGGCTGGGCTAAGTTTATTGCATTGTTTGGCGGGCAGGCGAAAATTGTTTTTAGGATTGCTGTTTTTGTCATACGCAATGCTAGTTTTTTTGCCGTTTTTTGCTTTGGTCGTTTGGTTTGTGGCAGCAGTAGCAGACTGTTGTTTTGATGTGCGAGCTCGAGAGCTTGTGAAAGATGAAAAATAAGAGGATAAAAATGAAAGTTATTTTACTTGAGAAAGTGGTTAATTTGGGTGGTATTGGTGATCAGGTGAATGTGAAGTCTGGTTATGGTCGTAATTATTTATTGCCTTATGGTAAAGCTATTGCAGCAACAGCTGCGAATGTTGCTGAGTTTGAAGGTCGCCGTGCTGAATTAGATAAAAAAGCAGTAGAAAAGCTAGCACAAGCACAGAAAGCAGCAGAGCAATTGCAAGCTTTAACGGTAATTAGCATTGCTGTGAAGGCAAGTGAAGAAGGCCGGTTGTTCGGTTCTGTTTCTAATCGTGAAATTGCCAATGCATTAACGGCTGCGGGTGTTGAAGTGTTGAAAGGCCAAATTGATATAGCAGAGCCTATCCACGCAACAGGCGACTATGAAGTGCAGGTAAGATTGCATACAGATGTTGTTGTGACTGTTAAGTTTTCTGTCGTTAGTGAAGAAGGCTAAATAATAATAAGGAGTTTTTGCAATGGGGGTAGCTAATAAAAAGTCTATGGCTAAAGCAAAAACTCCGCCACACTCTAATGAAGCAGAGCAATCTGTTTTAGGAGCATTGTTAATTGATAATCGTGCTTGGGATCGTATTGCAAGCACGATTAATGAAAGTGATTTTTATGCTTACGGGCACCAGCTAATTTTTCAAGCAATTGCTAAGCTTTATGAGAATCACACTCCTTTTGATGTGCTAACAGTGTCTGAGACATTGAAAGTGCATAATCAGCTTGATGTCGTTGGTGGCGAGGTTTATTTGTTTGAGTTAGCCAATAATACTCCCAGTGCCGCTAATATTATGGCTTATGCTGAAATTGTTCATGAGCGCTCGGTGCTTAGGCAGCTGATTGAAACAGGAACGGATATTGCGGATAAAGCCTTTCATCCAGGCGAGTTTGAACCACAAGAGTTATTAGACCAAGCTGAACAGCTGGTTTTTGGTATTGCTGAAAAACACAGTCGTGGTTCTGGCCCTGTTGCCATTTCAAAATTATTAAAAACGACTACGGAAAAAATTGATCAGCTCCATCAAATGAAGGGAAGTATTACTGGAACTTCGACGGGCTTTAAAGATTTAGACAATATGACATCAGGGTTGCAAAACGGCGATTTAATTATTGTGGCGGGTAGGCCTTCAATGGGGAAAACCGTTTTTTCTGTTAACTTGGCAGAAGAGGCGGCAATGAAAGGCGATAAGCCGGTTCTTATCTTTAGTTTGGAAATGCCGGCTGAGGCAATTACCATGCGGATGATGTCTTCATTGGGTCGTATCGATCAGCATAAAATTCGCTCTGGTCAGCTAACAGATGATGACTGGCCTCGAATTACTTCTGCCGTTAGTATGCTATCACAAGCCAAATTGTATATTGATGATACGCCTGCACTAACACCAACCGAGCTTAGAGCAAGAGCGCGCCGAGTCGCTCGTGAGCATGGTGGTTTGGGTTTAATTGTAATTGATTACTTGCAATTAATGCAGTCGGCTCGAGCAAAAGAAAATAGGGCCACTGAAATTTCTGAAATATCGCGTTCATTAAAGGCATTAGCAAAAGAATTAAATGTGCCTGTAGTTGCTGCATCACAACTAAACCGTAGTTTAGAGCAACGTCCAGATAAAAGGCCTATCATGTCAGATTTGCGTGAATCGGGTGCTATTGAGCAAGATGCCGATATTATTGCTTTTATTTATCGTGATGAGGTATATAACGAAGATAGCCCTAGTAAAGGTGTTGCAGAAATCATTATTGGTAAACACCGTAATGGGCCGATAGGAACAGTTCGATTAACATTCTTTGGTCGCTTTACGCGTTTTGAGAACTTGAGTCATGATGAGGTTTCTTCGGGGGCTTTTGTGTGATTCGTCGAGCGATTGTTGATATTGATTTAGCGGCATTAAAGCATAATTTTTCTTGTATTCAGTCTGCCCTACAAGGGCAAAAAATTTTAGCAATGATTAAGGCCGATGCTTATGGCCATGGTATGTTGCAAGTAGCAAGGGCCTTGACGGCAGCAGATGCTTTTGGTGTTGCAACGGTTGGCGAAGCTGTTTTTTTGCAGCAAAAATTATCTTTATCTCAACCTGTTGTTGTGATGGCTGGATTTCAAGATTTGGCAGAGCTGAAATTGTGTGAGGAATATCAGTTGCAGTGTGTGATTCATTGTAAAGAGCAGCTAGATATTTTAGCAGCGGCCAAATTAAAAAACCCTTTGCGCATTTGGTTGAAGATTGATACGGGTATGCACCGTTTAGGATTTTACCTTAGTGATGCTGTTGATGTTTATGAATTATTATTGAAAAAAAAATACATACAGTCTCCTATTGGATTAATGACACATTTAGCTTGTGCTGGTGAAGAAAAAGATAGCATGAGCGAAAAGCAGTTACAGCTGTTTGAATCTATTGCTAGTAAATATAATGCGCCGTGCAGTGTGGGTAATTCCGTTTGTATTTTACGGTATCCTACTTTTTTGAAAGATTGGATTCGTCCGGGCTTAATGCTGTATGGTGTCCAGCCCTTTTCAATAGACAGAAGTTTAGCATTACAGCCGGTCATGACTTTTAAAGCGCCAATAATGGCAATAAAGCAGTTAGTCGAAGGTGATGCCGTGGGTTATGGTGCAACATGGACAAGTGATAAGAACAGAAAAATAGCGATTGTTGGGGCCGGTTACGGTGATGGTTATCCTCAGCAAGCACCATCAGGAACCCCTGTGGTTGTCAATGGACAGCGAGCTTTAACTGTGGGGCGTGTGTCTATGGATATGCTTGTTATTGATGTCACGAATGTTAACGGTGTTGTGCGTATTGGTGATATGGTCGAGCTGTGGGGAAAAGAATTGCCCATTGACGAGCTTGCTGACCAGCTTGGCATGCTGTCTTATGAGTTGCTTTGTCGTGCTAAGACAGGTGAAAAATAAGACTTTGTGTTTTTCTTATTCAGTTAGTTATGTTTTTTTTAAGAGTTCCCCGTAACTGATTGATCTTCTAAAAGCAGTTGTAGAAAGTTTCTTGGCTTTTTGCTATAGTATTTTTCGTAAATTTGCTTTATTGAGTTTATTTCCAAAATATTAATGTTTAAAGGATACACATGAAATTACGTGGATGGATGATTTGTTTTTTAGCGGCTTTGTTTTACTCGTATGAGTATTTGCTAAGAATTGAGCCAAGTGTTTTAACAGTAGTTTTAAAAGATTTTTATGGTTTGAGTTTTGCTGGTTTAGGGCTGTTGTCTAGTGCTTATTATTTTGCTTACTCTCCACTGCAGCTAGGTGTTGGGGTTATTTTAGATAAATTTGGTCCAAGAAAAACCTTAATCATTGCTTTGTTTGCTTGTATATTGGGTAGTTTTATTTTTTCTTTAACGCACCTTTATTCTTTTGCGCTTGCTGGTCGATTTTTGATTGGGGCTGGGAGTGCTTTTGCTTTTGTTGGAGCTTTAAAGCTTGCTGCGGTATGGTTGCCGGAGAAATATTTCGGCTTTTTTGCAGGTGTTGTGACGGCTCTGGGTATGCTGGGTGCAATTTCCGCAGATACATTATTGAGTTACTTTGTTCGAGAAATTGGTTGGCATAAAGTGCTTGTTGGCGCTACTTTTTTTGGTGTGATTTTATTGATTCTGTTTTTTGCCTTTTTAAAAGATGTGCCTGAAGAAAGGCGTTATAAGCGATTTTATAAGTTGGTTAAGCACTCTTCTTCTGATTTTCCAAATCAATCTACTTCTGTTATATCCGCTTTTATTCGAATTGCTAAATCACCCCAGCTTTGGCTTTGTGGGTTTGTTGCTTCTTTCTTATATTTATCCTTGTCAATTTTTGCAGAAATGTGGGCGGTGCCATTCATTAACAGTTGGGGGGGCAAGTTTGTTAGTAATTGGATGAGTTTGCCGTTAGAGGTGCATTCTACGATCGTTAGCTTTGTTTTTGTGGGCTGGTTGGTTGGTGCGCCAGTTATGGGGCTACTATCTGGTTACGTTAAAGAAAGACGCTTTTTGTTGATGGCCGGTTCTGTATTGTCGACCGTTTTTATTTGTATTGTAATGTATGGTGGTCTTACTACGGTTTGGTCTATGGAGTTAACTCTGTTTTTGTTTGGCTTCTTCAACAGTGTTCAGGTAACGTGTTTTGCTTTCGCTCGTTTTTTTGTTACAAAACGTTATGCAGCAACAGCCATTGCGTTTGTTAATTTTTTAGTGATGCTTTTACCGTCATTCTTTCAACCATTGGTTGGTAAAATTATTGATTGGGCGTGGACAGGTGGTGTTTCTGAAGGAGTTAAGTTTTATAAATTTTCAACGATGCAGCATGCGCTGATTATTCTGCCAATTGGTTTTGTGTTAGCTACCTTTTTAGCTTTTTTTCTTAAAAAACCTGTGGCTCATAAGAAAGGATTATAAGAGAATGAAAAATAGTTCAACACGTCATTTACAGTGGAAATGTCGGCGAGGCATGCTTGAGATTGACTTGCTGTTGGAGGAATTTTTGGATAATGGTTATGCGCAATTGTCAGCGCATGAGCAAAAAGCATTTGAATTATTGTTAGAAAGTCCTGATCCGGTTTTGTTTGATTGGTTGCTAGGTAGTGAAGTGCCAGAGAATAAAGAGACTTTGCAATTAATAGGAAAAATTAGAGCTTAGGTGTTGGTGAAGCCAATTTATGTTCTTTGGTTTATTGCTTCATTTCATTTAAGCGAGATAATGTTCGCTTGAAGGGTTTTTTAAATCGACCTTCGGGATAAATGTCAGTAAGCGCTAGCTTAGGATCTAAATATATTTTTATATTTTGATCGTATAAAACATCAATTAACTTAATGAAGTTTGTTGCAAAGTGGTGCTGGTTCGGCTTAATGGTAATCAAGTTATCCAGTAAAATAACTTTGTATTTTTCACAAATAGCTAGGTAGTCCTGATAGGATCTTGGGATGTTACACAGCGCTATAAAATCAATCCAAATAACATCACCGGCTTGCGCAACTATTTTAACGGGGCGTTGATAAATAATCAGTGGCTGGTTGTCTTTTTCTAATCCCAAAGCAAGCTGATTAAATTTTTCCTTAAGTGATGTGACTGATGTTTTTTTTGTGCCTGGTTTTTTTTTCGTTCGGTAATCTTTCTGCTGGTTAAGATGGCAGATGTGAAGTTTCTCTTTAAGCCAGGCGATAGCGGGTAAAAAACGCTGTCGTTGCAGGCCGCCTTGATACAAATCATCTGGGGCTAAGTTGGCAGTGGTGATAATAAATACGTTTCTTTTATGTAGAGCTTTAAGGATACCTGAAAGAATCATGGCGTTACTGATGTCCTTGACTAAAAACTCATCTAGAGCCAGCAGCCGTGTTTTTTTTGCTATGTCATTGGCAATAATCTCGAGTGGGTTTTCTTCTGCTTTAAGCGCAAACATTTGCTGATGAATGTTTGCCATAAACTGGTGGAAGTGTGTTCTTAAGCGTAATTCACTTGGTAGACATCGACAAAGGCAGTCAATTAATAACGTTTTCCCTATGCCGACATCACCCCATAAGTAAACGCCTTGCGGCCGTTTGTTTGGCATAAGCTGCCAGGTGAGGCGGGTCAAAAAAGGCTTTTGTTTTATCTGGTGAATGGCTGCAAAAATATCATCGAGTAAGGGGAGGATATTTTCTTGCTCTGAGTTAGCCTCTATTTGTTTGTTGATTACAAGTTGCTGGTAATAGTCGCTAGGTTTAATCATGATAATTTACGCTTTTTGTAGCTTAAGTGCAGTGTCAGCTAGTCGCTTTCCAAAAATCCGGCATAAATTTATTTCCTCTTTTGTCATTGGCATTGAGCTGTCTGAGCCAGCAACATGAGTGGGGCCATAAGGCGTGCCGCCACCAGTTGTGCTAAATAATTCTGTGGCGCTATAAGGTAGTCCAACAATCAGGGCACCATGATGAATCAGTGGAAGCATCATGCTCAGTAAAGTAGTTTCTTGGCCGCCGTGCAGGCTGCCGGTTGAGCAAAAAACTCCAGCAGCTTTGTCGATAAGAGCGCCTGATTGCCATAATGCTCCGGTTTGATCCAGGAAATAGCGCAGTGCGGCGGCCATATTGCCAAAGCGTGTTGGGCTACCTAATGCGAGGCCTGTGCACTCAGCAAGATCCTCCAGTGTTGCATAAGGCGGGCCTGATTCAGGCACTTTTTTTTCAGTAGCCTCAGTATTTGCTGAAACTGGTGGCACAGTGCGAACTTTGGCTTCAATGCCAGTAACTTGCTCTATGCCGCGGGCAATCTCATTGGCCATTTTTGCAGTTGAGCCGTAGCGGCTATAATACAGAACGAGTACATAGGGCATTTAAATAATCTCCAAAATATTTTCAGGTGGGCGGCCAATCACTGCTTTGTTAGCCACAGTGACAATAGGACGTTCTAATAAGGCAGGTTGTTGATGTAGAAGCGTTAGCCAATCAGCATCAGATGCAGCCTGGCTATCGAAATTGAGTGCTTTAAATGCGGCATCTTTTTTTCGTACCAAGTCTTTAGCATCACATTTTAGTTTTTTTAATAGTACTCTCAGTTCATCCATCGTGGGTGGCGTTTTTAGATATAATATGATTTCAACAGAGGCATTATTATCTTCGAGTAGTTGCAAGGCTTGCCTGGATTTGCTGCAGCGAGGGTTATGATAGATGGTTGCTTTTTTCATGATTACTCCTCTTAACTTCAACTACCATACGCTATATTTTTCAGCTTGAAAAGATGCGCTGGTATTTTACTTTGAACCAGTTAAACTGGGATTATTGCAGGGATAAGGAGATCTAGCATGGTGAGAAAAACAATTATGGCTGCTGGCACCAATCTTAAAAAAGTGTTTAAACGTTTTGTGCGCGAGGGTTGTACCTATCGAGCGGCATCATTGGCATATGCTACGCTATTAAGTTTAATCCCAATCATGATTATTTCTATTAATATTATCTCTTTTTTGCCGATTGGCAATCATTTGGGAGATCAGATTCGTAATTTAGTTTTTTCCAATTTAATTGCAGATTCTGCTCATTTGGTGGTGCAATATTTAGATAAATTTATGGATAATGCGAAGCTGCTTTCTAAAACAAATGTTGTTTTTTTATTTACTATTTCCGTTTTAATGATTTACAACATGAGTGCAGCAATTAATGGTATTTGGAATATTAAAATAAAGCGGAACTTTTTTGCTTCATTGTTATTATATTTTATTATGCTGGTCTTGACGCCTATTTTTATTGCCGTGGCCCTGTGGTTTGGCTCTTATATTATGGCAATTCCCATTGTTTATAAAACGGCAGGGCCTGTTTTTTTAGATAAGCCTCTGTTGTTTTTATTGCCTTACTTTTTCAGCTTTATTGTTTTTTCTTTAGTTAATTGGGCTTTTCCGGTAACAAAAGTGCCTGTGTGGGCTGCGATGGCCGGCGGCTTATTAACAACTATTTTATTTCAATCAGCCAAGCACCTGTTTAGTTTATATGTCCTTCATGTGCATACCTATCACTTATTGTATGGCACCATGGCAATTATTCCTTTATTTTTGATTTGGCTGTTTGTTAGCTGGATCATCATATTGTTTGGTTGCATGGTTACCCACCTAGTGGCAACAAAACTGGGTTGGCAAAGCGATGCAGAAGAAGATTCTTAACCACCCGAAATAAATGATAATAACGCATAAAACCGGCATGGAGGCTTGAATTACCAGGGCAGCTAGCCTAGACTGTGCATTATTAATATCAATTACTGATGGTAAGAATGAAAAGAATAAAGTATCGATTAATCCTGCTGGCTGTTGTGTTGATGGGAGTGTGTGCGAACGGTTTTGCCTTAGAGTTTCCGCTGCCGAGCAAGCACAATGACATGGTTGGTAAGTTGCAATTTTACGTGACAAAACCTGGAGACAGTTTCACGGCAATTGCTCGTCATTTCAATATAGCCTTTGATGATTTGTATTTGGCAAATAACGGGGTAGCTCCTACGGATTTGGCGGATAATGCAGATTTTCAGCCAGTGCCAGGTACAACGCTCATTATTCCAACGCAATATTTGTTGCCGCCTTATCCGCGTAAAGGCATTATTATTAATGTGGCAGAGCATCGCTTATATTATTATCCTAAAAACAAAAATAAAGTTTTTATTTTTCCTGTTGGCGTTGGTAAAGAAGATTGGAGCACGCCTTTGGGTGAGCTTAAGATAATGCAAAAAATAAAAAATCCTTTTTGGATTGTGCCTGATAGCATTATGAAATATCGTCAAGAACGTGGTGATCCGGTTGAAAAAATTGTTAAAGCAGGACCAGATAATCCTTTGGGTGATTATGCAATGCGCCTGTCATTACCAACCTATTTAATACATGGAACCAATGAGCCAAATGGTGTTGGTCGTCGTAGTAGTGCTGGCTGTATTCGTTTGTACCCAGAAAACATTGAAGAACTGTTTGCTATGACACCGAAAGGTACGCCTGTGCGAATTATTAATCAGCCTTATTTGGCTGGCTGGCAAGATGGTAGTTTGTATGTTGAGGCATTTCGTCCTTATATTGATAAAAAACAGCCAGAAAAAGCACAGCTTAATGTTAAAGAGGTTGTTAAGGCGGCGCTGAAGAAATCATTTGATGGTGGTTCTGCTGTTGATATTAATTGGCAGGAAGTCGAAGCAGATGTTGAAAAACCACTAGCTATGCCAGTTTTGATTAGTTAATTTTAGTTTTTTAGTAACGCTTGTTTATTAAATGCAATTAAAGAAACATTCTTTCCGTTATTATTTTTTATATTTAATTATGAATTATTTGTTTGTCGAGTAATTAATCCAACCTCTGGAGCGCCTGCTTGTTGCAGTAATGCCATGGCTTGCACAATTTTGCCATAAGGCACATCGCGATCCCCTTTAACGTAGACTTGTCTTGGGTTGTTTTTTTGCTTTGCTTGGTTTAAAGCAACACTGACTTGTTCGCTGAGCTTTTTATCAGCTATGGCTTGTTTTGGTGTGTTACTAATATTTAAAAACAATTGGCCTGCTTTATTAACGCTGACAATAATGGGCAGTTGCTCTTTTGCTGATAACGCCTTGGCCTGTGCTTGTGGCAGGTTAACGTGAATGCCTTGCGTTAACAGGGGGGCTGTAATCATGAAAATAACCAGCAAAACCAGCATAACATCAATATAAGGTACGACATTGATTTCAGCCATTAATGTTTTATTTTTTTGGTGTCGTTTGAGACGACTTCTATTGCTGATCATGCGGGGTTTTCCTCAGTTTGAGGTTGGGCTGAAGGCGTTGCATGATAAAGCTGCTGTTGCAAAATAGTGATAAACTCTTCTGTAAATACGGCATATTCTTCATGCAGCTGAGTTAGGGTGTGACTAAATCGATTGTAGGCAATTACAGCAGGGATTGCAGCAAACAGGCCAATAGCGGTGGCAATTAGTGCTTCGGAAATGCCCGGTGCTACCATGGCAATCGTCGCTTGTTGCACGCTACCGAGTGATTGAAAGGCGGTCATAATTCCCCAAACAGTGCCAAATAAACCAACATAAGGACTAGTGGAGCCAATGGTTGCTAGAGTTGGTAGATGCTGTTCAAAAGGAGCAAGGGCTTTAGTTTGTGCGGTGAGCATTGCTCGTTCAGTGGCTTCAAGCATTATTGGGGTAGGGCAGTTTGTCAGTTGTCGCATTTGTTGAAACTGCTTAAATCCTGCTGTAAAAACTTGAGCTAGGCCATTGTTAGTGTGAGTGTTTTGTTGGTGTTGATTGTATAGCTCATTTAAATCCATGCCAGACCAAAATTGATTTTGAAAAGTTTCAGCATCCTGTTTGATTTGTTTTGCCAGGCGGCTTTTTTGCAGAATAAAGGTCCAGGAGATAATAGATGCCGCTAAAAGCAGTAGCATGACTAATTTTACAACAGGGCCGGCATCAATAATAAAGCTCCATAATGAAGGGTTTGCAGCCATAATGAAATTCCTCGATACTTTATTTATTATGGGACTGAGTGTACGAGGTCTGGTGATTAAGGTAAAGCTCGGCTATACTCGCCCATTATCTTTTTGTGGCGATATTTTATGTTAGGCAGAGAAATTGGCAGTATTCTACTGATTCTGGGAACGTGTGTTGGTGCAGCAATGTTAGCGCTGCCGGTGGTAACGTCACATGAGGCATACTCAACAACGGCGGTGATCTTAATTGCTAGCTGGGTGCTTATGTTTGTCGGTGCTTGGTTGGTTTTGCAGGTAAACCTGTGGCTGCCAGCGGGAACAAACTTCATTAGTATGGCTAAGTATACTTTAGGTCCAGTGGGCGAAATTGCAGCATGGTTTATCTCGTTAATGCTGCTGTATACATTAATTTGTGCGTATTTGGCGGGTACTGGCGATGTTTTACTTGCGCTGCTATCAAAAGTAAATATACATATTCCGCGAAGTTTGGCCACGATCATTGTGGCTGCTGGTTTAGCGGGGATTGTTTATCGGGGGATAGGGGCGGTTGATTTATTAAATCGAGGGCTAATGATTTTTAAGGGCGTGTCTTGTTTGGTATTGATTATTGCGATTGCTTTTCATATGAAAACAAGCCTATTGAATGTTGGTAATCATCAAATACGCGGATCAGCCTGGATGGTGATGCTTACGTCATTTGGGTTTGCAAATATTTTGCCAAGCATTAGACAATACTTAAACAGTGATCGTCGTCGATTAACGAGGGTGCTATTGATTGGCAGTGTTTTTCCGCTGATTCTTTATGCGATTTGGATTGCTGTTGTGCAGGGGGCTGTACCAAAATATGGTGAAACTGGGCTGATCTCAATGATAGGCTCACCCAACACGACCTCCTCATTAATGCACAATTTAGCCCTAATAACGAGCGAGCCTATTTTGAAAACACTGAGTGTTTTATTTGTTTCAGTTTGTGCCTTTACGGCTTTTTTATGTGTATCGTTGTCATTAGTTGATTTCATTAGTGATGGCCTGCATCGTGGAAAAAAAGGCAAAGATGGAGTGCTGGTTTTTTCTGTGGCTTTTTTGCCGCCACTGGTTGTCGTGTTGTTTTACCCAGGAATGTTTACTAAAGCTTTGGCTTATGCCGGTGCTTGCTGTGTATTTTATTTAATTATTTTGCCAATACTAATGTATGTCGTCGGTCATATTCGAGGAAAAGACAAAGCTGCCGCTTAGGCTGTGGGTTGGTCTTCCTGTGCCATATGGCGTATGATCGGTGCTGAGTTTTGTTAATCGGAGGGCTTTATGCAGTTATGTGGTTTTGAAGTTGGTTTACATCGTCCGTTTTTTTTAATTGCCGGCCCCTGTGTTATCGAGTCAGAAGCGCTGGCGTTAAGCACCGCTGAAACACTGAAAAGAATTACAGAAGACCTATCTATCCCTTTTATTTATAAGTCATCCTTTGATAAAGCAAACCGCTCATCTCATCAAAGTTTTCGTGGCCTGGGTGTTGCTAAAGGCTTAGAAATTTTAGCTAAAGTGAAAGAACAAATTGGCGTGCCAATTTTGACTGATGTGCATGAAGACTCTCCTTTTGATGAGGTTGCCAGTGTGGTCGACGTGATGCAAACCCCTGCTTTTTTATGCCGTCAAACTAATTTTATCCAGAAAGTAGCAGAAACTAACTGTGCTGTGAATATTAAAAAAGGGCAGTTTTTAGCGCCTTGGGATATGACCCATGTTGTTGCAAAAGCGAAAGCAACTGGGAATGACAAAATCATGGTGTGTGAGCGTGGTGCCTCATTTGGCTACAATAATTTGGTGTCGGATATGCGCTCATTGGCTGTTATGCGAGAAACAGGCTGTCCTGTGGTTTTTGATGCAACACACTCGGTTCAGCTGCCGGGTGGTCAGGGCGCCACATCTGGCGGGCAACGTGAATTTGTGCCAGTATTGGCGCGAGCAGCAATGGCCGTCGGTATTTCGGGTATTTTTATGGAGACACACCCAAGACCAGATGAGGCGTTAAGTGATGGCCCTAATTCATGGCCATTGGCGGATATGCCTGATTTATTGAAAGTTTTGCAGGCACTTGATGTCATTGCCAAAGGAAATTAATTGATAATAGCAAAAGAGGAAAAATAATTATGAGTACCATTACAAAAATCATTGGCCGAGAAATATTAGATTCACGCGGCAATCCAACAGTTGAGGCAACTGTACAGCTTTCATCGGGTGTTGAGGCATCTGCAGCGGTTCCATCAGGTGCATCAACAGGCATTCACGAAGCAGTTGAACTGCGTGATGGCGGCGATCGTTATGCTGGTAAAGGAGTGCAAACAGCGGTGTCTCATGTCAATAATGACATTGCAAAAGTTTTATTGGGTAAGGATCCTAAAAACCAATATGAAATTGATCATGCCATGATGGGCCTTGATGGTACTGAAAATAAAGGTAAGTTAGGCGCTAATGCTATTTTAGCAGTGTCTTTGGCTAATGCTCATGCAGCAGCACGTGATGAAAATTTGCCACTATACCGTTACTTGGGCGGAGAGGGCCCTTATACAATGCCAGTACCAATGATGAATATCATTAATGGTGGGGCGCATGCTAATAATAATTTAGATATTCAAGAGTTCATGATTTTGCCCGTCGGTGCGCCAAGCTTTTCTGAGGCCTTGCGCTATGGGACAGAAATTTTTCATCATTTGAAAAAGATTTTAGCGGACAGAGGTTTTCCAACATCGGTTGGTGATGAAGGTGGTTTTGCTCCTAATTTAGACAGTAATGAGGCGGCACTTGATTTAACCTTGGAAGCGATTGAGAAAGCGGGTTATCGACCTGGTGAAGATGTTTATTTAGGTTTAGATGTGGCTAGTTCGGAAATTTACCGTGATGGTTTGTATCATCTGGGATCAAAGTCTGAGCCATTAACTGCTGGGCAGTTAACTGATATTTATCAAGATTGGGCAGGTCGTTATCCTATTTTATCTATTGAAGATGGTTTGGCAGAGGAGGATTGGGCTGGTTGGTCTGAATTAACCAAGCGCTTAGGCTCTAAAGTACAGCTAGTTGGGGATGATTTGTTTGTGACTAATCCTAAATTATTGAAGCGTGGTATTACTGAGTCGGTTGGAAATTCCATTTTAATTAAATTGAATCAAATCGGCACATTAATTGAAACACTTGAAACCATTGGTATTGCGCAAGAAAATAATTATAGTGTGGTGGTTTCACATCGTTCAGGGGAAACTGCCGATGTGACTATTGCTGATTTGGCGGTTGCGACGGCTGCAGGTCAAATTAAAACAGGGTCATTATGTCGCTCAGATCGTGTGGCTAAGTATAACCAGCTGTTACGCATTGAAGAGCAGTTAGGCAGTCAGGCGCCTTATGCTGGAATGAAAGCCTTTCCCGTTAAAAAATAAAAGCACTTATTTATGTTGAAAAAACGCTTTACACAGCTTCAAGTAATTATATTACTGGGGCTGTGTTTTTTTTTGCAGTATGTGCTTTGGTTTAGTCAGACAGGTCTGGTGGCCTCTTGGCGGCTTCATAAGGTGGCTGTGCTACAGCAGAAAAATAATGAAAGTGTTGCTGAAACGAATAGTTTATTAGTGGCTGATATTGCTGGATTGAAAAATGGCAATGAAGCAATTGAAGCGCGTGCTCGTCATGATTTAGGTATGGTGAAAAAAAACGAGACTTACTATCAGGTTTTGCAATTACCGCAGTAGGCGAGCTGTATTTCATCAGTAGTGAATGGATTAGAATAAAATAGCGGGTTTTCACTTGTGTTCTATGCGTGCTAAGATCGTATTCGAAATTAAATTATAAGGATTCACGCATGAAAATTTTATTATCAAATGACGATGGTGTTGATGCAAAAGGTTTAAATACTTTAGCTGCGCATGTTAGAGATATTGCTGAGGTTGATGTGGTCGCTCCTGACCGTAATCGGAGTGGGGCGAGTAATTCATTGACATTGACAGTACCGCTACGAGCAAAGTATTTATCAACGCATGTTGTTAGCGTGGAAGGTACACCAACCGATTGTGTTAACTTGGCTATTACTGGACTGCTTGACTATAAACCTGACCTGGTTTTGTCTGGGATTAACGACGGCGCTAATTTGGGTGATGATGTATGGTATTCAGGAACGGTTGCTGCTGCCATGGAAGGGCGTTTCTTGGGTTTTCCAGCGATTGCTGTTTCACTGGTTGGTGATCAGAACTTTGATACGGCAGCAATGGTGGCAAAACAGTTGGTTAATCAAATTGTAAAAGACCCGTTGCCGGCATCGACCATTTTAAATGTTAATGTGCCTGATGTGCCTTTTGAACAACTTGAAGGTTTTGAGGTGACACGTTTAGGCACGCGCCATAAAACTGCACCTGTGATTCAGCAGAAAGATCCACGCGGGCACACCATTTATTGGGTTGGACCTCCTGGAGCTGAGCAAGACGCAGGCCCTGGTACCGATTTTCATGCGGTTAATAATAATTATGTCTCTATTACACCAATTCGTGTGGACTTAACACACTATAAAGCTTTTGATCAATTATCTTTGTGGGTTAATGGCTTATCAAAATAGTTAATAATTATGAGACTAGGGCATTTATTAATAAAATATAGTTATCAAGTTGTTGTCTGGACAGTCGGCGTAGTACTTTTTTTACTGCTATCTGCTTGTGCAGTTGCACCACCTAAGCCAGCTCCGATTGTCGATGGCTGGAGCCAGCCACAGGCTAAAGCCAATGGCTATGTGGTAAGGGAGGGTGACACACTATATTCAATTGCATGGTCTTTTGGTTTAGATTATCGAGGCTTGGCAGAGGCCAATAATTTGAAACCACCTTATGATATTTCCCCAGGTCAGCGGTTAACAATGAATGTTAATGAGCAGGAACAACGGCCGAGTTCAGAGGAGCCTATAGCAACACCTTCTGTTGCACCCGAAAAGCCAACGCAAGCAACAAGCAAGCCAGCAAAGAAAGCGATTAAAAAACCAGTATACGTAGGGCCAGTTAGAAATTGGCGTTGGCCAGCGCAAGGGAAAGTCATTGCTGGTTTTTCTAGCAGGCAAGCGGGCAACAAGGGCGTCAACATTGGAGGTCGCTTGGGTGAAGCTATTCAAGCATCAGCATCTGGTAATGTTGTTTATGCTGGAACAGGTGTGCGAGGTTATGGTAATCTAATTATCATTAAGCACAACGCAAGTTATTTAAGTGCTTATGCGTACAACCAGAAAATTTTGGTCAAGGAAGGCCAACGTGTTTCTCAAGGGCAGGTGATTGCACGCATGGGTCGCTCAACGGGTGGTAAAGCTATGTTGCATTTTGAGATTCGGCGTAACGGCAAACCAGTTAATCCGTTAAACTACTTGTCAAAAACTTAATGACTAAATCACTTGGTTAAACCATGGAAGGAACACCGAGAAATGACAGCTAGAAAAAAAACAGCAGATCAGTCTGCCGATTCAGTAAAGAAAACTGAAACAAAAAAGGATACCCATCATAACTTGGATCCAACGCAACTCTATTTAAATGAGTTGGGCTTTAAGTCACTATTGACTGCAAAAGAAGAAAAAGCTTTGGCGCGAAAGGTTCGAAAAAATAATAAAAAAGCACGAGCAAAAATGATTGAAAGTAATTTACGATTGGTCGTGAAGATTGCTAGACGTTATTGTTATCGTGGCTTGGATTTTTTGGATTTAATTGAAGAGGGTAACTTAGGGTTAATGACAGCAGTTGAAAAGTTTGATCCTGAAAAAGGGTTTCGATTTTCAACGTATGCTACGTGGTGGATTCGTCAGACCATAGAGCGAGCGATCATGAACCAGAGCCGCACAGTGCGTCTGCCGGTTCATATTATTAAAGAGTTAAATATTTATTTGCGTGCGGCTAAAAAGCTAGAGCAAAAAATAGACCATAAACCCAGTGTTGAAGAGCTAGCAGAATGGATTGACAAACCGCTTGATGATATTCGTCGGATGATGAATTTATCACAATCTTCCACATCAATAGATGCCGTTGCTAGTGAAGATGGTAAGCCATTAATAGAAACACTGGCAGATGAAAACACCTTAGATCCTGCAGATTTAATCCAAGATTTAGATTTAGGTGAGCACATACAGGGCTGGTTAAAGATGCTTGATAAAGATTCAAAAAATGTTTTGGCGCGACGCTTTGGCTTATTAGGTCATGGGCGACAGACGCTGGAAGTGGTTGGAGAGGCTTTGGGAATGACTCGTGAAAAAGTGCGTAAAACGCAATTAGATGCTCTTGATAAGTTGCGCAAACTCATTGAGAGTGAAGGTTTTTCTGATGAGGAAATTTGTTAGTTTAGGTAAGCCTTTACTAATAAAATAAGCAAAAAACCAGCGTAAAAAGATACTTTTGGCCAGCTGCTTTTGGGTTTGAAGCCTTCTTTTAATAAATCCGCTGTTGCTATATAAAGTAAAACGGCAATGCTAAAGGCAATAATATCTTGTATCCAATTATTAGCCAGTCGGGTTAATAAGAAATAACTTATTATACCTCCAGCTGGAAAAGCAAGAGCCATGAAAAATACACTGATGATGGTTTTTCTTGTTGAAAAGCCCACAGAAATAAAGCGAGTAGTTATCGATAAGCCACAAACAAAACAACAGGCACTTAATGAAAGTGCTGCAATGATTGAGGCAAAGTGGCCAGCTAAAACTGAAAGCACAATAACAATGCCATTGATGAAAAACTCGAGACTAAAGCCGGCAACAAAGGGAGTTAACGGTGTTTTACTGGCATCTGATCCGCAGCACCCAGGGTTAAGGCGGCTTAAGCCAATCATCAGTAGCATGCCCAGGGTTAGTGCGAGGCTTAGAGAGACGCCGTTGCCAGCGAACTTTATTTGCGGTAGTAATTCGCTAGCAACAACGCAAAGCAGTGTGCCAGCAGCAAGTGCTTGAATGATATTAATCAAAAGCCCTTTAGGTTTAATTGATAAGCCAAAACCCAGTGCTAGCAAAACGGTTACTACAGGGATGAGCGTGTAATAAATGGATGAATGATTGGAGAGCATTGCAAAGGCCTTTTTATATTTTTGAGCATCATTAGAAGATAGCATAGAATTTAATGTGATGGCAGTAAGGTAGTGAGACCCGTAAAAAAGAGCCTTGTGAAATGCGGAAACCTTTTGATCAGCTTATAAGGCTGGAAAATACGCTTTCTCTTAAAGCAGCAAAGCGAAGAGGGCGGAGTCAAGTAATACGAAAAGAGACTGCCAGTTAAAAGATAAAGAAGGTGGAAAGATCTTGGTGAGTTAGCAGCAGCCTCAACTTTAGCTATAGCATAAAATCATTATCTTGTTAGGGACTCAACAAAACACACTGTCTCCTGTGTTCTATAATGCTGACGGCAGGGGGTTTTTCTTAGTTAGTTTTCCCTATTCCAAATTAAACTTTTTAAGTAAGAGAATCTACTATGGGAATATTTTTTACTAGTGTAATATAAAGTTGCTATGCTTCACAAATAAGGTTATTCATGCTGAGCAATTGTTGTTGGTCAAATTGTCTTGCAGGTTCATCAGCTTTTGGCAAGTCACGTAATATAGTTGATTCTTTGTCAATGCAGACCATTTTGTTTTTTTGGCCTTGCAGAATAGCTTCGACAGCGTGAATGCCCATTAGTGTGGCAATTTTTCTGTCAAGCAGTGAGGGAGTTCCGCCGCGTTGAGTATGCCCTAAAATGCAAACGCGGTAGTGGACGCCGGTTCTTTCTTTGATTTCTTTGGCAATGCGAATGCTTCGGCCAGGTTCATCTGCTTCAGCAACGACCATAATTGACGCGCACTTTTCTCGCCCTTTTTTATTCACTTTTTGAGTTATTTGCTCAATAGTCATTGGATATTCAGGGATAAGAATAATTTCAGCGCCGCCAGCAATGCCAACATCGACAGCCAGAAAGCCTGAAGCGCGTCCCATAACTTCAATCATGAAGTGACGATTATGACTAAATGCAGTATCGCGAATTCGGTCAATAGCTTCAAGAGCTGTGTTTCGAGCGGTGTCAAAGCCAATGGTGTAGTCTGTGTGTGCAATGTCATTGTCTATTGTACAAGGTATGCCGATCATGGCAGGGCCACCCTCATCACTTAAGCGTGCAGCACCAGCAAAACTGCCATTGCCACCCAGCATCGCAATAGCGTCAATGCCTTGTTCTTTTAGAAAAGCACGGCACCCATCTCGCACTGCTTTTTCAAGAAAAGCCAAGCAACGGGCACTTTTTAGTATGGTGCCACCACGTTGAATACAATTGCCAACCGACTCAGCTGTCATAGAATAAATGTTTTTGTCAATAAGGCCTTGAAAGCCTAATTCACAACCAAACACCTCAATGCCTTTTTGTATGCCAGAGCGAACAATGGCTCGAATAGCAGCATTCATGCCGGGGGCATCGCCGCCAGAAGTAATAATAAGTATGCGTTTAATTGAGTTTGACATGCGAAAAAAGATAGCATGTTTTATTGATAAATCCTAGCCCGTAGTGGCATTTAACTGTTGTTAGTTAAGTTGATAATATCAATAAGCTCACTCAGTGAGTCAATGACATGATCGGCTTGCCAGTTATGGGGGTTATCTTGAGGGTCTCGGTAACCATAGGTGACAGCAACGGACTCAATATTAGCTGCTTTTGCGGCAATAATATCAGAACGTGAATCACCGACATACAGTGTATTTTCGGCTGATGCACCGGTTAATTTTAGAGCATACAATAGGCTGTCGGGTTTTGGTTTAGATGCATTGACCGTGTCATAGCCAACAACACATTGACAGCTTTCTCGTAAGTTGAAATCATCAACAAGTGCATCGGCAAGCCAGGCGGGTTTGTTGGTTACAATCCCCCAAAGAATGTTGTGTTGATTTAAAAAATTAAGTAACTCAGTGGCACCAGGAAAAAGTGTTGTACAAGCATTAATATTTTGATCGTATAAGGAGATAAATTCTTCACGCAGTTGTGTGTATTCAGCGTGATCAGGTTCAAAACCAAAGCCGCGTTTGATTAGCGTTTTACTTCCTCCCGTGACTATTTCACGAATGGTATCAAGTGATAATGTTGGTCTTTGGTGGTTAGTTAATAGTAAATTGAATGCATTGGCCAAGTCACCCACGGTATCCATTAATGTGCCATCCATGTCAAAAAAAACAGCGGAAATTTTTTTACTCATTCGCTTACTCGAGTTGCATAGGCCATGTAGTTGACCTGGGTGTTCTTGCTTGTTTTTAATTCATCGGTGAGAGGGTTGTAACTGACACCGGTTAACCCTTTAAAGCTTAAGTCAGCTTCACGACACCAGCAAGCTAACTCCGCCGGTTTGATAAAGCGATTAAAGTGATGAGTGCCGATAGGCAATAACCTTAAAATATATTCTGCACCTAGAATAGCATTTAAATAACCCAGCGCTGTTCGGTTAATGGTTGATAGAAAAACAACACCATTTGGGGCTAACAGCGTTTGAATGGACTGTAATATTTGAGCAGGGTCAGGGACGTGTTCAAGCATTTCCATGCACGTGATGATTTGATATTTTCCTGGCTCATTTGCTGCGAGCTCTTCACAGCTGCTTTGCTGATAGTCTATTGATAAATTTTCCTGATTAGCATGTTCTTTTGCCGCACTTAATGCTGCAGGGCTAAGATCAATGGCGGTCACATTGGCGCCTGCTCGGGCAAGCGCTTCTGATAGAATGCCTGCTCCACAGCCAATGTCCAGTGCTGAGGCATTTTGCAATTGACTGTGCTGAGAGATGAAGTTCAAACGGATGGGGTTTATTTTGTGCAGCATTCGCATGGGACCCTCAAGGTCCCACCAGCTCTCAGCCATTTGATCAAATTTTTGAATTTCGTCTTGATCAGCATTGCAGTTGTTCTGATCATAATCTTTCATATTTTTTTAACTACCTTTTTTAGCTGCTGAGCTCTAATTGAGCATATTCTGTCAAGACCAACTGAATGTTTTGCTCAACTTGCTCTGTTAGTTGGGCCATCTGCACATTGTTTTCTTGACCGGACTTTAGCAGAGTTTCAAGTTGATTTAAAGAATTTCGCAGGGTCGGCACACCACAGTAGCAGCAAGCACCATGTAGTTTGTGAATCTGATGCAAGAGAGTTGCATTATCGCCATTTGCTTTTGCATGCGTAATATCTTGCAGATTGGTAGGTAATTCACTGATCAGCATGCTCAACAGTTCTTTAGCAACGTCCTCGCTATTGTTTGCTAGTGTTATCGATTGTTGCCAGTCAATTCCTGTTGTCATGGCGTTCCCCTTATTTGTTTGATAGCTGAGGCTTGATTATTGCTATTTAAGCCATTTCACACAAGACCATTTCGCCTTGTTTTACTTAAGAGTTTGACTGTTTTCTAAAGCTGCAATGTCTGCTTGCGCCTACTTGTATTTGCTCATAGTGGTTTTTTTTACTGAAAGCTGGTTATCCCCAATGAGCTCTGGGTAGCAAGCGACGCTAGCCACATTGGTTAGGTTCTGTTATTGATCCATGCTGGATGAAAAACAATCAATTCTCGATTGCTGTAAGCAGTGGCTAACTTCCCGACTTTTGAACAGGCTTATCCACAGGAAACGCTATCATTTCTGTGGAAAGATTTTCTAATTTAAGGGGTGAAAAGGTCTGCTTTTCTTCTTTTGTGTTTTTTTTACACTCGGAATTTCACTTTAAATCTTTTTTATTCACTACAAAACAATGAGTTAAGTTTTTTTACTTTTTTTTACTCTCTTAATATTTCCTTAATATTGGTGTTGTATAATCTTTCTTACAGCCAGAGCTTTCACTCATTCGTTGTTGATGGTAGACGCTTCTGAAAGTACTGAAACATGAAATAAATACTACTGTTTAGGAGATATGAAAAATGCTACTAGGTGATAGAAGTATGATGCTAGGTCTGGTGGCACAAAATAGTAGGGCGCTTAAGTTTGCCTCTGCCGAATTACGAGGTGATCGTGAGATGGTCTTAACTGCGGTGGCACAAGATGGTGAGGCGCTTGGGTTTGCCTCTGCCGAATTACGAGGTGATCGTGAGATGGTCTTAACTGCGGTGGCACAAAATAGTAGGGCGCTTAAGTTTGCCTCTGCCGAATTACGAGGTGATCGTGAGATGGTCTTAACTGCGGTGGCACAAGATGGTGAGGCGCTTGGGTTTGCCTCTGCCGAATTACGAGGTGATCGTGAGATGGTCTTAACTGCGGTGGCACAAGATGGTGAGGCGCTTCAGTTTGCCTCTGCCGAATTACGAGGTGATCGTGAGATGGTCTTAACTGCGGTGCGACAAGGTGGTTGGGCGCTTGGGTTTGCCTCTGCCGAATTACGAGGTGATCGTGAGATGGTCTTAACTGCGGTGGAAGAAAATGGTGGGGCGCTTGAACATGCCTCTGCCGAATTACGAGGTGATCGTGAGATGGTCTTAACTGCGGTGGCACAAGATGGTGAGGCGCTTCAGTTTGCCTCTCGCAAGTTAAAAGCTGATCGTGATGTGGTCTTAGCTGCGGTGGCACAAAATGATCGGGCGCTTGAACATGCCTCTAAAGCATTACGAGCTAATCCTTTTCTACAAAAACTTGCCACGTTATCGCAATATCCTACGGAACTTAGACAAGTAGGGCATGATTTTTTTAGAGGGTCAGAGCGTAATAGCTCAGGTTTAGCAGACGCTTACGCTGATAGAACAAAACATACGTGTCGTTTTTGCCCTAATTCTGGCGAGGACCGAAGTGCTCATACTATTATAGAAAAACTGGAGGGAAGTGACTCAACAGAAGACTTAATATCAATTTTGCAAAACATTAGAAGCGAATCTCAGAAATCCTTTGGTAAAAGAAAATGTGTTCGTCTTTTTGAATGTATAGAAGAAAATCTTCCTGTGATTTTTTTTGTGACGTTTACTCGACAGCCAGCGTCTAAACTTTTGATTGCTCAAAAAAGATTGGCTGTCGTTAAGTTACTCCATGATCGATTCGGAGGGGGCAGAGAGGTGGCACAAGCAGCGGCTGAATTATGTGACGTTTTCCCTCTTTTTTTCAGAGGCCCAGAACGAGATGCAGAAGCAGCAGCAGCAGCACAGCCAGATATAGAAACAGGAGCAGCAGCAACAGCAGCAGAGCCAGAACCAGAATTTCAAGCAGCAGCACGGGCTCCATAGCTGATAATAATTAACTTACTAAAACAATAATAAACCTCCTTCTATCTCCAGTATTCTATAATACTGGCGGTAGGGGGTTTTTAGTTAATTTTCTCGGTTTAAATTCAACTCAAAACTAAATTAAAAATAGGCCCTTTGGTTTTGAAGTTCTTAATGGAATTAAGCCCCCGCAATTTTTAAAAGAACGCATGCCTATTCCATTAGGAGAGTGGCAACCTTGGTTGGGTGCGAAATATTCTGTTCATGCCCACCCTGAATTATCTGGAATATATCACTTTAAAGCAGACACGATTGTCTATCTTGTTCGTAGAGCCGCTAATCCCTTGCCCCCTATTGCGACGTTTTTGGAGTAAAAGATCGCCTAACCTAATTATTAGCTAAGCAGCATCAGTGGTTTTCATCAAAAGCGAGCTATTTTAAGAGGAAAAAAGTCAAGCAGCTTTTTATCAGATTTTTTCTGTGCCGGTGTTTGTCGCAACGAATACTTAAGAGCTGACTTTTAACCATTTTAAACGCAAAACAGCCCATTGATCGGCTATTGGTGGATTTCACACTAAAGATATCGTCTTAATCAACCTTTTATTTGCTATAAATCAGTCACTTGAAAATTATTTTTACTTTTCTTTGATCTCTTAATATTTCCTTAATATTAGCATGTTAAACTTAGGCACTAATCGTTTATTGTTTTGCTGCGTGTCACCATCCATAGCAGGACGAAAGAAAACTAGATCCGAATTAGAAACAACAAAAAATAGAGGAAATGCTATACCATGCCAAATTCACACGATTTTTTAGATTCTATTGGTGACCCTATTTGCTGTCCAGTTTCTTATGATGAACTTACTACTGATAATGCCAGCTTTGCTATTGTAGGAGCAGGCGCTGGACATAGATATGAGCTGTATACATACAAAGCATTAATGGCTTGGAAAGCACAGAGAGAAAAAGATAGCTTCCCGTTTCGTTCTCCTAGAACCGACGGTCCGATAGAAGGTATAATGCGGATCGTTGGTTTAACAGATGATCAAAAACACAGGCTTTTGACTGCTTATCGCATATTTGATAATGATGTCGATCGGCAACAGGTGATTCCATGTATTTTAGATCCTGATAGTTTGCGATCCCCTTTATGGCAGGATTTGCGCAGTATTCAGCCAAAATTACCACACCAAACAGCACTAGCAGCACTAGCAGTACTAGCAGTGCCATTCTTCCTAGTATTATCCGTAGCAGCAGTAGCAGCAGTAGCAGCAGTAGCAGCAACAGCAGCAGCACCAGCAGCAGTAGTAGCAGCAGCACCAGCAGGAATAGTAGTACTAACAGCACTAGCACTAGCACTAGCAGCAGCAGCAATGACAGCACTAGTACTAGCACTAGAAGCAGCAGGGACAGTAACAGTAAGAACGGCAGTAACTCTAGTAGCAGCAGAGCTAGCAGCGGTAGTAGCACTAGCGGTATTATTCGTAGCACCAGCGGTAGCACTAGCACCACCAGCAGCAGGAGCACTAGTAACACTAATAACACTAGGAGCATTAGAAGAAAAATCAGCACTAGCAGTAGGAATATTGGTAACAGTAGAAGCTCTAATATTGGTAGCAACTCATGTAGCAGAAAAAGAAGAAGCAACGCTATTGCTAGCAGTACCATCAGTCCTCCTACCATTAGCACTAGCGCTAGGAAGAGAAGCAGCAAAGACAGTAGAAGAAGAAGCAAAAGTAGCAAGAATAGCACTATTATTAGAAAAATTAGCAACAGCAGTAGCTGAACAAAAAGATGCAGCAACGAGGATACAATCTTTTTTCCGAGGATATAAAACAAGAAAAGCTTTATATGAAGTGAAAAAATCAGCAGCACAGCTAGCAACAGAACCTGAACCTGAACCAGAAGCAACTCCTGGACCTTAATAGTTAATTTGCTAAAACAATAATAAATCCCCTATCTCCAGTATTCTATAATACTGGAGATAATACTCCACTTGTTTTGCGAAATGGATTATGATGGGCTATGAAAAATAATCAGAGCAATAGTGTTGTCGATGGTGCTAATTATCTTTGGCGGGGATTTTCATTAATCTTTCAGCCAGGTTTGCGCGCTTATGTTATTATTCCATTGATAATCAATATATTACTATTTGCAGGCTTGCTGGCCGTTAACATACATTATTTCCATTTGGTGGTAGACAAGGTCGACAGCTTTCTGCCGCAGTGGTTGCATTGGCTTAATAGCTTGTTATGGATTGTCTTTGTTGTCGCTTTTGTTGTGGTTTTGACCTATGTTTTTTCATTGATTGCTAATTTAGTAGCCGCGCCATTTAATGGGTTCTTATCAGAAAAGGTTGAGCAACTCGTGACGGGTAAATCATTGGAGCAGGGCACCTGGAAAGAATTTATCCGGGATTTGCCGCGAATTTTTGCCAGACAGTTACAAACAATTTGGTATTATTTGCCTAAGGCAATTTTACTGCTGCTGTGTTTTGTCATTCCAATTGTACATATTTTTGCGAGTTTTCTTTGGTTGATTTTTAATGCTTGGATGATGGCGCTGCAGTATGTTGATTATCCCATGGATAATCATCGAGTATCCTTTAGAAATATGCGTAGCTATTTGGCGGAGCGCCGCTTAATGAGCTTGGGCTTTGGTGGTATGGCCATGGTGATGAGTTTGATTCCCATAGTGAACTTTATTGTTATGCCAGCCGCAACAGCCGGTGCAACGTTGATGTATGTTGAGCAATTGCAGTCGCTTACTGATGAGGATGAGAAAGCCACAATTGAGAAGCTATAAGGACATCAGTACTTCAGGGCAGTCTTTTAGTAATTGATAAACGCGATTTAATTGGTCTTTATCATTAAGGTGCACAGTAATGTTTAGTGATAGATAGTTCTTGTTTTTGCTGAGTTTTTCATCCAAGGGTGCGTCTTTAATATCAGGAAATTCGGTTTTTAGCAAATCAAAAACAGTGTTTTTGAAAGTGTCATTCGCCTTGCCCATAACTTTAATGTGAAAGTCACAAGGAAAATCAATATTAGAGCCGGTATCGGCTACTTTTTGATAGGTTTTGTTTTTTTGGAATTGTTCGATCATTTTATGCCAGATTGGCCCAGCTTTGCCTTGATTGATGAGCTTACTATCTAGTTTTGTGATAGGCATAATTTCTTTGCTGGAGCCTGTTAGCCATATTTCGTCGCAGCAAAATAACTGATCTTTGGAAATTTCTTTTTCATGTAGTGGAATTCCTAATTGTTCGGCGCATTCGATAGTGACTTGTCTTGTTATTCCACTGACCAAAAGATTGGATGATGGTGGCGTAAATATTTCCCCTTTATCAACGATGAAAAGATTACTTTTTGCACCTTCAATAGCAAGGTTGTTTTGAATAAGTATGGCTTCATCTGCGTTTTGATTTTTTGCTTTCTCACAGTGCAGGACGTTAGCCAGCATTGAAGTTGATTTGATGTTGCTCCATCTCCAACGTAAATCCTCCGTTGTTATTGCTGTAATACCTTCACTTAATTGTTCAACAGTTTTGAACGTATGTGGCAGGCAGGTTGCAAATACAGTTGGTTTTACCTCATTAGATGGGAAAGTGTGCTGACGTTTTTGGTCTGCGCCACGTGAGATTTGTAAATAAAGATAATAGTCCGAGTGATTTGTCGTTTTATTTTTTTGTATGAGTGTTGTTAGAATTGTTTGTAAGTCATCTAAATTAAGATTTATTGTTAAATTGATTTTTTGAAGATTTTCAAATAAACGCTCTAGATGTTGGTGAATTCTGAAGGGATGATAGTTGTAAACAGGAATTGCATCATAAACGCCATCGCCAAATAAAAAGCCACGATCCATCACTGAAATCATGGCTTTGCTTTGTTCTATAAATTCTCCGTTTAAATAAACAATCCCCATAACTTTATCCTTAGGCTTTGCCTATCATTTTACTAAAAAATAATGAGACATGATCGCTTAGACGGCTCCAAACACCCGCGCGCGGATCATTGGCTAAGGCGATTAAAGGTTCTGTCGTAATTTCTTTATTGTTTAGCGTAATGTTTAAAGTACCATAGGTGTTGCCTTGCTCAATTGGTGCTTTCAATTGATCAGGTAAATTAACAGTGGCTTTAACATTTTGGTATTGACCGCGTGGAATGGTGATATAAAGAGGCTTATTTACCCCGAGTGCAACCGTTTTGTTTTTCCCGAGCCATACACGTGGCGTGCTAACGGCAGTATTGGCAGTATAAAGCTCATGGCTTTCGTAAAAGCGGAAGCCGTAATTAAGTATTGCCTGGCTGTCATTGGCGCGAGCACTGTCTGTTGGTGTGCCCATCATCACTGAAATTAAACGCATGCCATCACGTTTTGCTGATGAAATAAGACAATATCCAGCTGCTTTGGTATGACCGGTTTTAATGCCATCAACCGATGGGTCGCGCCATAATAAGCGATTGCGGTTAGGTTGTTTGATTTTATTGTATGTAATCCATTTTTGTTTATACCAGGCGTAATCTTGTGGGAAGTTATTGATGAGTGCACGAGCCAGTTTAGCCAGGTCATGAGCTGTTGTGTAATGGTCTGGGTGGGGTAGGCCGGTTGAGTCAGTAAAATGTGTGCTAGTCATGCCAAGCTGTTGCGCCGTTTGGTTCATCATTTGCACAAAAGCAGTTTCTGAGCCGGCGACATATTCCGAAAGGGCAACGCAAGCGTCGTTTCCTGAGGCAATGATTATGCCGTCAATTAGTTCTTGCACAGATGCCATGCTGCCTTCTTTTAAAAACATTCTAGAGCCGCCTGTACGCCAAGCATCTTCACTAATACGCACTTTATCATTTAATGAGATTTGACCAGTCTTTAGGGCATTAGAGATCACATAAAGCGTCATAATTTTGGTTAAGCTGGCTGGGGGTCTTTTTTCATCCATGTTTTTTTCAGCAATAATTTTTCCGCTATTGGCGTCCATCAATACGTAGGCTTTAGCATTTAATGACGGCGGCGCTGGCACTAACGATGCTGGTGAAGCTTGTGCCGCTGCTACTGGCGCGGTTGTTGGTGTGGACTGGGCAAAGCTGTAAGAAGTAACTAATGCAATGATAAAACATGTTTTTTTAATGAATTCTGTCATTTTTTTAAGTCCCGAGGTTGGTCAATGGAGGTGGTTGTTATCCTAGCATAGCTAGAATAGTTAAGGCTATGGATCTGCAGCGGTTTTACCCGTATAATGGGCGCCCACGCGACGTTTTGCTCTTTTTGTGAGCAGTATGGTTGTGGTGGAAAAGAGTGGATGGCTTGATTTTAGAGGCCATCTGCCGTTTTTATTAATTTTGAGGAGATTGAACATGGCAGTAGAACAAACACTATCCATCATTAAGCCTGATGCTGTAGCTAAGAATGTTATTGGCAAAATTGTATCGCGTTTCGAAGATGCCGGTTTAAAAGTTAAAAAAATGTGCATGATGAATTTATCGAAAGAGCAAGCAGAAGGTTTTTATGCGGTGCATAAAGAGCGTCCTTTCTTTGGTGAGTTGGTTGATTTTATGATGAGTGGTCCTGTGGTAGTCCAGGTGCTTGAAGGTGAAAACGCCATTGTGCGTAACCGTGAAATCATGGGTGCAACAAATCCTGAAGAAGCTGATGCCGGTACTATTCGCCGTGATTTTGCTAATTCAATTGGTGAAAATGCGGTTCATGGTTCTGATAGCGCAGAAACGGCAAAAGAAGAAATTGCCTATTTCTTTGGTAATAAAGGCTGCTGTGATTGCTAATGAGTACACCAGCCACACCTGCTTTTAATTTATTGGACTTTGATGAGCCCGCATTGATTACTTGGCTTGCCGATCACGGTGAGCCAAGCTATCGCGCGCAGCAAATTTTAAAGTGGGTGCACCAACATGGCGTACTGGATTTTTCTCAAATGAGTAATTTAAGTAAACCCTTGCGCCAATTGTTAGCCCAGCATTTTGTGGCGAAACTGCCGGAGATTGTTTCAGACCATCAGTCGGCCGATGGTACGCGTAAATGGCTTTTAAAAATGTTTGATGGCAATGCCGTTGAAATGGTTGCGATTCCTGAAGGCACTCGTGTTACGTTATGTGTGTCATCGCAAGCGGGCTGTGCATTAAATTGCAGTTTTTGTGCTACCGCTCAAGCCGGGTTTAATCGGAATTTAACGCTGGGCGAAATTATTGCACAAGTGTGGGTTGCTTGGCATGCTTTAGCCAAAAGCGAAGGTGCAAATCAACCGTTAACCAATGTTGTGATGATGGGCATGGGCGAGCCGTTATTAAACTATGATGCAGTAGTCTCCGCGATGTCTTTAATGATGGCGGATTATTCTTATGGGCTGTCAAAGTATCGTGTTACTTTAAGCACATCGGGTGTGGTGCCTAAAATGCAGCAATTAAAAGAAGATAGCCCTGCTGCATTGGCGGTGTCTTTACATGCGGCAAATAATAAACTGCGAGAAGAGCTGGTTCCAATTAATAAAAAGTATCCGCTAGAGGTGCTTATCCCTTTGTGTCGTGATTATTATAATGGACATAAAAAACGGGTGGTTACTTTTGAATATGTGATGCTAAAAGGCGTGAATGATTCTTTGCAGCATGCGAATGAATTGATTGCTTTGTTAAAAGATGTCCCTTGTAAAATGAATTTAATTCCATTTAATCCTTTTAAAGGCAGTCATTATGAGACCTCTTCACGGGAAGTGATTGAAGCCTTTCAAAATCGCTTGGTAAAAAATGGTGTGGCAACCTGGGTGCGTAAAACACGGGGCGAGGACATTGCCGCAGCTTGTGGTCAATTAGCCGGTGAATTCCATGATCGAACAGGCCGTAAACGCCGACTGGCTAAAACCGTTTAAATGGTGCGAGTTAAAGCTAAGTTTTTTTAAAAACACGGTATAGATAATTTATTTTTTTTCTTTATAATTTTCTGCATGAATAAATGTCGGTATTTTTTGATTTCTACATTGATTTTAGTGTTGGCAGGTTGTGCTGCAAAAGTCACTAACTATGCAGCAGCAGAGCAAGAGGCGGTGTTGGGCGTCGCATTATTAAAACAAGGGTATTCAGATAAATCAAAATTTTGGATTCAAACGGCATTGCAGCAAGTGCCAAATGATGCTGTTTTGTGGAATGCCTGGGCATACTGGTTAGAAGATGCGGGCTTAATTGTGCAAGCCAATAATGCTTATCAAACAGCGCTGAAAAAAAGCAATCATTTGTTTGAAAGTGAGAGCAATTATGCGGGTTTTTTGTGTAGACAACACACCTTTAAAAGTGCCATGACTATGTTTCGTCTTGCTGTAGCCAATAGTAATTCATTTAATCAGTCGCTAGTAGTGCAGAATGAAAAGCGCTGTTTCAAGTTGCTTTATCTGGCAAAAGCAAAAAAATAAAGCTCAGTGTTATAGATTAGCTGGCTGCGAGCTATCCATCCCACTCATCGTTGTCTGGTCAACTTTCAATGCTCCTATCTTTTCTTTGTTATTATGGCTTCTGCTGGCCTTTGTTGTCAGGTATAATGCCCATTGATTGAATTAGGCGGGAGGCCAATCATGCTAGAAAAAGCAGCGGAAGGAGTGCCAGATATGGAAGAGCAAACAGAAAATATAACGCCAGGTGAGCAATTGATGGTGGCAAGAGAAGCCAAAGGCTGGTCTCAAGATGAATTAGCTGACCGGTTAAATCTAAAGAAAAGTGACATTGTTTGCATTGAAGAAAATGATTATTCATACGCCGGTGCTTTAGTTTATATTAGAGGCCACTTGCGTAGTTACGCCAATGCCGTTGGCTTACCTCCTCATGAGGTGCTTGAATCATTTGACCAACTGGGCTGGAAAGAGCCTAGCAAGGTTGATCTTTCTGGTAGGCAGGGAATCTCAGCCAGCACTAAAAATGAGCGTTCTTTTTTTAACAATCGTTTTGAACTTAAAAAATGGCTACCTTGGTTAGTCCTTGTGTTGGTTGCTTTGTTGGGAGCATTGGTGGCTTTTTGGTGGCATCAGCAAGCCGCATCGACACCAGTAAGTGCTAAAGGGAGCACTGCGCAGCCATTTCAAATGACGACGCCAGGAAAAAACAGTACACTGCCTGAAAAATAAGTGACAGCCGAGAGGAATGACCGCATGCAACCAATACGCTCCGTACGGGGAATGAATGATTTTAAACCGGATGAAACGCCTAGCTGGCTGTATGTGGAAGAGATTTGTCGGCATTTATGCCAAAGTTATGGTTACCACGAAATACGATTTCCTATTGTTGAGCAGACGGATTTATTTCGTCGCACGGTGGGAGAGGTAACCGACATTGTTGAAAAAGAAATGTACACCTTCTCAGATCGCAACGGTGATCAGTTAAGTCTACGACCAGAAGGCACGGCTGGCTGTGTTCGAGCTGGGGTTGAGCAAGGCTTGTTGTATAATCAAATACAGCGCTTGTGGTACATGGGCCCCATGTTCCGTCATGAGCGTCCACAAAAGGGTCGTTATCGGCAGTTTCATCAGCTAGGGGTTGAGGCTTTTGGCATTAAGGGTCCTGAGCTGGATGTCGAGTTAATACTTATTTGTGCGCGTTTATGGCGTGAGCTAGGCATAGCCAACCAGCTTGTGTTGCAAATTAATAGCCTTGGCACAACAGAAGTTCGAGCGTCGTACCGCGAAAAACTAGTTGCTTATTTTAAACAGCACCATCATTTACTAGATGCTGATTCAGTTAAGCGCCTAGCATCTAATCCGCTACGTATTTTAGACAGTAAAAATCCAGCGATGGCTGACATGCTAGCTGGTGCGCCGGCATTATTAGATGAGCTTGATGAGCCAGCGCGAGCTCACTTTGATACGGTGTGTCGCTTATTAAAAGAGGCCGGTGTTGAATTTCAAATTAATCCTCGCTTAGTCAGAGGCTTGGATTATTACAATCAAACTGTCTTTGAATGGGTGACCGATGCTTTGGGTGCTCAAGGTACGGTAGCAGCTGGTGGGCGTTATGATGGCTTGGTTGAGCAACTGGGTGGCAAAGCAACGCCAGCAGCAGGTTTTGCTATTGGTCTAGAAAGATTGATTGGTTTAGTGTCACATCAACAGGAAATGAATTATTTCCCTCATGTTTATATGGTGTTGGGCGGCGATTTTGCTTATCATCACGGACTGGTTTTAGCCGAGTCGTTGCGCGACCAGGTGCCGGGTCTTCGGGTGGAGGTGGATTTAAGCGGAGCCTCAACTAAGGCGCAGTTTAAGCGCGCTGATAAAAGTGGTGCAGCATATGCTGTTGTACTAGGTGATGCTGAAGCGGGCAAAGAGGAAGTGACATTAAAGGCGCTGCAAAAAAATCAGGCGCCGCAATACTTTTCGGAGTTGGCATTGGCCAGTTTTTTATATGAAAAAATAATATTGGAGGCATAAACGTGGCAGATTTTTCGAGTGATCAGGATCAAGTCGAGCAGTTAAAAAAATGGTGGCATAGCTATGGAAAGGTGCTTATTACTGCAATTGTTATTGGTTTGGCTGCAGGTTACGGCTGGAAATATTGGCAGGCGCAAAAGCTTGTTAATGCTGAGTCGGCATCAATGATGTATCAAGAAGTTTTGATGGCTGAAATGAGTGTGACTGAAAATAAAACGGCGCCCCTAATTAAAGCATTAAAAACAGAGTATCCCTCAACACCGTATGCCGCATTAGCGTCACTAATGGCAGCTAAAAATGCAGTTGCTGAAAAAAAATTACCCGAGGCATTGGCGGCTTTAGATTGGGTAATTACTAAAAGCTCGGTGAAGGAGTTTAAGCAGATTGCTTATTTGCGTAAGGCTCGAGTACTGTCAGCACAGAAGAAATATGATCAAGCATTAGCAATATTAAAGTTAGTTAATGATGATGTTTTTTCTCCAGCAGCTGATGTTATTCGTGGAGATGTTTATGTTGCAAAGGGTGATATGCAGTTGGCTAGTCAGGCATATTTGGCGGCAAAAGATAGCTTTAACGCGCAAGACATGACGGATCAAATAACGCAATTAAAGTTGGCACGTTATGGTACTGCAGCACAGAATGGAGAGAAAAAGCATGCAAAATAAAATTCATTATTTTCTTAAGCCTATGCATCAAATGTTTGTCGCAGTAATGGTTCTCTTGCTTACTGGGTGTGCGCAACCAAACACTAACTTAACGCCGCTGCCAAAAGTAAAGTCGGAGTTGCAGCTAACAAAAGTGTGGTCGAAATATTCTGTAGCAAGTACGGATGATCAATACTTACGACTACAGCCTGTTTTACAAAATGGCATTATTTATGCAGCAAGTGCAACAGGTCAGGTAAGTGCTATTGATGCCAAAAGCGGGAAAGTATTATGGAAAAAAGCAACTCGGACCGCAATTACTAGCGGCGTTGCTGTGGATTCACAGGGTGTTTTTGTTGGAACCTCTGCAGGTAATTTATTAGCCTTAAATAAAAAAAACGGCCAATGGTTATGGTATCAGCCGACTGCGGCGAGCATTGTATCAGCGCCATTAGTTTATGACGGTGATGTTTTTGTAAAAACAGAAGATGACTCTATGGTTGTGTTTAAAGCAGACTCTGGGCACTTAGTTTGGAATGCTCGAGCTAAAAGCCCCGACTTAGCGATACGCCTTGGTGGTGCGCCAGCAGTTGCTCAAGGTATTTTGGTTGTGCCAATGGCCGATGGCGAGTTAACTGCTTTTTACGCAAAAAGCGGTCAGCAAGCTTGGTCAATAGCCTTATCGTCTTCAGTCGGTGCGAGTGATGTGCAAAGAATGATTGATGCGGTTGTGACGCCAAAAGTTTATAAGGGTGTGGTCTATGCAGTAAACTATCAGGGTAACCTGGTTGCAGTAGCACTAAAAACAGGTAAGGTGCTATGGCAACGCAAGTTGTCAAGCTTAAGTGGGTTGGTTGTTGCAAATAATACCGTATATATCAGTGATGTTGCTGGACGAGTTTGGTCGCTAAATGCAAAAAGTGGTGCAGTTAATTGGCAGCAGAAAGCATTGGTCGGACGTAGTTTAGGAGCGGTTTCATTAATGGGCAATAGCCTGGTGGTTGGAGATGCTGGTGGTTATTTGCATTGGCTATCGTTGACTGACGGCCATTTAATGGAGCAAATTCAAATAAGTGGACGAGCAATTATTGCCGCACCATTAGTTCAGGGTGATCGAGTTTATGCCACAGCTATTAATGGTCGCTTAGTTGCTTATCAGGTCAAACCTATTCTTTAATGAAAATATAGATTTGGTTCATAAGTTTTTTATAGCTTCATGCCCTCAGTATTGATTTATGCTGGGGGTTTTTTTTAACCTTAAGTTCTTTATTTTGAGGTATGTGTCATTTCTTTGCAGCAGGATCCCATCTGCCACCAAACGCCTTGGCTTCATCTTTTTCAGGGGGTGGAACACTTAGTCAAAAAAATTATTATGAATATATGTTTTGCAAAATAGCTAAACATAAGCGTAATTTAATGGTTTTTGTTACAAAGGAAAAAGCTAGACAATAAGATAGTCAGCGCTGATAGTGGTGCTATCCATAGAAGATGAACAGCTAGGTGAAGCTCTTGAGTCAATGAATTATCCGTGATTCGAGAATAAAATAATAGACCGCTTAAGGTAGTGGCTATGAAAAAGCATAATAGACTACTGATTGAGATGATTTTGAGATGATTTTGAGATTCTAGGATAAATAACCGGATATGGATGAAGGATCATTTTTTCTTAAATATTGAGATAAGAAGCGACGGGAGCTTATATTTATTCCTAGTAAAACAATTGTTGATGCAATTCCAAGGACGCGCAGAGCAAGAGAGATGTCACCGTATAGACTGGCTGACATATTTCTTGCAAGGTATATGTTGAATGAAATTCGAATAAAATAGCCAGTAGTGGCAAGTAAAAATAAATAAATTAGAGTCTTGGTTCAAAATTAATTTTTTTGCATGCTGCGTTTCCCCAATTTATTTTATTGGAATAACTGATTCGTAGCCTCTAATTATTTCATCCAATAGTTGAACGTAATAACAAGTAATTATTTTAATTTTATCAGTGTCACAGAGCCATCCCAAGGTCGAGAAATAATTTTGACTGGTGCTTGCAGGCGTTTTTGTTGCCAGGATTGTAAGTCTTTGTTTAATTGGCTCATGATACCTTTAGTGCTAAAAGTGTCTTGCTGATCAGCTTTAATAGCCAATAACGCTGTGGGGCCGTGGTGATAAGTCATGTTGCCTAGCCAAACGGGCATGCCGTTAGGCGCTAATTTCACTCCGGATTGCCATAGCCGTATTTCAATTTCACTATTTTGGCCAGCAATATGTTTGATGAAAATAATTTTAGGCGCTAGGTTTCTGTATAGTCTTGGTAGTATTGGCATGTGATATTCTGGGTTTAGGGAGCCGAGTCGCTGCAGTCTATCTTTTAAGCTTTTAGGGCGTTGATATATTTTCCAGTCATCTTTTAATAAAGAAGCTTTAATAGTTGGAAGTGTCCCGGCCCATTGAATGTTGAAAGGTTCGGCAGGTTGGCCAAAACGGTTCGTGCGATAAACAGGTAATTTGCTGAAAGGATTTTGCCACCAGCTATTGCTATGGACAGTATAGCTTGGCCAATAGGGTTTATAATTATGTAATTGTTGGTTAAATTTGAAAAAGCAAAAAACAGACCAAGGAAGCAAAAAGCTAATGAGTACAACTACGTTGTATTGTTTGATAGGCACGGCAATGTGTGATCGACGTCGGTGAGAGCAAATAACAACGAGTAGAATGCTCGTTCCTAAAAACAATGAGCCAACAACATCAGACAGCCAGTGAGCACCCAAGTAAAGACGAGAGAGGGCGACAGATAAAATGGTCACCGTTGCAACCGTGTAAATAGCATAGTGCCATTTACCCTTAATAGATCGAGAAAATAAATAAGCCAGAAAACCAAAAATAGTATAGGCCAATAAGCAGTGACCACTGGGAAATGAGTGTGTTAATGCTTGGTGAGTAATGCCGTGTGGTCTTTGTGAATGAATAGCCCACTTAAAAAAGCCGATGCACAGAACCGATAGTGTCACTAAAATGAGCCAGTGAACCAAGGTGTAGATGTTTTTATTATAAGCTAGCCATAAGCTGAAAATAGCTGCGCCAACCAGAATAACGCTTTTTTGGGCCAGCAAGGTGACGCCCAAAGCGAGGTAGCTTAACCAAGTTGTGTGAAAGCTTTGGAGTGTATAGAAAATTTCATTGTTAAGGTGAGTCAGCTCGCCATGAGATAAAACGCTGCTGCCTAGTGCTATAAAGCAAATAAAGCTAAGGCCTGCAATAATTACCATTGTTAGTTGTGAGTGATCATTGCGATCAGTTTGGTTGGTGATTAAATTAATTAAAAAGTGCGTAGGTTTTTTTGCTTGTAGCCAAGACCATAATTTATCAATGCTGTTGTTAGTCATGCGAGTGAGGTGATTTAAGCTGCGTTTGATTAACCAGATAACTAGCCAAAATAAAACCAACAAGCCAAGAATGATTAAAATAAATTTTGTGGCCTGACCTTTGGGTAGCTCCATAGAAAGCGCGCCGACTAAAATACCTGGGAAAATATAGAGCATAGCCCAGAGAAACGCAGAAGGAATGACTGAAAAAACAAAAATAGGTGTTTTCACTCGAAGAGCACCGGCTACCAAAGGCATAGTGCTGCGTAAAGGACCGACAAAGCGGCCTAATAAAATACTTTTTCCGCCATGTTTTTTTAGAAAACGCTCACCGTAGTTTAGCCATTCTTTCTTTTTATTAAACGGCCAGATATTGCGAATTTGCTCATGATAAATTGAGCCTAAGACAAAGCCCAGGGTGTCACCGGCTAAAGCGCCAATGACGGCAAATAAAAATGTACTATCAAAAGGAATAACGGCTGAGCCAATAAGTGCACCAAGGGCAGTCATGGTGACAGAGCCTGGAATAATAGTGCCAACCACCGGCACCGACTCAAGAAAGGAAATAACAAAGGCAGCAATTTTACCTGCATTAGGGTGGGTTTTTAAATAACCAATAAGCGGCTCAATGCTAAAATACATAAGAATTTTCCTTATTCTTTGGTTGTTGTCATGCTAGGAGACTTCTTCTCCTTGTGCCTGTAGGTCTGCATGGTAGGAGGATCTGACCAGAGGCCCACTGGCAACTTGGCTAAAGCCCATTCTGAGGGCTTCTTGCTTGAATATTTTGAATTGGGCAGGTGGAACATAGCGGTCAACTGGCATATGGAAGCGACTGGGTTGTAGGTACTGACCGAGAGTCAGCATGTCAACGTCATGCTCACGTAAAGCTTGTAGCACCTCGATGACTTCTTGGTCGGTTTCACCAAGGCCGAGCATCATGCCAGACTTGGTTGGAATGCCAGGATAACGCTCTTTGAATTTTTGCAGTAAAAGCAATGACCAGTTAAAGTCTGAGCCAGGGCGTGCCTGTTTATAAAGGCGGGGAGCGGTTTCAATATTGTGATTAAAAACATCCGGTAGAGCAGGCTGCATCGCATCTAAGGCTTTTTCCATTCGGCCGCGATAGTCGGGCACAAGGACTTCAATTTTTGTTTGAGGTGTTTGTTTGCGGATTTCATCAATGCAGGAGGTGAAATGGCCAGAGCCACCATCACGAAGATCATCACGATCCACGGATGTGATGACGACGTATTTCAAATTCATTGTGGCGATGGTGTCGGCTAACTTTTTAGGCTCATCGGTGTCTAGCGGATCCGGACGACCGTGACCAACATCACAAAAACTGCAGCGTCTTGTACACTTATCACCCATGATCATGAAAGTGGCGGTGCCATGAGAAAAGCATTCGCTCAAATTTGGGCAGCTTGCCTCTTCACAGACGGTGACCATGTCGTTTTTGCGCAGTAAGGATTTTAGCTCACCAACTTTACTGTTAGTGGGGACCTTAATTCTAATCCAGTCAGGTTTCGCGATGGGTTCTCTTTGTTCAACCTTAACGGGGATTCGCGCTAATTTATCAGCACCTTTAGATTTTTTTAATGGATCGATTTTTCTACTCATGATAGATGACTTGTTAACTCATTAAGATTGGTTTGAACGGGCTTGACAGCAGTATAACCGAAATTTTGACAAATTGTTTTAATTATTTGTTGAATCACATCATTTTTATTAGGTTCTGGTAAATAATCAGCCAGCTGTTTGATGTTTAGCTTGTTGAAACCGCAAGGGTTAATGCAGGTGAATGGTTTTAGGTCCATTTGTAGGTTAAAAGCAATACCATGATAGCTGCAAAATTTTCTGACTCGCAACCCGATGGAGGCAATTTTGCCATCGTCAGTGTAAACGCCCGGCGCATCACGACGGCTAAAAGCGGGGATATTGAAGTGTTGAAGTGTTTTGATAATACTTTCTTCAAGCCCTACAACCAGCTCTCGAGTATTGATTTGCAGACGTTTTAAATCCCATAAGGTGTAAATGAGCAGTTGGCCAGGCCCGTGATAAGTGATTTGTCCGCCCCGATCAGTTTGTATAATAGGAATCTCGCCGGTCTCACTGATGATGTGTTTTGCTAAACCGGCCTGCCCTTGAGTGAAGACTGGCTTATGTTCCAGCAGCCAAATTTCATCGATGGTTTCTTTATTGCGAGTGCCCGTAAAATGACGCATGGCCTGCCAAATTGTTTGGTAAGGCTGGAGCTCTGTAAGTTGGCGAATAATAAGTTGCATAATTAAGTCGTGAGTGTCTGTGAAGACAATGAATACGTGGTTAAGCGCTATTGTTAATTATTTTTGCTTTTTTATCAATGGTTTTGATCAAGGTCTTTAAGTGCTAGTTAATACGCGTAGTAAACTTGTGACTAATATTGAATAGAATTGAAGGATTTTTTTTTGTTTAATGGTATTTTTATCATTATCTTATCTTCTTTTCTTTAAGTTAATTGTTATTGTTTTTTTGTCTGGCTAGCTATGCTTGACCAATTAAGGTTCAATGAGGCGTTTTATCGCTGAGGCTGTCTCATATTTGATCGGTGAAGATCTTGTTATCGCAGAGACTCTGGCTATCTGGAAATAAAAATAATACTTTTTAATCAATGACTTTTTAGTGTTTGATAAAGTATAGGTTAGGTTTTTTTATTCACCCTTGAGCTTTTGCTTAAGTAAATCATTAACCTGCTTTGGATTAGCTTTACCTTTGGTTGCTCGCATCGCCTGACCAACAAAATAACTGAAGAGTTTTTCTTTTCCAGCGCGAAAGTCAGCAAGTTGTTCTGGGTTGTTTGCAATGATTTCATCAATGACTTTTTCAATAGCATCGCTGTCAGTAATTTGTTTTAAGCCTTGCTTGTCAATAATCGTGTCTGCATCACCTTCGCCATTTAACATGGCGTGGAAAACTTTTTTAGCAATACTGTTAGAGATGGTATTGTCATCAATTCTTGCTAGCAATTCAGCGAATCGTTCCGGTGTGATAGGGCTCTGGGATAAGCTTAAGCCCTGCTTGTTTAGCGCAGCATTTAGTTCCCCTAGAATCCAGTTGGCAGCGGCTTTAGGACTGATTTTTAAATCATCAAAACCAATGCTGTTTTCAAAGAATTGAGCAAGAGAGATCGATTGTGAAAGGGTGCGGGCCTCTTCTTCGCTCAGCTGATAGCTCTGTTGATAACGAGATTGTTTTTCCCAGGGTAGCTCCGGCATGTCAGCCTTGACAGCAGAAACCAGATCTTTTTCAAGAATGACGGGTAATAAATCTGGGTCGTTAAAGTAGCGATAATCCATGGCTTCTTCTTTTTCTCGCATAGAGCGTGTTTCATTTCTATTGGGATCGTATAGGCGTGTTTCCTGAATAATTGCGCCATTATTTTCAAGGATATCTTGTTGGCGCTCTATTTCGCAGTGGATAGCTTGTTCAACAAAACGGAAAGAGTTGAGATTCTTGAGCTCTACCCGAGTGCCAAAGGCCGCTTGTCCTTTAGGTCGTAATGAAATATTGACATCACAACGGAATGAGCCTTCCTGCATGTTTCCGTCAGAAATACCCAAGTAGCGAACGAGTGTGCGCATGGTCTTTAAATAGGCAACAGCCTCTTCGGCATTACGCATGTCTGGTTCTGAGACAATTTCTAATAATGGTGTGCCGGCTCGGTTAAGGTCGATACCAGTTTGCCCTGGCAAAATGCCATGAATGGATTTTCCAGCATCCTCTTCAAGGTGGGCTCGGGTGATACCAATGGTTTTTTGCTGGCCACCGACCATAATGTTTATTTGACCCTGGCCAACAATCGGTAAGTTGTGTTGGCTAATTTGGTAGCCTTTTGGCGAGTCTGGGTAGAAGTAATTCTTTCTGGCAAAAACAGAGCAATGATTAATATCTGCATTAACACTTAAGCCAAATTTAACAGCCATGGCCAGCACCGCCTTATTTAAAACAGGCAGTGTGCCAGGCAAGGCTAGATCAATATTACACGCTTGCGTGTTGGCCGGCTGGCCAAATTCACAAGGCGCCGATGAGAATATTTTTGATTCGGTCGCTAATTGAGTGTGAACTTCAAGACCAATAACAGTTTCCCAATTCATGATGATATCCTTTATTTAAACGCTTCTGGGCAATGTTTGTGCCAATCAGTTTCTTGTTGGTAAACATGAACAGCGTTCAGCAATAACGCTTCTTCAAAAAAATTACCAATTAATTGAAAGCCTGTTGGTAAGCCTTTGGGGTTAAAGCCGTTAGGAGCAGTGATAGCTGGAATGCCAGCTAAACTAGCGGCAACCGTATATACGTCAGATTCGTACATTTTTAGTGGGTCGGCTGATTTTTCACCAACCTTGAAAGCAGCCGTTGGTGTGGTGGGTGTTAAAATAAAATCAACTTGTTTGAATGCTTCAACAAAATCACTTTGAATCAGACGGCGGGCCTTTTGTGCTTTTAGGTAGTAGGCATCGTAAGAGCTGGAAGATAGTACGTGGGTACCAATAATAATTCGTCTTTGGACTTCTTCTCCAAACCCTTCGGAGCGACTTCGAACATAAAGATCTTCCAGTGAGCTAGGGTTTTCGCATCGGTAGCCGTAGCGAACACCGTCATAGCGCGACAAGTTGGAGGAGCATTCCGCTGGAGCAATAATATAATAAGATGGTGCTGCAAGGTGTGTGTGTGGCAAGTTAATGTCAACGAAAGTGGCTCCTTGGCTTTTATAAAAATCCATGGTGGCTTCTAATTGCTTGCCCATTGCTTCGCTAGTTTCAATCGCAAAATATTCTTTGGGAAGGCCAATTTTTAGCCCTTTTAGTGGTTTGCTTAGTGTTGCTGTGTAATCTGGCACGGGCTCTTTTGAGGTGGTTGAGTCTTTTTCATCGTATCCTGCCATGGCATTTAGCAGCAAAGCCGCATCTTCTGCTGTTTGGGTCATTGGGCCGCCGTTATCGAGACTTGATGCAAAGGCGATCATGCCATAACGAGAGGTTCTACCATAAGTAGGTTTGAGGCCAGTAATACCGCAAAACGCGGCAGGTTGTCGGATGGAGCCGCCGGTGTCTGTTCCTGTTGCAGCAGGAGCAAGTCTTGCTGCAACAGCTGCAGCAGATCCACCAGAAGAACCGCCAGGTATCATTTCAATGTTCCAGGGGTTTTTGCATTCGCCATAATAACTAGTTTCATTGGAAGAGCCCATCGCAAACTCATCCATGTTTGTTTTGCCAAGCATAATGCAGCCGGCCTCTTTAAGTCGACTAACGGTGGTAGCATCATACGGTGAGATAAAATTATCCAGCATTTTTGAGCCACAGCTTGTTTTAACACCCTCTGTGCAGAAAATATCTTTTTGAGCAATGGGGATGCCAGTCAGTGGTGATGCTTCGCCACGAGCAATCCTTTCATCAGCTTTTTTTGCTTCTTGAATGGCGTGTTCTGCTGTGACCGTGATATAGCTGTTTATATTTTTATCGAGTGTCTCTATGCGATTAAGAAAATGACGGGTGATTTCTTCACTACTGTATTGTTTTTTTTGTAGGCCTATGCTGATTTCAGCCAGTGTTTTTAAGTGCATAACATTATTCTCCATTATCAATAACTTGAGGCACTAGGTAGAGGTTTTCAGTTGTGCTAGGTGCAAGTGCTTGAAATTTATTCCGTTGAATGTTGTCATTTTTGATATCTTCTCGCAGTGGTTGAATTTGTTCTAAGGGATGCAGTAGTGGCTTTATTCCAGTGAAGTCGGTCCCATCCATTTGATCAACAAATGAGATGATTCGTTCCATTTTTTCTAGCAGTTTAGGTTGTTTGTCTTTAGGGATGTTAAGTTTTGCAAGTTCCGCTAGTTTGCTGAAACGGTTTAAACTTAACTCATTTATTGGTTTTGCCATAATAAGCTCCTCGTAAGACCGGCCATTATAACGGGTACGAGGGGTGTTTGGTCAAGTTTCTTTTTCTCGACAGTTTTTAATATTTCAGTTAGAGTGTCTTTCGGGTTTAATTTTTTGCAGGCTTAGTTAGAGGGTTGTCTTGGCTTTCTGCTATGCTGCTTTTTTGGAGGGCAAGTTATGTTGAAGCGTTTACGGGGCTATTTTTCCAATGATATTTCTATTGATTTAGGAACAGCTAACACACTTATCTATGTTGGTGGTCAAGGGATTGTTCTTGATGAGCCTTCTGTTGTTGCTATTCGTAAAGACAGTCATTCGGCGCAAGCCAAGGTTGCTGCAGTCGGTGTTGAGGCGAAAAGAATGCTAGGACGTACGCCTGGTAATATTACTGCAACAAGACCATTGAAAGATGGCGTGATTGCAGACTTTCAAGTAACAGAAAAAATGTTGCAGCATTTTATTGCTAAGGTGCATGAAAACAAAATGCTTAAACCTAGCCCGCGTGTTTTGGTTTGTGTACCTTGTGGTTCTACTCAAGTTGAGCGTCGAGCTATTAAAGAATCTGCTCTAGGTGCTGGAGCAAGAGAAGTCTATTTAATTGATGAGCCAATGGCTGCAGCGCTTGGTGCAGGATTGCCGGTTGAAGAAGCGAGTGGTTCGATGGTGGTTGATATCGGTGGTGGAACCACAGAAGTTGCTATTATCTCATTAAGTGGTGTTGTTTATGCTGAGTCAGTACGTATTGGCGGTGATCGTTTTGATGAGTCAATTATTAATTATGTGCGCCGAAATTACGGTAGTTTGATTGGTGAAACAACAGCAGAAAGAATTAAGCAAACCATTGGAACGGCTTTTCCTCTTAGCGAGGTTGCCGAGATGGATGTTCGAGGTCGTAATTTGGCTGAGGGCATTCCGCGGAGCTTTACCTTAAATAGTAATGAGATTTTAGAAGCCTTACAGGAGCCTTTACAAGGGATTGTTGGTGCAGTTCGTGCAGCATTAGAGCAGGCGCCACCAGAATTGGCGGCTGATATTGCTGAAAAAGGCATGGTCTTGACAGGCGGCGGAGCACTTTTAAAAGATCTGGATCGCTTGTTGATGGAAGAAACTGGATTGCCTGTTGTTGTTGCTGATGATCCGCTTACTTGTGTCGCAAGAGGTGGCGGCAAGGCATTGGAGCAAATCAAAATGCTAGGAAGTGATTTTTTTAGTAGAGACTAAAGTAACGCTTCAATTGATTGGTTTAAGCTCTGTAAGTTTTTTGAGGTGATGTCATTAAGTTTATTTTTTCACGTAAATCATCGGCCGGTTTTCGAGCCTTTGTTTTTGCGTTGGTGTCTTGTTTTTTTATGTATGCTGATCATCACTGGTCCTCTTTCCATCAGTTTCGTTCAAAGCTGTCTAATGTTGTCGTGCCTTTTCAGCTAGTGGTGACAACACCCATTAAATTATTTCATGACGCCAGTAATTATATCGTCAGACAGAAGACACTAGTAGCCGACAATGAAGTTCTAAGAGGGAATAAGCTGGTGTTGCAGTCAAAGTTGCAGCAATTGCTTTTGTTAGAGAAAGAAAATTCGAATTTGCGGGCTTTATTGCAGGCGGGGCCACACATCGATGGTAAGACTATGGTTGCTGAGCTGGTTGCTGTCGGCGTTGACCCAAATAGAAAAGAGTTAGTGCTAGATAAAGGCAGCAATGACGGTGTATTTGCTGGGCAGCCGGTCATCGATTCTACGGGGGTGGTTGGTCAGGTTGTTGAGGCAAACCTGTTTGCCAGCAGAGTGCTGTTAGTTACAGACTCAAGAAGTGCTACTCCAGTACAAAACAGTAGAACAGATTTTCGTGCAATTGCAGAGGGCTCAGGATCAGACAGCTTAGTATTACTGCACGTTGCTAAAAACAGTAATATTCAACAAGGTGATTTGTTTGTAACTTCTGGTTTAGGGCTTCGCTATCCAGCAGGATATCCAGTTGCAAAGGTTGTCAGTATTGCTAATAAAGGCGACAGTCAATTTTTAACGGTAACACTTAAGCCACTGGCTTATTTGGAAAATGAGCGAGAGGTTTTGCTAGTGTGGCCAGGAATAAAGCAGCTTAAAAAATCAGTCGCTAATTTGCTTGATGGTTCTTGATGCTTTTGTTGATGAGGTTTTTATAGTTAGAGGATTGCTTTATGCAGGATTTTTTTTCTAATCGAGGGTCTATCTTTTTGACATTTTTGGTCGCTGTTTTGTTGTTCATCTTTCCGTGGCCGAACATTATTTTATGGGCTCAGCCCGTATGGCCTTTACTTGTTCTGGTTTTTTGGTTGTTAGTTATGCCGCTGCAAATAAGTTTTTTTACAGCTTTTTTGCTGGGCCTTATTCTTGATTTGCTTACCGGGAGTTTGTTGGGTCAATATGCTTTTGCCTTTATAGTGATTACCTACGTTGTGTTAAGATTAAAGCCAAGACTCAGGGTTTCTTCTGAATGGCGGCAAGGCATGGTTGTTGCTTTATTTTCAGCATTTTTGGCAGTATATAAGATGCTTATAATGTTATTGGTTGGTCAAAGCATAGTAAATCTTTGGTTGGGCTTTTTGCCAGCCTTAAGTTCTTTTATTGTTTGGCCGTATTTTTTTAGGTTGATGAGGAAGTGTCGTTATCGATTCTTTGGCAAGTTTGCTGGTAATGCACTATGAGTGTAAAGCGTTTTTTATTGAAGCTAATGTATTTTTTTGCCACACTTTTGGTTTTTTTTGCAATACTAGTGAATGCAGCTAGAATATTTTTACCAAAACTTGACAGGAGTGCATATTATTTAGAGGCTTGGGCGTCTAAAGCGGTTGACCAACCGGTTGAGATTAAAGAAGTAAAAGTGCAGTGGCGTGATTTTTTTGAACCTGAAATAAGTTTTAGTGACGTTAGATTTTTAAGCAAAAATAAAAAGCAAGTTTTGTTTCATGTTGACCATCTTGCAATTGGTATTGATGTGGTGAAAAGTCTTTTTAATAGGAAGCTGTATCCTAGTAATTTTATTTTAGATGGCTTGGATCTGACGGTTAGGCATACGGCAAGCAAAGGGTTCTTTATTGAAGGAATAAGTGCTAGCAATAAAAATGCCTTCTCTTCATCTTCTTTTGAGGGAAGTTTTTTTAATTGGTTGGCTGCAAAATCCAATGTTTTGTTTAAGAATGTTAGGCTAAATGTTTTTAATGATGGAGAAAAATCTTTTTCTATTTATAAAAGCCAGTTTGAGTTGAGAAACACAGCCTTTGATCATTATTTGCTGGGAGAGGTTTTTGTTGAGAATAAGGCTGAGTCTACATTCAGCTTTGTTGTGAACTTTGATGATTTTAGTGATATTAAGAGTGATTTTTCAGCGCATGCTTACTTTAATGTGCATAACTTTTCGCCAGATGTTTTGAAGAGCCTCTCTTCTCTTGGTGGTTATTTTAAACAGATGAATTTGCAGTCTGGGTTGGTTAGCTTTCGATCCTGGGTTGATGTTGATAATAGTCAGCTTGTTGGTGTGAAGGTTTCGGTTAAATCGGGCTCGGTTAAATTATATTTGCAGAAATTGAAAAAACTTATTGATTTTGATAGAATTTCAGGCGATTTTTTTTGGAAAAGGAGAGGTCAGGGTTGGGAGGCTTCTGCAGATAATGTTGATCTTGGTTGGGGTGATGGCCGTTGGTTTGAGAAGCAATTGGCGTTTAGTTCTGAAGAAAATGGGACTGTTCAAAACCTGTTTATAAAGTCAGGTTCTTTTCAAGCAGTTCAAGATTTAGCTCGTCATTTTGGCGTACTTTCTGCGGAGGTTAAGAATAAACTTGATGATCTTCAGCTTAAAGGTAAGTTCAGTGATTTTTTTTCTAGTCGAGCAGTTAAAAATAGCATTATTAGTTATTCGGTTAAAACAAAGGCAAATAATATCTCATTACATGATAAAAAGGATGGTGTGGATTTTTCAGGTTTATCTGGGAGTTTTTATTACTCCCCGGTTTTAGGTTATTTCGATGCAAAACAGAGCACCTTGGCTTTCAGCTATCCTAAGATTTTTTCTCGAAAAATGAGTTTTGATAAGATATCGGGATTAATTTTTTGGAAGAAAAAAAGTAAAGGCTATGAAATAGGCGCAGATAATTTTTTAATAAGGGATGATAATTTTGGCTTGTTGAGTAATGGTCGTGTTTGGCTTCCGCGTAAAGGGGGCCCTGTGTTTGACCTGCTGGCGAGTTTTTATCTTAATGATTTAACCAAGATTAAATATTATTTCCCTGGTCCAGTTATGAATAAGCCGCTAAAGGCCTGGCTTTTAACGGCTTTTAAGTCAGGCAACATGAAGCAGTCAACACTGTTGCTAAGAGGGCCTATTAGTAAGTTTCCTTTTAGGCACCATGAGGGAAGGTTTGAGATTTCGTCAAACATTCAAAATCTTGGCTTGCAATATGCTCCAGGTTGGCCTGTAATCAAAAATACAAAAGCCCATCTATCATTTGATAATGCAGGTTTGGGGATTAAATTGCATTCAGGTAATATTTCTGGCATCAATATTGTTACTGCAAATGGGGGGTTCTCAGATCTTGTGTCTTCTCCTCTAGTGCTTAAGGCTAATTTAGAAGGTGATCTCTCTAATGCGCAAAAGTTTGTAAATAACAGCCCGATGCTTTTGAAAGAGCAGCTTGCTGACATGAAATTATTTGGCTCTTCTGCTATCTCATTAAACATGAATGTTCCTTTGCACTCAAAAAAAGCACAGATGAGCATGAAAGGAAGTCTTGCGTTCAAGGGTTCAAATATTCAAATGCCATTATGGGGTGTGGATTTAACTAATGTATATGGCAGCTTAGGCTTTACTAACAGCGCGGTTTTTTCTAAGTCGATCGCAGCAAAATCTTTTGGTTATCCTGTAAGTACGAGTGTTTCTACGAGCTTTAACAACAAAAAAGAGAGAGAAGTAAAGATAGATTTTAAAAGCTCAATTGATATGGCTAATCTATATAAGACCTATTCCTTTCCAATTTTGAGTTTTTCTAAAGGGGTGGTCAATTATAATGGTCGGCTATTGCTGCATGATGCTAATGATCCTCTAGGAAATACATTAACTATTTCTTCTGATTTAAAGGGTGTTTCTTTTGATGTTCCTAAGCCATATGCTAAAAAACAGCCAAGTAAAAAAGACTTTTCAATAGTAATGCATGCAGGAGCTTCTGGTAAGTTTCCTTTGTATTTTGAGGTGAATTACGGAAAGCTAATCAGAGTTGTTTCATCATTCACTAAAGAAAACAGGAAATATAATTTTTGGGGTGGCAAGCTGTTGTTTGGATCTCGCCTAGCTTCACTACCAGAAAGCAAAGATTGGTCTGTTTCGGGCGTTGTTGATGAGCTTGATTGGCCGGTTTGGCAAAAGTTTTTAGCAAAGTTGTCAAAAAAACAAAAGGGAGTGGCAGAGCCTAGCAAGGGGTTTTTTAACGATATTCAGTTGAGGATAAAAAAACTGTTAATTTTTAATAAAAAAATTGACAATGTAAATGTAAACATTAAGCCTTATGAAGTTGCTGGTTATGATATTGATTTTTTAAGTAGTGTTGCTGCCGGTAATGTTAAGATACCAGCGCACTATGAAGTTTCTCCTGTTTTAGTTGATTTGAATTATTTTCATTATAATCCTTCTGGAAAAGAACAAGGTTTTACTAATTTAAAGCCAACCGACTTTTTCCCTGTTAATTTCTCGGCAAAGGATTTTTTTTATAAAGGTAGTTCAATTGGTGCTGTTAGTTTTAAGTTGAAAAGCATAAAAGACAGGTTGCGAATTGAAGATGCGCTTATTGAATCCAATAGCTATAAGTTAGCGTTTAATGGTGATTGGTTGAGCAAGGTGGGGCACGCTGTGTCTTCTATTGATGGCAGTCTTTCAATGGCTGATCTGGGTAATTTTTTAAGTAAGTTTGATTTATCTTCAGCTGTTGCCAAAGGAAAGGGCGCTATTAATTTTTCTTTGTCTTGGCCGGGTTCAATATTTAAGCCTAGTGTAAAAGGATTAAATGGTGGGTTTTCTTTGGATTTTAGTGATGGGCGTATTGTAAATTTAAATAATGAAACAGAGTCGGAGCTTGGACTAGGTAAATTGTTGGGGCTATTTAGCGTGAGGTCTATATCAGAAAAATTATTATTAAATTTTGGCGGCCTAGTTGATTCGGGGTTTCCTTTTAGTAGGATGGCCGGTGATTTCCAAGTAATTGACGGATTGGCTAAAACACAAAACTTTTCATTAGATGGCTCTATTGCTGATGTTTTGGCTGAGGGGAGTTTAGATCTGCCTAAGAAAACATATAATATTGCTGTGACAGTAAGGCCTTATTTAACATCGAGTCTTCCTGTTATTGCGGCTGTTGTAGGAACACCGATTATTGGTGCTGCAGCATGGGTAGTAAATAAGGTGATCGTAGCGCCGTTGACTGGAAAAATTGCGGAATCAAAATATCAATTAAAAGGTTCTTGGGCAAAGCCAAAGCTGCTAGACTTACCTAAACCACAATAAGGGTTAATATGAGTGATGATTTTCAATTAGCAAGAAAATTTTTATTATCCGCAGATTCTTTAACTGAAAACAAATTATTGTCTTCGTTAAAAAAAGCAATGGGTGCTGGCGTCGATTTTGCTGATATTTTTATGCAATATTCTGTTGAGGAAAGTTGGTATTTAGAAGATGGTGTGGTTAAGAAAAGCAATTACAGTGTGGACCAAGGTTTTGGGCTTCGCGCAGTCAGTGGAGACAGGTCGGGATTTGCTTATTCCAGTGATTTAAGTTTGGATGCGCTAAATTATGCGGCTAATTCTGCAAAAAGCATTGCTAGTCTGGGGGGAGATGGAAAAATTATTGTGCCGACAGAAAAAAAAGTTCCTCGACTTTATTTAAATGATAATCCGCTTATTTCCATTGATGATAATCAAAAAGTTAAATTGCTTCATAATTTAGATAAAAAGATAAAAGCAAAAGACCCAAAAATTAAAGATGTTTTTTTGAGCTTGTCTGCTGAGTATGATGTTGTTTTGCTTTGTGGAAGCGATGGTATTATTGCAACGGATGTCAGACCAATGGTTCAGCTGCAAATAAGAGTACTTGCCGAGCAAAATGGCCGGCGTGAAACGGGTCGTTCTGGTGGTGGGGCAAGAGATGATTATGGTTATTTTACGCCAGAAAGGTTAGATGGTTTTGTTGATAAAGCCGTGCATCAAGCACTAATAAACTTAGAGGCAAGACCCGCGCCAGCGGGTGAAATGCCAGTTGTTTTAGGCCCTGGTTGGCCGGGTGTGCTTTTACATGAGGCGGTTGGCCATGGGCTGGAAGGAGATTTTAACCGCAAAGGAAGTTCAATATTTTCTGGTCGAGTTGGCGAGCAAATTGCCAATAAGCTATGCACTATTGTGGATGATGGAACTTTGCGTAATAGGCGTGGTTCATTAAGTGTCGATGATGAAGGGGTTGCAGGCCAATACACGACATTGGTTGAAAATGGTGTTTTATGTGGCTATATGCAAGATAAATTAAATGCAAAATTAATGGGTGTTTCATCTACTGGGAATGGACGCAGGGAATCTTATACAGATTTACCTTTGCCTCGAATGACAAATACTTATATGTTGCCAGGAGAAAGTGAGCCGGAAGAAATTATTTCATCACTAGAGCGAGGACTTTATGCTGTGGATTTTTCTGGTGGCCAGGTTGATATTACCTCGGGGCAGTTTGTTTTTACAGCAAGTGAGGCATATTGGGTTGAGAATGGTAAAGTGCAGTATCCTGTTAAAGGGGCAACACTCATTGGGTCTGGACCGAATGTATTGCCATTAATATCAATGGTGGGTAATGATTTGGCATTAGATTCGGGTATTGGTGTGTGCGGTAAGGCTGGGCAGTCCGTGCCGGTTGGCGTCGGTCAGCCAACGATAAAGATCGAAAAATTAACAGTTGGCGGCGCTAAATAGTCTTAATTTTACTCAAGATGGAGTGATCGTCGAGTATTTTGTTAGGAAAACGCCCATTTCCGCTCCTATGGCTTGACATGAGCGTTATTCAATTGGTATAACAAAATGGCGAAAGAGGGGGAAAAGCAATTTTTTGCTTTTTGTATTGAACTTTAAAATAAAGGAATAAAAATGAACAAACAAAAACTTGATTGATGTGATGGCAGAAGCTGCTGACATTTCTAAGTCTGCAGCAGAAAGAGCATTAAATGCTTTTACAACATGCGTTACTGATGCTTTATCAGAAAAAAAGGACGTCACTTTAGTAGGCTTTGGTAGCTTTACTACATCTAAGCGTGCTGCTAGACAAGGCCGTAACCCACAAACAGGTGATCTAATGCAGATTCCATCTACCATTGTTGCTAGATTTAGAGCAGGTAAAAGACTTAAAGATGCAATTAATGATGAAAATGAAGAAAGTTAATTTACTTTCCATTTTGTTATGCTATACTCGGCCCAGAATTTTAACTGGGTCGTTTTTTTTTGATCTGGAAAAGTTTTATGAAGTTTTGGGTGCTTAGCTCAGCTGGGAGAGCGTCGCCCTTACAAGGCGAATGTCGGGGGTTCGATCCCCTCAGCACCCACCACGATGCTGAGTCAGGGTAGCGCGGAGTGGTAGTTCAGCTGGTTAGAATACCGGCCTGTCACGCCGGGGGTCGCGGGTTCGAATCCCGTCCACTCCGCCAACACCAAGTTTTTTTAAGGAAGTTGCGCAATGCTGCAAAATATTAGGGAACACGTTCAAGGTGTTGTTGCTATTATTGTTATTGTTTTAGTTGGAATTTCTTTTGTTTTTTTTGGGGTGTCTTCTTATTTTGAATCCGGAGGCTCAGGCAGGGAAGTTATTGCCAAAGTGGGTTCAATAAAAATTTATCAACCACAGTTTGATAATCAATTAAAAAACTCACAGCAGCAGTTGAGTAAGTTGTACCCAGAAAGCAGTATGTTACAAAAAAAGCAAATCGTTTTGCAAAAGATGATTGAAGAGTCAGTGACCAGTCAGGCACTGCATAATAGTTGGTTCAGAGTTAGTCCATTTCAACTGCAAGCAGTGATTGCTTCAGAGCCTTTTTTGCAAGAGAATGGTCATTTTTCTAAAGAAAGGTTTATGCAGTTTTTACAAATGACTAACATGAATGAACAGGATTTTTTGAAAAGCATTTCAACCCAAGTGAGTGTAACTCAGCTCCAGCAGGGAATTGAAGGTAGCTCATTTTTATTGCCTGCTGAGTTATCACTTAATTACGAATTATTAAATCAAACGAGGAATGTTGGTTATTTTCAATTATCTGCAAAATCGTTAGAGAATAAAGTTAAGCCAAAAAATGATGAGGTAGATGGCTATTACAGCTCACACAGTAAAGACTTTGAAACGAAAGAGAAGGTCGCTGTTGATTATATAGTTTTGTCACCAAAACTTAATTTATCATCAGTAAGTGATGAAGACGTTTCTCGCTATTATAAAGATAATATTGCTAATTATACTGTGCCGACTAAGTGGAAAATATTGACACTATCAGCCACTCTTGGTGGCGGTGAAGCAGGTTTGAGGCAGGCGAATAAAGAAATTACACAATGGCAGTCAGCGCTAGCGAAGGGCACTCCTTTTTCTGATTTGATCGAAAAAGCAGGTCAAAGCACTAAGTCTCGTTGGGTAATACAACAAGATCTACCAGCAGCCCAAGCAAATGCGCTGTCTACTTTGGCGGTTAAGCGCGTTTCTGCGCCAGTTAAAACAAATAATGCGATTACCTTAATTAAACTACTAGCGTTTAATAAAGCAACGACGAAGCCTTTGTCTGCTGTTAGTAAGCAAATTAAACAGATGTTGGCACAGCAAAAAGCGCAAAAAATATTTTCAGATCAAAGTAATACTTTGAACAATCTGGTTTACACGAATCCAGACAGCTTACAGCCAGCCGCTAAAAAGCTAGGTTTAACCGTACAGAAGTCCACTTTATTTAATCGCTCTGGCTTAAGTGACGGTATATTTTCTGATCCTAAAGTGGTTGCGGCAGCTTTCAGTGATGTTGTTTTGAAGCAAGATAATAACAGTGATCCTGTTAGTTTGGCTGATGGTCGTTTGGTTGTGCTGCGTGTAGCCAAACATGTGGCTAGCCGAGAGTTGGCCTTGACTGAAGTTCGCGCAAAAATTGAAATAATTTTAAAAAAACAATTAGCGGAAAAAGAACTGCAAAAGCAAGCGGAAAGTATTGTGAAAGACCTTAATTCAGGTGAATCAGCTCAAGTAGTGGCTAAAAAATATCGTCTTGTGTGGCAGACTAAAGATAATGTTTCTCGCTCTGAGCGTGCACTAGATCCTATGTTGGTTGCTGTGGCATATCATGATGCATCGGGTTATAAAGATGGAAATTACCATGCGGTATCAACAAAGCTAGTAGGTGGTGATATGGCGGTAGTATCTGTTTTAAAGATTAATTACCCAAGCTTTTCTAAGGCATCATTAACGCAACAGGAAAGCACAACAGCACAGATGGAGCAATATTTAGGTCAACTAGACCTTAGTTTGTATTTTAAGGCGATGACTAAAAAAGTTAAGGTTAAAGTTTATGATAAAAGCCTGCAATCTGCCTGGAAATAATCCCCTGTCTATATTAATAAAAAAACAGATAGAAAATTGACATAAAAAAAGGCAGAAAGTGCGTCACACCTCTGCCTTTTTTTGTAGCTGTTTTTTATTCTTCAGCCATACCAATAATATGGTAGCCTGCGTCGACATGAACAACTTCACCGGTGATGCCAGATGCTAAGTCTGAGCACAGAAATGCAGCAGCATTACCGACTTGCTCAGTGCTAATGTTTTCACGCAGGGGGGTTACTTTTTCATTGCGATCGAGCATGCTGCGAAAGCCCTTAATGCCAGAGGCGGCAAGTGTGCGAATAGGGCCGGCAGAGATTGCGTTAACACGAGTGCCTTTAGGGCCAAGGCTAGCAGCCATGTATTGTACATTAGCTTCTAAGCTGGCCTTCGCAACACCCATGACGTTATAGTTAGGGATGACTCGTTCAGCACCAAGGTATGTCATGGTCAGTAGGGCGCCTTTTCGGCCTTCCATCATTGGCATTGCCGCTTTTGCTAAGCCTGCGAAACTGTAGCTGCTGATGTCATGTGCCATTAAAAAGCCTTCGCGAGTAATGTTTTCCATGAAGTTGCCCTGAATCTGCTCTGCAGGGGCATAAGCAACCGAGTGGACTAAAATATCTAGTCCGTCCCACTTTTTATTCAGCTCGCTAAAGACATTGGTGATTTGCTCATCAGACGTAACGTCGCAAGGAATGATAATGTCTGAACCCCATTCAGCAGCCATTTTGCCAATACGGTCTTTGAATTTTTCATTTTGATAGGTGAAAGCAAGTTTTGCACCAGCTTTATGTAAAGCGTCGGCAATGCCATAGGCAATGGATCGGTTACTAAGTAGTCCAACAATTAAAGCTGTTTTTCCTTGTAGGGTAGACATGGGTGTATGCTCCTTTGGTTAATTAAATTCGATCCAGTGTAGGCTATAACTATTATTTTGTACAGCCGCCATGTGTAGTAATTCTGTGGTTTTTTTAGGTGCTTTTATCGAATAAAAAAAGACGCCCTACAAGCTTGACCTACGTAATAGGCGCGCAGATACGTAAGATATTTCTTACTAAATCGTAGGACAACCTGGCTTATTTTTCACCATTAACTTTCAGGTTTGCCGTCTAATGTGTTGATTTAAAATAATAAAACACTGACCCAGCCAGTATTTATTTTAACCAGCAAGAAATAAAAATGCGCAAGTGGTTTTTTTTTGTTAAATTTTTGGTAAATTAGGAAACAGGTGGTTTTAAAAATGATCAATCAAAGGGGGGGGATAACTTTGAGGAAATGAGTGTTGTGCTAATAGATAACCGTCTACTATAAACAAATAGATCGTTAAAATAAAGCACAATAACAATTTTGAAGTTTGCTATGACAAGGATGTTGTAAATAGGCAAGGATGCCTTAAGAGGCTTCAAATCATAAGATCATTTTTCAAGACCGCCATTGGCGGTCTTTTTTTTTATTAAAATTATGAAAAATATCTGGTAGACTCGTTCTATATTTTTTAGCTATTGGTGGTTCTTTTATGCGCATTTTTTGGATTTTCGTCTGTTTACTTTGTCTTTCGGGTTGCGCAATCAAGCCTACAGATTTGGGTTTTAATCACCAGCATTGGGATCAGCTCGGTAAAATTAAGCAGCAGCAGTTAATTGAACAATATAAGCAAACACAAAAATCGTCTTTTAATTTAGGCCAGCCAGTTGCTGGCTCTGCAATTGAAGTGCGAGTTAGCAATGGCCAAATGATGATGCCCCCATTTCTTGACTACAATGATTATCAACCAGTTTCTTTTGTTTTATTTGAAAATCAATGCAAAAAAACAAAGGTGTTGTCGCTGACTGGCAAGCAAAAAATAAATTTATCAGCGTGTTATTACGAAAATATTTTAAGTTTAGATGGCAGTGAGTACGACATGAAAAAAAGAATGGGTACTTTGTTTATTCATTCTAGTCCGTCTGTGGAAAAAGGGTTTTACCTATTATGGATTGTTCAGCGAAGGTTATGTTCGTTTGAAGCAGGTCAGTATTTACATTAAAACTCAGCCAAGTTTGACATCCTCATCATGAAATGTTTAGCATTTGACTGTTCTTCTTCTTCTTTTACGGTTGCTTTAAAATCAGAAGATAAAATAATTCAAGTGCATAAGTCAGCTGTTAATCAGCATGCAGAATTAATATTGCCGTCTATTGAAGAGCTGTTGCAAAATAATAATATTAAGTTAGCTGAAATAGATGCCATTTTTTATGGTAGGGGTCCCGGTAGCTTTATGGGGATTCGGACAGCGGTGAGTGTGGCGCAAGGCCTGTCTTTTGCTGAAAATATTCCGCTCATTGCTTTGTCTAGTCTGCAAATTATTGCTCAAGTTGCCTGCAAAGCACGGGCTTGCTCTAGAATAGTAGTGGCAACAGATGCGCGTTTGGGAGAAGTTTATTTGGCAGCTTTTCAGGTCATTGATGGTGGCTCTTTACAGCAGGTTGGGGAAGAGAAGGTTTTAGCACCAGAAGCGATTAATCTGCCTGATGGTGATGAATGGTTTTTAGCTGGAAATGGCTGGTCAACTTACGCTGATAAAATAACAATAACACAGTCGAGTAATGTGGTTTTAGTGGAAAATATTATTTATCCAGAGGCAAAACATATGTTTAGCCTTGGAGAGAAATTATTAAAAGCAGGTTATAAGCATTTTTCAGAGCAAGCTGAGCCTTGTTATGTTCGTAATAATGTTGCTAAAACGAAAGCGCAACAAAAAAGAGGTAATTTATAATGTCAAAGATAAGTAAGCAAGAAGAGGTGGTTTATAAAAAAAGAAGTAAGTTGGTGGTGTTTGCTTTGATTTGTGTTTGCCTTGCAGTTGCTTTTGGACACATGTTGTTTCCTGTTGCGCTGGGTGCTTTTGTTCTGACGGGAGGTGTTTGGGGCACATTGCTTGCCTCTATTTGCTTTATTGGTGTGGCCTGTTTGCTGGCATTTATTTTCACAGGAGTGGGTTTGCTGCTGCTTGGGGTCTTTGCTTTTGCATGGACATTAGTTGTGATATTTTTGTTTCCTTTTTTCTTTCCTGTGTTAGTGCCGCTGTTAATTGTATTATTGTTTATTTCATTTCTTAGGCGTCGATCTAAACGCTAAATATTCATATCAAGGAGTTGCTGGTGAAAGTTTTTTTATGGATGTTGCTGTTTTTTTCTTGTTTTTTTGAAATTAACGCATTTGCGGTTACGCCAAAATTGAGTAAAGAAGTTGTTTATACCGATCCCAATAAGTCTATTCGAGTGAGCGCAAAAAATCCTGAAATAGTTTTAACGCTGCAATCTAATGCAACCACAGGTTTTTCTTGGTTTTTATTAAGAAGTCCAGAGAGGTTTATTAAATTTGTATCTCATCGCTTTGTCGCACCAAATAGTAAATTAATTGGTGCCCCCGGCCATGAAGTTTGGACGTTTAAAGCAATGCCCGCAGCGTTTGTTGCGCCGCGGGTGATGAGAATTACAATGCTATATGCCCAGCCCTGGAGCTTAAGTGGCGCGCAAAAAACAAAGTTTTATATCGCAACAGAATCTAATTAACTAGCACTTTTATTCTTCTATTTTTTTATAAGGAAGATAAGCCGGTTGCCATTGGTGTTGTTTAATCGCTTCTTCAACACCTATTTCAGGCTCTTTTGCTACACCCTCTTTAATGGCTTGTTTGGCAACGGCACAGGCGATGCTAAAGCTAAATTCTTCAGCTTGGTCAATGCGAGGCAGCAATAGATGAGGATCATCTTGAATGAATTCGCAAAGTGTTAAGCTGGCAATGTGCAGCATATCATCAGTAATGCTTTCTGCTTGAATAGCACTTGCACCCAAGCCAATGCCAGGAAAAGCCAGGTAATTATTGCACTGACTGAAGTGAATGGTTTTACCATTTTCTTCAATACCAGGAAATGGGCTGCCTGTTGCGGTGAGAACCTTGCCATTTGTCCAGCGGTAAAGCTCTGCAGGATTGGCCTCTGATTTTTCATTGGGGTTGGATAAAGGGAAAATAATAGGGCGATCAACGTGGTTGGCCATCTCTTTTACGGTGGCTTGATTAAAAGCATTGTGGTGGGTGGAGCAACCGATAAGAATAGTTGGTTTAACGTGCTTAACGGTTTCAAATAAAGTGATGAGGTGCTTGTCTGAGCAGCTCCAATTAGCAACCTGTTCGGTTTTTTTCAAGAATGGTTGCTGGGAGTAAGTAATGCCGGGTGAGCTTTCTAGCAATAGTCCGTGACGATCAATGATCCAAATTTTATCCAATGCTTCTTGCTCGGATAAACCTTCGCGCAACATGGCTTCATAAACAACATTAATCACACCAATGCCTGCTGTTCCTCCGCCATAAACGATAATTCTTTGTTCTTTTAATGTTTTAAATTCCGTTTTTTGAATGGCGGATAAAATTGCAGCCAAACAAACTGTGCCAGTGCCTTGGATGTCATCATTAAAGCTGAGTATTTTGTCCCGATAGGTGGTTAGATTATAGTGAGCATTGTCTCGGCCGAAATCTTCCCAGTGTAGTAAAACCTTCGGGAATTTTTCTTTCACGGTTTCAACAAATAAAGCGATAAATTTTCTATATTCGTCACCTTTTATTCGAGGGTGACGCCAGCCTAAATACAGTGGATCATTTAATAGCTCTTCATTGTCAGTACCAACATCAAGAACAATGGGAATGTTTTTTAAAGGATTAATATTAGCAAAGGCAGTATAAACGGTTAATTTGGCAACAGGAATGTCCATCGCACTAATGCCTTGGTCACCAATGCCTAAAACGCCTTGGCCATCACTAACAACAATTAATTCCACAGTTGGATGCGTTCGGTTATCAAGGATTTCACTTATTTTATCTCGGTCTGGATAGCTGATGTAAAGTCCGCGAGGTTGCCTGAATTTACGGTTAAATGATTGCACAGCAGTGCCAACAATGGGTGTGTATACGGTTGGCATCATTTCTAAAAGATATGATTTTATGAGTTTGTAATATAAGGTCATATTTGTATTAAGAATATTACATAAATAAATATTACGATTAAGTTGTTCATCATAAGACCGGAATTGTTGATAAGCGCGTTCGACTTGTTCGTCCAGTGTTTCAACGTGGTAGGGGAGCTTGCCGATTAAATTAAAGTTTTCACGCTCTTCTTGAGTGAAGGCGGTGCCTTTATTTAATTGCGCAATAGATAGCAGTGATTTGCCATGCACATTCGTCTCAAGGACTTTTTTTCCTTGTTTTTTTTTGATTTCATAATTAATCATAGGAGGGTCGCCTTACTGTGGTTTTAGCAGCAGTCTAGCATGATTGAAGGCAGTAAGTTAAGGAGCTTGTTAATTGTTTTGGCTATCTGGAAGATCTTTGTTGGCATGGTAAATGCCTTGGTGATCATTGCTGTAAATGCGCTCAGGATGCCAGGGTAGATCACGAAAGCTACCAGGATTATCAAGTGGTAAAATAGGGTATTTAATAATATTGAAATAGGGTGAATAATCAAAATCACAAGGTGCATATAGCTTAGGATTTCGCTGGATTAGCTCTAAGTTTTTTTCAGTGTTTTCTTGAATTAAAGGCAGAATGGGGTAATGAATTGAGCCAAAAGCCTCGGCAATCATGGTTGAACAAATATCTTGAGTCGCCTGCCCTGGATTGTATTCAAATAAAGTCGATTGCCAGCGCCAAGAAAAAAATTTACTGGAGGATAAAAAGCGCCATAAATCTAAAATTTGTCTTATATTATAGGGCCTGCCTAGGCGATTTAACGCAAAGCTAACCACTTTTTTGGCGTCTTCTTTCGGTAGATTGCGAGCTCGGCAAATACGAAGATGCTCAAGATGGTAGTTTTTTAAAGGAGCAACCAGCGTGCCCCGACCGACAATGCTTTCAATAACCAAAGGGGTATCATCAATATCGGAATGGTATGGATGTATCAGCTTAAGTAATTTTTCATCCTGAATTTCACTGGGGCGTCCAATAAATAATGCCGCATGAGTCCAAGGGCTATGCGTTATGTTTTTAATGATTCGACTGATGCGATTGCGCCCTTCGACAAGTAGCACATCACTGGGTTGAATTTGATCGCTGAGTTCTTGAAAGTTTGAGTAATAAGGGCGGGGCGCCATAACTTCTTTAGTAAGATAGTTATAAAAAAAATCACTCAAACTTTTTGTAATTTTCTTAATCATTCTTTAGGCTTTTTGCTGGCATTGCTTATGAGCATTTCCGGTGTAATTATGCGGGGTCATGTCCAGTAGTTGTTTTTTCGCAGTTTCTGGGATGGGAAGCGTTTGAATAAAGTCTCCAAGAGACTCTTTATTGATTTGCTTGCCTTGGGTTAATGTTTTTAGCTTTTCGTAGGCATTAGTGACACCATGACGGCGCAAAATGGTTTGAATGGCTTCGCCTAAAACTTCCCAGTGCTGATCTAAATCTTGATTCATTGCCTCTTCATCGGCTGAAACTTTACTTAAACCCTGGGTAATAGACTGATAACCAATCAGTGTGTGAGCAAAAATGACGCCTAAATTTCTAAGCACGGTTGAGTCACTTAAGTCTCTTTGCCAGCGCGAAATAGGCAGCTTTTCAACAAAATGTGCGGCTAATGCATTGGCAATGCCAAAATTGCCTTCGGCATTTTCAAAGTCAATTGGGTTAATTTTGTGTGGCATAGTTGAGGAGCCAACCTGGTTGCCCATTTTTTTCTGACGTAAATAACCCAAGCTAATATAGCCCCAAACGTCACGACATAGGTCAATTAAAATATTATTAATGCGCATAATACAGGCTAATAATTCAGCCAAATTGTCATGTGACTCAATTTGTGTGGTGTGCGGATTCCAAGTTAGACCAAGCTGACTGACAAAATGCTCAGAAACTGCGGGCCAGTTTACTTTGGGGTAGGCCGCATAAAGCGCATTGTAATTGCCGACTGCACCATTGCATTTGCCATAAATTGGCATGCCTCTTAGTTGGTCAAGTTGCAAGCCTAAGCGATGGTGAAAGACCATGCATTCTTTGCCTAAAGTGGTTGGTGAGGCGGCTTGTCCGTGTGTTCTGGACAGCATCGGGGTGTTGGCGTGTTGGTCACGGAAGTCCGCCAGTAGTGCTAAAACTTCTTCAAAAGCAAATTGCAAAACATTATCACAACCTTCTTTGAGCATAAGGCCGTAGGCAAGGTTGTTAACGTCCTCAGACGTTAGGCCAATGTGTATAAAAGGTATTAATGATTTTAATTCTTTTTGTTCGGTGAAAATATCGCGCAAATAGTATTCAACTGCTTTAACGTCATGATGCGTTTGAGCTTCTAGTGCTTTTATTTTTTTAGCCTCATCCACTGAAAAGTTAGTAATGATTGCCTGGAGTGATGCTTCCTGCTCAGTTTCCAGGGTCTTTGGTGCCTCTATGGTTGGATCTGCTGCAATGGTCATTAGCCAGCAAACTTCAACCACCGTGCGATATTGAATTAAAGCAAATTCACTGAAAGTGGGTTTGAGTAATGCAGTTTTCTGATGGTAGCGACCATCGATAGGAGAGATAGCAGTTAGTGGTGAGAATTCCATGGTATTAGAAAATCCTTATCTGTTTGGGTCGTAAATTATCATACCTGATTAATGCTGTTGAGGAAAAGTAATTGAGCAATTTTAATCTGTGTGGGTTTTTTTCTTGCTGGAAAGATCGGCTAATCTCCTATAATATGACCGGCACAACTGAAATAATAAGCTTTTAAAAAAAGGTGGGTTCTATGAATTTTATTGATTTATCCAAGCAATATGCCCGCATGAAGAGCGAAATTGATGCTAATATTCAAAAAGTTTTAGATCATGGTCGCTATGTGATGGGGCCAGAGATTACTGAGGTTGAACAGCAGTTAGCTGACTTTGTCGGCGTGAAGCATTGTCTTGCTGTTTCGAGCGGCACCACAGCACTGCAAATAGCATTAATGGCACTTGAGATAGGGCCTGGCGATGAAGTAATTACCACAGATTTTAGCTTTTTTGCCTCCGCTGAGGTCATTTTGCTGGTTGGTGCAAAGCCGGTTTTTGTCGATATTGATCCGGTCACCTACAACATAGATCCAGACAAGTTAGAGGCAGCAATCACCGAGCGTACTAAAGCGATTGCACCGGTCAGCCTTTACGGGCAGTGTGCCGACATGACGGCTATTAACGCAGTGGCTGCCAAGCATGGTCTTGCGGTTGTTGAGGATGCAGCACAAAGTTTTGGTGCCTTGCACCACGGCAGGCGCTCTTGTGGTTTGAGCACAATCGGTTGCACCAGTTTTTTCCCAACCAAGCCTTTAGGTTGCTATGGTGATGGCGGTGCTTGTTTTACGGATGATGCTGAGTTGGCGGAAAATATCAGGCAAATTCGTCAGCATGGTGAGGCTTCACGGTATAATCACGTGCGGGTAGGTATTACAGGTCGATTAGCAAGCATCCAAGCGGCGGTTCTGAAAGTGAAGTTAAAATACTTTCCTGATGAAATTATTCAGCGTCAGCAAGCCGCAGCTATGTATACGGAAAAGCTTGCTGGTGTGATTAAAACGCCACAAGTGGTTGATGGGAATGAGAGTGTGTTTGCTCAATACACAATTGAAGTTGATGATAGGGAAGCCTGGCAGAAAAAACTACAAGAGCGCGGCATACCAACGGCGGTTCATTATCCTAAAACACTGCATGAGCAAAAAGCGTGTGAGGGTATAGAATGTGTCACGCCCCATGCGCTGTCAGCAGCAAGACGAGTCATGAGCTTGCCTTTTGGTCCGGATATTGCTGAATCAGAAATCAATGAGGTGGTGAAAGCCATTAAGCAGGTGGTGGTGAATGGCTGAGTCAGAGTCACACGCTAAGAGGTGGTATTTAGTTCAGACCAAGGTTCGGCAAGAGCAAGTGGCGGTGGATAATTTAGAATATCAGGGCTATGAAGTTTATCTGCCAATGCTGGAGGTTCGTCGGCGTCGAAGACTAAAAATGACTTGTGTTGTTGAGCCAATGTTCCCCCGTTATTTGTTTATTCATTTAGACACTTCTGCTGACAATTGGTCACCGATTCGCTCAACGCGCGGCGTTAGCCATATAATCCGATTTGGCCAGCAGCCAGCTTTTATTGCTGATGAGCTAATTGAATTGCTACACTTAAGAGAGCAGGGCAAGGATACTAAAAAAGAGTCGGCATCAACTTTTGAAAAGGGCGAAAAGGTACAGATAATTGCCGGTGCTTTTGCAGGGCATGAGGCGATATTTAACGCCGAATCCAGTGATGAGCGCGTTTGTTTGCTACTTGATATCGCCGGGCGGCATACCCAAATTAAAATTCACCAAGATCAGGTTGACTCAGCTCAGTAGTTTTGTTGCTTTTGTTGCTTTTGTTGCTTTTGTTGCTTTTGTTGCTTTTGTTGCTTTTGTTGCTTTTTGTTGCTTTTTGTTGCTTTTTGTTGCTTTTTGTTGCTTTTTGTTGCTTTTGTTGCTTTTGTTGCCATATCTGTTTGATGTTTAAGTCAAGCTCCCGCAGCTTTGATTGGTGCGTCAGCCCCCTTAAAGCTGCCTTGATAAAGGCTCCCCCCCCCCCCCTGAAATGCCCAGTGCTTTTTTTTAGTTCAAACTTGTATTTACCTTAGCGTTTGGTACCATGTCCGCTCGATAACTTTTTGGTGTAATGTGGTTTTTTGCCCGTAACACCCACGCTTTTTAAGATGCCTAACTGACACGGTAGGGCGGTAGCGTGTTTGGGATCTTGAGTACGACGAATTATTGTGACAAAAAAATAATGTGCTTTTTGAAAGGTTTTGAGTAAAATGAAGAGGTTGTTACATTGAAAAAAATATTTATTACGGGAGCAGATGGATTTATCGGCTCACATTTAGCTGAACGATTAGTTCGTGATGGTTATCAAGTTAAAGCACTTGCGCAATATAATTCATTTAATTCTTGGGGATGGCTTGACTCCTCATCATTAAAAAATGATATGGAAGTTGTTACGGGTGATGTACGCGATCCTTTTGCGATGAAAACGTTCATGAAAGGTTGTGATGCCGTATTGCATTTAGCGGCACTTATTGCAATCCCTTATTCCTATCATGCGCCAGCAAGTTATGTTGATACGAATGTATCAGGGACATTGAATATTGTTCAAGCTGCACGTGAATTAGGTATTTCAAAAGTCGTACATACATCAACAAGTGAAGTTTATGGTACGGCAAAATATGTGCCTATTGATGAATTACATCCACTACAGGGTCAATCGCCTTACTCAGCGTCAAAAATTGGTGCTGATCAAATGGCCATTTCTTATTACAACTCCTTTGAAACACCTGTTGCGATTATTAGGCCGTTTAATACTTACGGGCCACGGCAATCAGCCCGCGCGGTGATACCAACAATTATTTCACAAATAGCGAGCGGTAAACGTGAGATTAAGTTAGGCGCATTAACACCAACACGTGACTTTAATTATGTTGCAGATACCGTAAGTGGTTTTGTTTCAATGCTTGAGTCTGAGAAATCAATTGGTGAAGTTATTAATATTGGTAGCAATTATGAAATATCGATTGGCGATCTCGTTAAAACTATTGCGCAAGTGATGAATGTTGATGTGAATGTTATTGAAGACGACCAACGTATTCGCCCTGCTAATAGTGAAGTTGAAAGACTTTGGGCAGAAAACAAAAAAGCTAAAGAGCTCACTGGCTGGGTGCCTGAGTTTTATGGAATCGAAGGCTTGCGTAAAGGGCTAGTCGAAACAGTCGAATGGTTTACACAAGAGCAGAATTTAGCCCACTATAAAACAGATATATATAACGTATGACTTCTAAGAAGGAACATATTGACATAGAGTTGTTGAAAGTATTAGATTCAGTTTTACCTCAGTCTATAACAAGGCCAATTGCTCTGCACGAGCCGGCATTTTTTGGCAATGAGTTAAAGTATGTCACTGAATGCATTGAAACCGGTTGGGTATCATCTGTTGGCAAGTATGTTGATTTAATCGAAGAAAAGCTTTGTGCAATTACAGGTGCTAAATTTGCTATTGCAGTTGTCAATGGCACTGCGGCTTTGCATCTTGCCTATATCATGGCAGGCGTCAAACTAGGCGATGAAGTCCTTGTGCCAGCCCTTACTTTTATTGCGACGGCCAATGCGGTAGCTTACTGCGGCGCGACACCTCACTTTGTAGATTCCAGTGAAAATGACTTAGGCGTTTGTCCAATCAAATTAGATGTATACTTGTCTGAGATTTCTGAAGTTCAAGATGGTGTGTGTGTTAATAAAAACACCGGAAAAGTTATACGTGCTTTATGTGTCACACATATTTTTGGTTTGCCAGCTCAGCTAAAACCATTAAAAGCAGTTTGTGATAAATATAAGATTGCCTTGATTGAAGATGCTGCCGAGGCATTAGGTTCCTATTATCAGGGTGAGCATGTAGGCCACTATGGACTATGCGGCATTATCAGTTTCAATGGTAATAAAATAACAACCACTGGCGGTGGCGGCGCACTATTAACCGATGATCCTGAGCTTGCAAAACGGGCAAAGCATTTATCAACCACAGCAAAAATACCTGCAGAAAGCTGGGAATATCGCTACGATGCTATTGGCTATAATTATCGCATGCCAAATATCAATGCAGCTCTTGGTTGTGCACAGCTAGACAATTTGCCTATTATGCTAGAGAAAAAGCGTGAATTAGCTGGTAGATACAGAGAGTCAATTTTAAAAATAAAAGGCATCGAATTTATTTCCGAGTCAGAAGACACTCAAAGTAACTATTGGCTTAACGCTGTGAAATGTGATTTCCAAAGTATTGAAGAAAGAAATGCTTGCCTGAAAATATTAAATTCTCAAGGCTATGGCTGTAGGCCCGTTTGGGATTTGCTGTGTGAGCAGAATGTTTATCAAGGCAATCCGAAAATGAATTTAGAAGCTGCTAAAGTACTCGCTACAAATGTTATTAATTTGCCAAGTAGCTATTTGCTGAGTTAAGTGATTTAAACAGTGTCAAATGTTAAAAGAAAAATCGCAGTTGTAACCGGCAGTAGAGCCGATTATGGCCTTCTGTACTGGCTATTACATGAGATAAAACAAGATCCAGTGTTAGAGTTGCAAGTAATCGTAACCGGCATGCATTTGTCATCAGAGTTTGGCAACACTTATAAAGAAATAGAAAAAGATGGGTTTGAAATTACTTGTAAAGTAGATTCATTAATATCTTCAGATTCATCTATTGCCATTACTAAATCTGTGGGTTTGGGTGTGATTGGATTTGCCGATGCTTATGCCGCATGCAATCCAGATATAATTGTTTTATTGGGCGATCGTCACGAAATATTAGCTGCCGGCATGGCCGCGTTGACGATGAGAATTCCAATGGCTCATATTCATGGTGGTGAAACAACGCCAGCGATGTTAGATGATCCAATAAGGCACTGTTTAACTAAAATAGCACATTTGCATTTTCCTGCTGCAGATGGCTATGCAAAACGTATATGTCAGCTTGGCGAAGAAAAAAAACGAATTTTTTGTTTCGGCGGGCCAGGGCTTGACCACTTAGAACGCTTGGAGCTGTCAAGTAAATCAGAGTTAGAGCAAGATTTAGAAGTTGATTTATCCAAACCATTTTTTGTGATTACCTATCATCCTGTGACTTTGCAAGCTGGATCCATTGTAGAGCATTACCATTCTTTGCTAGAAGCTTTGAATGAGTTTGTAGATTATACATTAATTTTTACCTGCTCGAATGCTGATCATGAAGGGCGTGAAGTTTTTAGTATTTTAAATGAATATAAAGCTAATAGCTCTAGAAAAAACATACACGTATTTACGAGCCTTGGGTTCAAGCGATATATTTCTTTAGTGCGATTTGCTAGTGCAGTGATTGGAAATTCATCAAGTGGATTAATAGAGGTCCCACATTTGGGCGTGCCGACAGTTAACATCGGTGATAGACAAAAATCCAGGCTAAAAGCAAACACGGTTATAGACTGTAAAAATTATTCAGCATCAATTTCTTCAGCTATAAAAAAAGCTTTATCTTCTGATTTTAAAAAATATTTATCTAAAGTTAAGTCGCCTTATAAAAAAGGCAATGTATCTTTTCAGATAAAAGAAGCACTCAAATCATATTCTTTAGATTCAATTTTAGAGAAAAATTTCATAGATATGGATATTGAAAATGTATAATACCTTGGATGGAAAAACATTTATTATTGCAGAAGCAGGTGTTAACCATAATGGTTCGCTTGATTTAGCAAAGCAGTTAGTTGATGTTGCGGTAAACGCAGATGCTGATGCGGTTAAGTTTCAGACTTTTAAAGCAGAAAGTTTGGTAACAAAATCTGCGGTGCAAGCTGAGTATCAAACAGTCAATACTGGTGTAAGAGAAAGTCAGTACGATATGCTCAAGCGTCTTGAGTTAAGTTTTGATGATTTTATTGAGCTGAAAAATTATTGTGATTCTAAAAATATTGAGTTTATGACAACTGCTTTTGATCATGAAAGTTTACATTTTATTGTAAAGGACTTAGGTGTTAAGCGCTTTAAAATACCATCAGGTGATATTACGAATGGGCCTTTAATTTTGGAGCATGCTAAATACAAGCTCCCCATTATTCTATCGACAGGAATGGCGACACTTGCTGAGATTGAAACTGCACTTGGGGTCATCGCATTTGGGTTGTTGCGTCGAGAAAATCCTTCATTAAAGGCATTCGAGGCAGCTTATTATTCTGATGAAGGACAGACTATACTAAAAGAGTATGTTACTGTTTTGCATTGTACGTCTCAATATCCGGCGCCGTTTAATGAGGTTAATTTGCGCTGCATGAAGACGTTTAAAACAGCATTTAGCCTACCTTCAGGTTATTCAGATCATACTAACGGTATAGCTATACCAGTTGCAGCTACTGCTATGGGGGCAGCTGTTATAGAAAAACACTTCACTTTAGATAAAACTATGGAGGGCCCTGATCACAAAGCATCGTTGGACCCTACTGAACTAAAGCAAATGATCTCCAGCATTCGTCAAGTTGAAATGGCAATGGGTGATGGAGTTAAAAAACCCACTGTTTCTGAGTTAAAAACTAGAGGTGTTGCTAGAAAGTCCTTAGTTGCTGCGTGTGATATTAAGAAGGGTGAAAACTATAAATCAAAACTTGCGGTTAAAAGACCGGGTACAGGAATGTCACCGATGCGATATTGGGAAGTTCAAGAAAGAATTGCAATAAAAGCTATGAATGAAGGTGAGCTCATTGAAGACTAATGCAAAACCTGTTTTATTGTTAGGCCTTGGTGGTCATGCAAAAGTCTTGATTAATATTCTAAGACTTACTGGGCACGATATTAAAGGAGCTTTGTCCCCAGACCCATTGGGTACAGCAGTGTTGGGTGTGCCTGTTATAGGTAATGACAGTGATTTAGAGAGCTTCAGTCCAAATGATATCGAGCTAGTGAATGCATTAGGTCATTTGCCAAATAATAATACTCGCGAAATGTTGTTTAAGCTAGGTAAAAAAATTGGCTTTACTTTTGCAAATGTGATCCATCCGAGTGCAATTATTGCTAATGATGTGAAACTTGGTGAAGGTGTGCAAGTTATGGCTGGCACTATACTAGAGCCGGCTGTTGAAATTGGTGATAACTCGATTGTGAATACTGGGGCAAGTATTAATCATGATACAATAATAGGTGAGCATTCACATATAGCGCCAGGTGTTGTGGTTTGTGGTGGAGCTAATATTGGTAGTGGCGTATTTGTCGGTGCTGCCTCATCGTTAATGCCAGGTGCTATTGTCAATGATAATGCTTTTATAAAAGCCAATGAGCTTGTGAAGTAAGGTAAATTAACTATCCCAGATGAGTAAATTTGATGAACGATAAGAATTGTATTTCAGAAAAAATCACCATTAAAGAAGCTATTTCAACGTTAGATGCAGTTGAAAAGAAGATACTTGTTGTGTTAAATGATGCTAAGAAAGTTGAAGGAACAATTACAGATGGTGATATACGACGTAGTTTGTTAAGCGGGCTCGGGTTAGATTCAACTGTTTTTGATGTTATGAATAAAGCGCCCATTCTTATGCATGAGAAAGAAAGTGAGGCCAAAATTATTGAGAAAATGGAGCAAGAATTGATTTTTTACGTTCCACTTGTAAATAATAATGACGAGTTCATTGATTTGGTTTCATTAATCAGTCTAAAAGAAAACCTGTATAGTGATTACGGTGTTTTTATTCTAGCAGGTGGCTTAGGGTCTAGGTTAAAGGATCTTACGCAAGATACACCAAAACCGATGCTACCTATTAATGGAAGGCCAATGCTGGAACGATTAATTTTATCTTTCAAGGAACAAGGGTTTCACAAATTCTATCTCGCGGTAAATTATTTTAAAGAGCAGATTATAGATCATTTTGGCGATGGTGCTGACTATGGTGTTGATATTAGATATATGGAAGAGGACAAGCGCCTGGGTACAGCAGGGCCTTTGTCGTTACTCGATAAGGATTTAGTGGAAACTGACTTGATCATTATCAATGCCGATGTATGCATTAAGACTAATTATCGAGCATTGGTTAATTATCATAAAAAACAAAAAAACATGTTGACAGTCTCTGTGAAAGAATATTCACATAAAATACCTTATGGTGTAATACGTTTTGATGGTGATGAATATGTTTCAATGGAAGAAAAGCCAGTTATATCCTATTATGTTAATGCGGGTATTTATGTGGTTAATAAAAGTATACTGGGTCAGATAAAAGAAAATGCATATTTAGACATGCCTGATTATGTTGATCAAGTCAAATCAGGTGGAAGTAAGACCGGAGTTTATCCGCTACATGAAGATTGGCTCGATGTTGGTGCTATTAAAGATTATAACGTCGCAAATAACCTAAAAGCTGATGATTTAAAATGAAAGTTCTATTAATTGGTTATGGTTCAATTGGTCGAAAGCATTATAAAGTACTGGATAGCCTAAAAAAGCAGATTGAATCAATTGACATTGTTACTAAACAAAGTTTAACAGGCGACTTTATTACATATAAAATGTTAGAGGATGTGCCAAATTTAAATATTTATGATTATTTTATTATAGCATCTGAAACAGTTAAGCATTATGTGCAACTAAAGTTTTTGTGTGCACGCGTCAAGAATAAAAAAATACTGGTAGAAAAACCATTGTTTGAAAAGATTCATTCAAAACTAAATTTAAATCAAAATCAGGTTTTTGTTGCTTATAACTTGCGATTTCATCCTATCATTCAAAAAATAAAAAAACTAATGCTGCGCGAAAAATGCCTAAGCGTACATATTTATTGTGGGCAATATCTACCAACTTGGCGTCAAGGTGTTGATTACCGACAATCGTATAGCGCATCAAAAGAGCAAGGTGGTGGCGTGCTTCGTGATTTGAGTCATGAGTTGGATTATATGTCTTGGCTGTTTGGAGATTTAGATGAGTATTTTTTTATTAATGAGAAGATATCAGGTTTAGAGATAACGTCAGATGATACTTATCATTGTATTGGTAAAACTAAAGCAGGTGTTATTGTTGATTTGTCGATAGATTATATTAGCAAAAAACCAATAAGAACTATCATGATACACTTCGAGGATTTGTCTTTATATTCAGATTTAATTGCAAGTACTCTAGAGTGTGTAGATAAAGATGGCATCAGTACCATGCATAGTTTTGAAAAATCACCAATGATACCCTATCAGAAAATGCATCATGACATACTGTCAGATCAAGAGTATATGTGCACTTATAAAGAAGGTTTAAAAACACTAGAAGTTTTCCCATTGGATCATCAATAGCTTTAAGGAATTATAAATGGACCATAAAACAAATGTCCTATGCACTATATGTGCAAGGGGGGGGTCAAAAGGTGTGCCTAAAAAGAACATTAGAGAAGTTAATGGTAAGCCATTGATTGCTTATAGTATCGAGCAGGCGTTAGAGTCAAGTTTATTTGATCATGTGGTGGTTAGTACGGATTGCGATGATATTGCTAACATTGCTAAACAATATGGTGCTGAAGTGTTTTTCAAAAGGTCTAATGAGCTAGCTTCAGATGATTCTGGTAAATTACCGGTTATTAGAGATGCGTTCATACGTTCTGAAAAACAGTTTAATAAGAAGTTTGTTATATTGGTTGATATTGATGCAACGTCGCCGCTAAGGACTGTTGATGATATAAAAGAGTCAGTTAATCAATTTATTCAAAATAATAATAGTAATTTAATTTCTGCTTGCTTGAGTCATCGAAGTCCGTATTTTAATCTTATTGAAGAAGATAAAACGGGTAAGATTGGTTTGTCTAAGTCTTTGTCGGGGGCGGTATTAAGAAGACAAGATGCTCCAAAAACCTATGATATGAATGCTTCTATCTATGTTTGGAAAAGAGATGCTATATTGCATCAAGATTCACTTTTTTTAGATGATACAGGTTTGTATGTTATGCCTGCCTCTAGGTCTTTCGATATTGACTCAGAGTTGGATTTTAAAATCGTTAGTTTTTTATTAAAGACAAATGGCAATTGAAGACACTAAGGAATTAAAGGCATATGAGACAACTGGAAAATAAAATTATATTTATAAGTGGTGCAGCCGGTTTGATAGGAAAGGGTTTTGTAGAAGCTGTTATTAAAGAGGGTGGAGTTGCGATCATTGCAGATATTGATATAGATAAAGCTAACCAATTACATCATGACCTGATTAATAAATATGGTGAATCTAACTCATATGCTGTTTATTTGGATATTAATAATTTATCTAGCATTACAAGTGCTATCAATATGGTAAGCAAAAAATATGGAAAAATTGATGCAATAGTAAACAATGCTTATCCGAGAAATAAACAGTATGGATGTGATTTTTTAGATGTCGATTTGAAAGATTTTAATGAGAATGTTTCGTTACATTTGGGAGGTTATTTCCTTATGTGCCAACAATTTATAAAATTTTTTCAAACTCAAGGTTTTGGGAATATTATAAATATGGCTTCTATTTATGGATGTATAGCTCCAAAATTTGAAGTCTACGATGACTCTTCTATGACGATGCCTGTCGAATATGCTGCTATCAAATCTGCTATCATCCATTTAACTAAATATATAGCTAAATATGTCAAAGACCATAAAATCAGATTAAATTGCCTCAGTCCAGGTGGTATTTTAGATGGCCAGCCTAAATCTTTTTTGTCCAAATACAACGCTCAATGTGTCAACAAGGGGATGTTGGGTGTTGAAGATTTGCTGCCAACTCTTATATTTTTGTTATCAGATGGTAGCACCACTATTACAGGACAAAATATTGTGGTTGATGATGGATTTTGCTTGTAATTATTAAATTGTCATATCACTATCTGTTTGTTATGATAGCTTTAATATATTTCAATTTTATTTATTATTGGCTCTAGTATTGCTTTGCTAGATTCCAAGTTGAAATTGGTAACCGTCTCTCGGCGCTGTGCCATACTTATACATATATACAAAAATAAAAAAGTTATCAGAGTTCAATGCTTAATGTAAATCGTCTATAAGTAAGATACATTTTCAATGCCAGACACATTTTTATTTGTAAAAAAAGGAGGAAAAAATGATAAAATATCCATCACAGGTTGATTTAAATGCTTATAAAGTAGATGCTACTGATTTGGAAGCGAAGTATGGTTTACCATCTGATGTTCAATATTGTAAAAAATGTGTTATTTCTAACCAAAGACCTAACTCAGCTGTTGAATATAAACATAAAAAAGGTTCGCTAAAAAAATCTATTAATTTTGATGAAAATGGAATTTGTGATGCTTGTCGATTGGCTGATCAAAAGCATAATAGTATTTCTTGGAAAGATCGAGAAAAACAACTCAAAGAGCTTTGTGATAAATATCGTAAAAATGATGGCAGTTATGATTGTTTAGTGCCAGGTTCTGGTGGTAAAGATAGTGTTTATGCGGCACATATATTGAAATACAAATATAACATGAATCCATTGACAGTCACTTGGGCGCCACATTTGTATACCACATGGGGGTGGGCAAATCATCAAGCATGGATACAATCTGGCTTTGATAATTATTTGATGACACCTAATGGATTAGTACATCGTCTTTTAACCAGATTGTCAGTGGAGAATCTATTGCACCCATTTCAAGCCTTCATGATTGGTCAAAAAGCTTTAGCACCTAAAATGGCAAAATTATTTAATATTCCTTTGGTGTTTTATGGTGAAAATGAAGCTGAATATGGCAATCCAATTGCTGATACATCGTCTGCATTACGTGATCCAAAATATTTTTCTATGAGTGATAAGAACGATATTTATTTAGGCGGAACCAGTGTCGGTGAATTGGTGCAAGATTTTGGTTTAACGCATAATGATCTAGACCCTTATTTTCCTATTACCAGTGGTGATGTGCATGACAAAAAAATCGAAGTACATTATTTGGGCTTTTATTTAAAGTGGCATCCACAAAGTTGTTATTATTATGCTGTAGAAAACTGCGGTTTTGTAGCTGCTCCTGAGCGAACTCCCGGTACGTACAGTAAGTACAATAGCATTGATGATAAAATTGATGACCTTCATTATTATACAACAGGAATTAAATTTGGATTAGGTCGTGCTACTTACGATGCGGCACAGGAAATACGTTCTTTAGATATTGAGCGTGATGAGGGAGTTGCATTAGTTAACCGCTTTGATCATGAGTTCCCTGAAAGGTTTATTGACGAATTATTGCAATATTTATCAGTAGATAAAAAGCTGCTACCAAAAGCAGCTAGTTGTTTTGAACAGCCTATAATGGATAGGCAGTATTTTGATACTTTATGTGATACATTCCGTTCGCCGCACCTTTGGATGTATGATAATGGTTGGAAATTAAGACATCCTATTACGAATAACACTAAAGGTTAGGTTAAAATGAAACCTAGAATAATTGCACGTTTAGATATTAAAGGATCCAACTTAATTAAAGGCATTCATTTAGAAGGATTGCGTAAAATTGGCAATCCTAATGAATATGCTTTGAAATATTACAATCAGGGTGCCGATGGTTTAATTATGATGGATATTGTGGCCAGCCTTTATGGTCGTAATAATTTGCTTCATATCGTAGAAAAAGCCTGTGAAAATGTTTTTATTCCAATTACCGTGGGTGGTGGTGTGCGTTCACTGGAAGATGTCCAAGCAGCATTGAATTCAGGTGCGGATAAAGTTGCCATTAATACTGGCGCTTTAAACAATCCAGAGCTTATCAACGAAGTTGCTAATGATTTTGGTTCACAATGTATGGTTCTTTCTATTGAAGCAAAAAAGACTCCTGATGGATGGGAATGTTACACAGATAATGGTAGAGAGCGAACAGGTAAAGGGGTGTTAGAGTGGGCAAAAGAAGCAGTTGATAGAGGCGCAGGTGAAATATTACTAACATCTGTCGATCAAGAAGGGACTAAAAAAGGTTTTGATTCTGAGCTAACAAAATTAATTGCAACAGAAGTGAGTGTTCCGGTTATTGCCAGTGGTGGTTTTGGTGAATTATCGCATTTAACGCAAGTTGTTAATGAAGGTAAAGCAGATGCTATTGCGTTTGCCGATGCTTTACATTACGATCGCTATAATATTCAGCAAATAAAAGAGCATATGGAGAATGTAGTCGGGGATAATACATGAGTCAATCAATTGTTGGGATATTAAATTATGGCCTCGGAAATTTGTTGAGTATCACGAGGGCTTTTGAACAAATTGGTGTTCAGGTGAAGCAAATTACTAAGGCATCTGAGATGGAGCAATGTACGCATTTGGTTTTGCCTGGAGTAGGTGCATTTGCGAATGGTATGGCTAAATTACAAGCATTTGGCTTTATCGAACCTTTAAAAAAATGGCACAAAGAGAATAAACCCTTACTGGGAATTTGTTTAGGTATGCAAATGATGTTGTCGACAAGTGAAGAGTTTGGTGAGCATGAAGGTTTGGGATTGATTCCAGGAACAGTTAAGCCACTACAGTCTTTATATAAAAGTGCCACTTTTCACAAAATTCCTCATATTGGTTGGGTCGATGTTTTTAGTACAAAAACAAAGGAAAACTTAGGTCATTTTTATTTGGTGCACTCCTTTGCTTGTTTTACAGATAAAATAGAAGATACAGCTGCTATTTACAAGCATAATTATCAAACGATATCTTCTATTATACGCTCAAATAATACAATTGGTGTTCAGTTTCATCCTGAAAAAAGTAAAAATGACGGCATTTCATTTTTGAAAGATTTTATAGCCTTATAGTTAAATATGGATAAATTAATTAAACTGCCGAAACAAAAAATAGATAAATTTATATTTTTATCTTTTTATTTCGTATTTGTGATTGTTTATTTTATATTTTTGTGGTCTGCGCAATCATTAAGCTGGTTTTTATTGTTTTATTTAGATTCTTTAATAGTAGTATTATATTTATTTTTACGTCCAGTAAATATATTTCATCCAAATACAATGATGTTTATATTTAGTTTTTTTTATGTTGTTTTGCCAACTGTTTTACAATTTCTATTTATGGACTTTGGAGTGAATTCAGGGCTCCTGCCAGATCAGCTGTGGATTAATTTTAATCCTTTAGTTTGTCAAGATATACTGTTGTCATATCTCATTTTATATTTGTCATTTTATGTGTTTAGCCTAAGTGTAAAATATATCTGTATACCAAGGTTGTCTTTGAACAAAACGACCTTACTGCCCTACACTTTGTTCGTTTTACTGGCATTAAGTGTTTTTTTAGTCAAGTCAGGTGGTATTATGGCTTGGTTTATTAACTACAAGATACATTATTTGGTTGATCGTTTAGGGCTTGGAGCTTATAACTATATATGGTTATATAATTCTTATATTGTTATTTTTTTATCAGGTTTGTTTTATTTTAATAGAAAAAGGAAACACACTAATCTAGTTTTTTTATTATTATTGATAGTTGTGTTTTCCTGGTTTTCAGGTTTGAAATCGCAATTACCTATATATTTGATTTTATTTTTTTATTGTCGTCTAAACCCACTATTGTTAAGTTATCGGAGAATTATTCTCTATGGGACGATATTTATGGTATTTCTTTTTGGCGCCAATTATATTAGATCTGATGGTTATTATGATAGCATATTTAAAAACGTTGCGTATTTACCGCATTATTTTAATGCCTATTATTTATATAATTTAATTTTGAATTCGTCTCACCCTGATTTATTTAAATATATTGCTTTACCTTTCAATAAATATTTGGCCTATTTAAATTCTAGTTATGCCACTAAACCGTTCGATTTATCCGCTTTATTGTCTGCTAAGTATTTTAGCCAAGATTGGTATGTTTTTCATGCGACACAGCAGTGGCCCCTAATTACTGATTTAAGGTTTAATTGGTATGGTATGAGATTTGGTTGGTTGCCATTGATTATATATGCTTTTATCATTTCATCATTGTATAAAGAATTTAGTAAAGGTAATAAAAATGTACTATTTATTTATTTATTTGAGTGGGCTCGTATATTTACGGTGCAAAGGGATATGTTAATACCAAGCCAAATACTAATGTTGCTTATAATGTATTTTATTTATTATTGTTATGCTAAATTATTTGTTAAGTATAGCGTATATATGAAGCAGATTCAGTAATGAGCAGGATGAAATCATAAAACAGAAAATTTACAAGTTTGTTTCCAATAAGGCCATATTTTACTTTTTAGGTATTGGGTTGCAACGAGGATTTCCTATTCTTTCTTTGCCTATTGTAGCTTTTTTTTTAGGTAAAAATGTATTTGGTGTTTATGCGCTAATAATAAGTTTGTCAGGAATGTTTTCATATGCCTTAGTATGTAATGTTACAGCTTGGGTTTATCGTGAAGGATATAGCTGCTCCAAATCAGCGTGGCAGCAAATAGTTAAATTCAATATTTATTCAGGATTTATAACGTTTATTGTTTTCAGTATTATGCTTGCTTTCCATTCGCACAGTTTAACTTTATTTGTCTTAATACTGTCGTGTTCTGAAGGTCTTTTTAATAGTGTCTTAAGTTTAATGCGAGTTGTAAATAAAGAAAAGAGTTATTTCTTAATTATTTTATTAAGAACATCTTTTTTGTTAGTTTTTATCGTGCTTTGGTCATCGGTGTTTTCAGCAAAGTTATATGATGTAATAATAGGCCAGTTCATTATTACCCTTATATTATCTTTGCTTATAATGATGAGGGAAGGCCGTCGTCATGCATTAACAAATGCTAAAATACAAACTAATGTTTATCAGGTTTTATCATACTCCTTACCTTTGTTGCTGCATTCAATGTTTCAGTTTTTGATTAGTTCTGTAGATAGAATTATCTTAAAAAGTTTAAGCACCAATCAGGTTCTTTCTGAATATACATTTGTTTACAGTATTGCCAGTATTGTATTGTTGTTTAGTGCAGTATTTTCAATGATTTTTCCTGAATACATTA
>CBDETP010000004.1:0-7585 GCA_965242995.1 Coxiellales bacterium
TACTCTGTGCGCGGCTCTCCAGTGAATCTGGCAAATATGAAAACACCTCAGCATTGTACAGCCTTGCAGCAACTCATGTAGGCCTAAAAATATTGACAGCATTAGTTAAGCATGAAGGTTTTATCGATAAAATCACACCCGAAGCACTCTGTGCGCTGCGTACTAGTGTAGCTGGCAAATATGAAAACGCCTCAGCATTGTACTGGCTTGCAGAAAGTCCTGATGGCCAAAAAATATTGACAGCATTAGTTAAGCATGAAGGTTTTATCGATAAAATTACACCCGAAGCACTCTGTGCGCTGCGCACTAGTGAATCTGGCAAATATGAAAACGCCTCAGCATTGTACAGCCTTGCAGCAACTCATGTAGGCCTAAAAATATTGACAGCATTAGTTAAGCATGAAGGTTTTATCGATAAAATCACACCCGAAGCACTCTGTGCGCTGCGTACTAGTGTAGCTGGCAAATATGAAAACGCCTCAGCATTGTACTGGCTTGCAGGAAGTCGTGATGGCCGAGAAATATTGGCGGCATTAATTAAGCAGAAAGGTTTTATCGATAAAATTACACCCGAAGCACTCTGTGCGCGGCTCCCCAGTGAATCGGGTCCACATGAAAACGCCTCAGCATTGTACTTTCTTGCAGCAAATCCTGATGGCCTAAAAATATTGACAGCATTAGTTAAGCATGAAGGTTTTATCGATAAAATTACACCCGAAGCACTCTGTGCGCAGCTCTCCAGTGAATCTGGCAAATATGAAAACACCTCAGCATTGTACTTTCTTGCAGCAAATCCTGATGGCCTAAAAATATTGACAGCATTAGTTAAGCATGAAGGTTTTATCGATAAAATTACACCCGAAGCACTTAAACGTTGCTTGCCAAATAGTGCTTCTGTGATAGGAATGCTGTGTAAATCTATTGAGAGTGAAGAGAGTCAACAAATTATTGCAAAGCTATCAGAGAGACTGGAGTTAAAAGAGGTCATTGATGCGCAGGAAATTTTACCCAAAAGGCGCAGGATTTTAGTCAGTGAAGAGTCTCGAGTAGGAAAAACAAATAAAATGGGCGGGTTTTTTGAAGCTCCAGTCAGTGGAGAGCCTGGAGTAGGAGAAACAAATGAAATGGGCGAGATTTTTAAGGATGGTGTGCGAGCCAAAAAAAGAGCAAAAGCAAGAGTAAGAGAAGGGGAAGGGGAAGAAGAAGTACAGCAAGAACCTGCCAGGAGGCAAAAAACAGAAGCAGCAGAAGCAGAAGCAGCAGACGCAGGGCCAGCAGTAGGTGCAGACGCAGTAGGAACAGCAGCAAGACCTGCCAAGAGGCAAAAAACAGCAGCAGAAGCAACCCCAGCTCCAGGAAGGTAATAATCATTTAGCTAAGGCACAAACAACCCCCCCTATCTCCAGTATTCTGTGATGCTAGGGGGTGGTTTTTTTTGGTTTATTTATACTAGATTTTCTTTTATGTGAAAATATTAGATAAATTTTTCTTAGTCAGGAGGCATGAAAAGTGAAAAAATGGCTTTGACTATTATGTAATCCTTCTGGTGAAAAAAAATTTTCTTGGATAAAATCGAAAGACAAGCCAATAAGTGAGGTTTTAATTAATGCTGGCTGAGTCTGTGTTAGGTTGAGAAAAACATCTATGGTTTTGTATAAAAGACAATAATTACTTATCGTGAATAATTTTAAAAAGATAATTTACTTTTTTATTTTTTTTCAGAGCTGTCATTAGAGTTTTCACTCAGTAAGTGTCGAAAGCGGTAAGCAAGTAGTAAGGCAATAACCCCCAAAAAACCGGCAAACCAGTAATCGTATTCTAAAGAAATGTAGCGGCTGGTGAGATTGGCAAGCAGGTACATTGCAATGACGCCAATGCTTGAAAGGGTCATGAAGCTGGCTTGTACTCGACCTTGCATGGCAAGCTCTGTGCGATGTTGGGCCTGTGTCATTATCAATGGCCATGCGCCGAAGGTGATTCCTAATAGCAGATAAATCAGTTCTGCCGTGGCAATGTGGTAATTAAAGCCAAAACTAATAAAGCTAACGCAAGTGACAGCAATGCAAGTAATGATAACAACCGAGGCGGTTTTTCTGCTAGCCCAGTAGGGTAGAATGATGCCGCCGATGACCACGCCAAGTGATAAAAATGCTTCAATATGGCCGAAAGTACTGGCTGTGCCGTGTAAGTTGTTTTTAACAAATGGGGCAAGAATGATCGGGGCAATCATGTATTGAATGAAAACGATTAATTGAATGGCATAGAGTTTGCATAAGTTCCGCTCTTTTTTTAAATATTGTAGGCTGTCTTTGTAGTCACTAAAAAAACTTTTCAGTGTTTTAATGTTTTCTTGAACAATGGTGTTAACATTAACGCGAAATAAACAGAGTCCGCCCAATGCTAAAAGAGCACCAACAATAATCAATGTTTTTTCAGGTCCAATAAATGAGACAACAACACCAGCCAAGCCCATGCCAGCAATATTGCCTATTTCATAGGCTGAATCAATGGTCGCATTAGCGTAGAGCAAATCGTCTTTGCCAACAATTTCACGTATTAATGTAAATGTGGTTGGGCTGTAGAAGGCATAGGTAACACCGTTGATGGCCGTTAGAAAATAGCAAAGCCATAGGCTGTCATGATAAATAAAGAAAAACCCAAAACTGATAAAGGCCAGTGCGCGGAATAGATCATTGATAATCAGCAGCGTGCGTCGATTAAAGCGATCAACACAGATGCCAGCAATGGGCGACACAATCACACTGGGTAGCCAAAAGCATAGCTGCGTGGTGACAACGGCAGCGAGTGAGTTGTTAATTTGTAGCACATACCAAGTTAAAGCAATAAAACTCATGCCCCCGCCGAGGGTCGCTAAAAGACAGCTTATTAAATACCACCGAAAAGACGAGTGCTTTAATAAATGGATGCGCTGTTGCCAATAATTCATTTGTTGGTTCTTAGTGTTATACTCATGTCGTGAAAAATATAATTATATAGTATAAGGGTATGCCATGGACCTCTCGTCGTGTCAAGAATTTCCACAACAAGCGCGGGCAAACTTTATGTTGCCTGGTCCTGCTGGCTTATTGCAGATTGCAACAACGTGGCCTCGGTCCGGTGTGGCCTCGCGAGTGGTGTTAATTTGCCACCCTGATCCAAGCCAACAAGGAACAATGGATAATAAGGTGGTAACAACGCTCGCTAAAGTATTCGATGTGCTTGGCTTGGCGACAGTACGCTTTAATTTTCGTGGCATTGGCAAAAGTGAGGGCGTGAATGAGCAGGTTAGTGGTGCGGTGCCCGATGCTTTGTGTGTGATTGATTGGATTAAAAAAGCGCTACCCCATGCGTCACTATGGTTGGCAGGATTTTCTTTTGGATCTTACATTGCAGCGGTTTGTGCCGATCAGCGTGATTGCGAGCAATTACTTTCTATTGCGCCACCGGTTCATCATTATGATTATCAGGCGCTAAAACAAATTCAGTGTCCCTGGTTAGTGGTGCAAGGTTCTGGTGATGAAGTGGTGCCAGTTGATGCGGTGCGTGCTTTTGTTAATGCGCCTCCTGTTCCAATTCAATATCATGAAGTGCCCGAGGTTAGTCATTTTTTTCATGGTCAGCTAATTGCGCTGCGTGATTATTTAGTTAGTTATTATGAGGCTGAACTGACGTAATTACCGTGTTTATTTTTTCTTGCTCCTTTTTTGTTAGAAAGTCTAGCGGGGTTTCATTATTAATGTTTTTTATCTGTGGGTCTGCGCCAGCTTTAATTAGTATTGAAATGCTTTCAAAGTAAGACGATTTTTTTTCTTGTGCGTTTTCATGTTTCCAGCGGTTAATGGCGTAGTGGAGGATATTTGCTTTACAGCTGTTTGTCCGGTGTAGGTCAGCGCCTAAAGAAATAAGGTGGGTTAGAATTTCATTTTTTCCTACTGATAGTTTAAGCGCAGTTTCATCTGTTGTTGTTGCCTGATCAACATACCTTTTAATTTTATATTCTTGGAAAAGGCTATTTACTTTTTGGCGGCTATGTTTTACTAGTAATAATTGATAGGCTAAAGGTTTTTGGATCTCGGGTTTAATCTTTAAATAAGCTGATTTTTTTTCACCTATGTGTTTTTTTATATTTTCAAGGGTAGTGCCTTCACTTAGGATAGAACAGAGAGCAGTTTGGCTGGTGTTTTGTGCGGGCATGAGCGGCTATTTTTCCTGTTTAAATAGTGTGTCTATATCTTCTTTGCTAAAAGCGAAGGAGGTGTTACAAAAATCACAGCTAACGACAAGCTCTTTGTCTGTTGAGAAAGTAGCATAGGCGTCTTCTTTCCCTAACGTTTTAATCGCTTGTTCCATTTTTTCGTGACTGCATTGGCATTTGAAAGTGACGGCCTCTTCATCAAATAGTTGAATGTTGTGCTCGTTGAAACAATCTTTAAGCAGGCTCTCGTTGTCAGTTGAAAAATTTATAGGGTGGTTTGAGGCGTTACTAATGAAATCATCAAAGTTAAACGTATTTGCAGTGTCGGGCATGCATTGCAACACCATGCCAAAACAGTCGCTTGGTGTGCCGGCTAACCAAAAGTATGACGGTAGTTGTTCTGATTGTTTAAAGTAATCTTGAAGAGAATTAGTAATTCCCTTCGTATTAATAGGAATGATACTTTGATATGGTTGGACCTGGTGGTCTTGTAAAATTGTAACAACCAGCTGTCCGGCAGGTATGATTAAGTTAGGTGATTCTGGTAATGGGTCATCCCATTTTGCAGTAGCGGATATTTCACGTAAATGGTTGGATTTAGCAACTAATAAAGACAGCGGCCCCTCGCCTTGGTATTGAATAATTATTCGACCTTGCCACTTAATTGTGCTGCTTATTAATAAATTAGCACAGAGAATTTCCGCTAAAAGCTCACTTAGATTTTTTGGATATTCGCGCTGCTTGAGAATGGTTTGCCACGACTGTTCAAGGCGTACAATTGCGCCACGCAGTGGAAGGTCTTTAAATAAAAAGCGTTGTAAATGATCTGCCATGTCATGCTCATGCGGTAACCCTGAAGTGCTGGTATTATCGCATTATATGCAGAATAGGCAAGCAGATTGTTTGTTGCTTTATATCCGTACATTCACCGGTAGAGTCATCATGTAAAAACCTAGGCCATACAGTTTTTGTTGTAAAAGCGAAATGGTTTTGTTCGATAATAATTTCAGTAAGTTATCACCATCGGGGAAAACTAATTGGCTGCCAAAGAAGATTGCGTTAGGGTATTTTTTAGAAATGTCTTCAGCCACTTCGCTTAGTGTGCTGACCGCATCAACGCCGAGCGCCATATGGGTTTCGGTAGGTAGGCCGTGCGACAAGCAAAACTGCTCCAGATAATCGAGGTCACTTTTCACTTGCGTTTCCAGTTGGGTGATTTTGCTTTTTCCGGCAATAGAAAAAGAATCGATTGTGGAGAAGCCAACAAACACAAAGTTTTTGTAGTGATCTGAAAATAGACGTTTAATGGCAAGGAGTGTATGCATGGCCGGCGCACGATGATCGAAAAAAATCACCGCAGTTAAGTCAGACTTGTCGATGGGGAGTGGGTTGGCTCTTTGTTTCAGATTCAATGGGCGACAAAGTTGTTTGTCTATTTTTACCAATAGCTTGTCGATGGTTTTGTAGTTTTTCTTGACTAAGCTAAGAATATAAACCACAAAACCTAAAAGTAAAATCAAATACCAGGCAACGTGTAGGAAATTTTCAGCGGTGGAGATAATTAAAATGGTTAAACAAATCAGCGTTCCAATAGAGACTAAAACTAATTTAGCTTTGTTGGCAAGCACGTATTTATGTCTCCAGTAGTATCGCACTAAGCCTGTTAGGGCGGTACTGAAAGCTAAAAACACAAAAATACTATATAAAACCACCAGCGTTTTAATGTGTCCCGAGGTTAGAAATAATAAAATAATACTGCCAGTTCCAAATAACAAAACACCGTTCTGTTTCACTAATCGAGAGGAAACGTTTGAAAATTGTTGCGGTAGCCATTTATCTTGTGCCATGTTGGCAAGTACGGCGGGCCCACCAAGAAACCCCGTGTTTGCCGCAACAAATAGCAGGCCTGCTTCAAAGGCTAGCGTGGCAATGAGGGTGATGTGCCCTCCAAGACTATTGCCAAGGATGTTGCTAAAGACGATAGCGTTCAGTGTTTTACCAACAACCGGGTGCGCACTCCATAGAAGGTAGAGCAGAATAATGCCGCCAGCCATAAAGCTCAGAGAAATAGCCATGAGTAGCATGGTCCATTTTCCAGTCTTAACTCGGGGCTTAGATAAAATAGAGATGTTATTAGAGACTGCCTCAAGCCCGGTGTAGGTTCCGCCACCTTGTGCATAGGCTCCTAAAAACAAGGCCAGCGTGGCGAGTATTCCATAGCGATGAACGATGTCGAGTGACTGGTGGTGAACGGTGTGTGAGAGGGTAACAAAGTCACTGGCATGGGCTGTGATGCCATAGACAATAATGAAAACATGAAGGACGATAAAGCCTATGAAAATAGGGAGTAGAAGTTTAATTGACTCTTTAGCGCCGCGCATATTAATAAACGTGAAGAGCAAAATCATGATAGTGTCTAGAGGTAGCCGAAATATTAAATAATGGGCGGGCAAGAGGCTGAAAAGGGCGTTGGTGCCTGAGACAATGGAGATAACAATGGTTAACAGGTAATCAAGTATCAATGATACACCAGCAATCAGGCCCAGTTTCTCACCCAGTAGCCGTGTTGCTACCTTATAGCCGCCACCGCCTTCGGGGAAAAGATCAATAACGCAGTTGTAGGAAAAGGCAATAATAAAGATGGTGACAGCCGTCAAAATGGCTAACCAAAGTGACAAAGAACCATAATTGCCTAGTGCGGTGAAGGCCTCTTCTGGGCCATAGCAGGCGGATGAAATACCATCAGAGCCAAGGCCAACCCAGGCGAAAAGTACGGTTAGGGCGAGTGTTTTTTGGGCGTCAGGTGATAGAGGGTTTTTTGGTTTTCCAAGCAACCAACCGGATAGTTTATTCATTAAAGGGGGCCTTCCTTAGCAAAGCAGGTAAGTGTATTTTACAGGGATAATGAAATTCTTCAAGTGAAAGGTCCTGTTAGCTAGGCGAGAAGCGATAATTAGCTACTGGATGTTTTTTTGTTAAGGAGGGCATCTTTTAACAAAGATGCTGACAAAAGCCGTCTGGGGTTGTGTTATGGTAAAAATTTTCCAGTAGTGCAGTTATGCCCAATCCTTATTTAACCTTAGTGCCTGCAACATTTTCCATTGTTCAGGGGAGAGAGTGGTCTGCAAATGAGTGTGAAAGCTTGCGTCAATTATTTCAGAAGCTTAATAGAACAACCTCGGTGAAGTGGGATGCAGAAACTGAAAGCGCGGAAATAGAGTATATTAAAAATCAGATTATATTCGATACCAGTGAGTTGCCGGGTGTTTTTGGTGAACTTGATGAGTTGTTTTCATCACAGGAAGCTTTTACTTGTCATGCGTTAAAAGTACTTGAGCATGAAGACTGGGCGTTTATGTTGAGCGCGCTAAAAGAAGGCAGGGAAACGTT
>CBDETP010000005.1:0-58778 GCA_965242995.1 Coxiellales bacterium
AATGCCTGTTGCACCCCTTCACCAGAAACGTCACGTGTTAATGATGGATTGTCACTTTTTCTGGCAATTTTGTCGATTTCATCAATATAAATAATCCCTTTTTGCGCACGCTCAATATCATATTCACATTTTTGTAATAATTTTTGCACGATATTTTCAACGTCTTCACCAACATAACCGGCTTCAGTTAATGTCGTTGCATCAGCAATAGCAAACGGCACATTCAAGTACCCTTGCCAAGCGTCTGTGCTAATAACGTTTTACCAGAGCCTGTTGGACCTATCAATAAAATATTACTCTTAGATAACTCAACTTCATCTTTCGTCTCAGTAGATACCGAAAAACGCTTCATTATTTAAGTCGCTTATAATGATTATAGACGGCCACCGACAAAACTTTTTTGCAAGTTCCTGCCCAATCACATATTCATCATGAATTTTCCGAGGCATGAATCCACATCTTTACTTTCAAGGTCTACAGGAATGCTCACCTTCTTTAATAATGCTCATTGTAAACCAACACATTCATTGACAAAGCGAAGGGCCAGCTAGTTTTCCGCTGACTTGATGCTGTTACATAACGCAATACATTATCTGCGCACAAATACCGAAGCACTCAGTCAACAAAGTTTGACTTCATGCTGACCTTCACTCATTAAGGAACAGTGCAACCTCAGTAATTAGAACGCCTTCTAACATAATAGGGGCAACAAATCAATCAACCCCTATACACATCAGCATTAATCAGCACTATAATAACGACCCATCAAGTCTACTTATTTAGACAACAAACTACGAAAAAATATATAACTTATTGTTGGCTAGCACTACTTACCCCTTTCTCTAAAATCTCATCAATTAATCCATAATCTTTGACCGCATCTTGAGGCGTCATGAAATTATCTCGATTGGTATCTTTTTCAACTTGCTTAACTGACTTGACCTGAATGTTTTGCTAGGACATGGTATTTAACAGCATCACTCATACGCTGAGTTTGTTCATTTAGCATGAATTTGAATATCCGTACCTTGTCCCTTGATAACCACCAAGCACTTGATGAATCATAACCGTAGAATGAGGCAGGCAATAACGCTTACCTTTTTGCAACCACCACACAGCAACAAAGCCCCCGCACTAGCAGCCTGACCAATACAGAGCGTACTGACATCTAGGTTTAATAAACTTGCATAGTGTCATAAATTGCTAATGCGGCCGTGACCACACCGCCCGGTGAATTAATGTACAAAGAAATATCTTTATCAGGATTCTCTGACTCCAAAAACAACAATTGAGCGACAATCAGATTAGCCATATGCTCCTCTATTGGACCAACCAAAAAAATAACTCGATCCTTTAAGCAGACGTGAATAAATATCATAAGCACGCTCACCACGTGAACTTTGCTCAACGACCATCGGGACCAAATGGTTAGTAATAATCCTTGACTATCCTGCTGTCTTGCTCATAGGCTACATTTTCCTTTTTATTTGATGTAACTCCATGACTTCAGCTGAAAACCCATGGCCTTATCCTGTTACTACTGCATTTCACTAACATCTTTTCAATGGCCGACTGCTCTAAAACGTAACCACTGAACATCAGCTAACATTTTTTCATTTTTATAATACCAATCAATGACTTCTTGCGATCCTTCATAGTGTGACGCAATTTCCTCAATACGTGCTCGAACTTTTTCCTCATCAACCACCAGTTTTTGCTGTTTGATATATTCACTTAACAACACACCAAGAGTCACACGCTCTTTTGCTTGATCAACAAAACCGTCACGAGGAAGGTCAATTTTCGGCACCTCTTTCATGCCCTGCTGCTGAGCTATTTGCTGCAAAGTAGTTTGTTGCAACTGCTTAATTTCAGCATCAATCATGCCTTCAGGCACTTCAACTGGATTTAAACTAACTAACTCGTCTAGCACTCGTTTTTTCAAAATATTATCTATTGCTTGCTTTAGCTCAATACCCAGGTTTTTCTTGATTGTTTCATCAAGGGCCTTAATACCACCTTCTTTAACGCCCACTTTCGCAACGAAAGCATCATCAATTTCTGGTAATTTCGCCTCTTCAACTTCTTTAACCGTTACGGCAAACTCAACTTTTTTATCCGCCAAATCAGCATGATAATCTTTAGGCATTTTCATTTTCAATGTCTTCTCTTCACCCGCCTTAAGACCAACCAAGCCATCTTCAAAACCAGGAACCATGCTTTTTGAGCCCAACTCTAAAGTGAAATCCTCTGCACTGCCACCATCAAAAGCTTCGCCTTTCAGTGTTCCTTTAAAGTCAATTTTCAAACGATCGCCGTCTTTAGCTGCCCGATCAACAACAGCCCACTCAGCTGACTGTTTACGCAAATTTCCAATGACTTTTTTGACATCATCGTCAGACACCTCGGCTGTTACCTTTTCAATTTTAACACCGGATAAATCTTTCACTTCAATCGATGGGTAAACTTCAATTGTCGCCTTAAAAATATAGGGTTTAGTTTTATCAAATGGTTCGGCATCAATAACAGGGGCGGCAACAGGCTCTAGCTTATGCTCTGTTAACGCAGCTACAAAAGCTTTTTGCATTAAATCACCAATAATGTCTTGACGAATAGCATCACCTGAGCGCTGCTCAATCACATTCGCTGGCACTTTCCCTTTACGAAAACCTTTAATGTCCGCATCTTTTGCATACTTATTAATAGCCGCTTGATAAGCTGACTCAATATCAGCCAATGGTAACTCAATGGTTAATTCGCGCTTTAAATTAGAGATTTCTTTTACCGCCACTGTCATTATCTTCCCCTTTTTTCATTTTCATTGTTATTACATACAAATAAGGAGCACACACTGTGTACTCCTTACAATTTGGTACGAGAGGAGAGACTCGAACTCTCACGGGTTACCCCACTGGAACCTAAATCCAGCGCGTCTACCAATTCCGCCACTCTCGCAAAAGCGGTGAGCCTTATTAGGAATTAACCTTGACTCTTTAGCTGAACTAAATCAGCCCTATACCAACCTAAGTCCTTAGCAACTAGGCGTTAAAGACTGCCTTAACTGTGTCGTCAACGCAAGCTTTAGATTTTGGGGTGAACGAAGGGGCTTGAACCCTCGACCGCCGGAATCACAATCCGGAGCTCTACCAGCTGAGCTACGCCCACCATAATCTACATTGGCGCGCCTGGCAGGATTCGAACCTGCTACCCTCGGCTTAGAAGGCCGATGCTCTATCCAGATGAGCTACAGGCGCACAATTTTCCTACCTACCATTGGTTGGTCGGGGTAGAGGGATTCGAACCCCCGACATCCTGCTCCCAAAGCAGGCGCGCTACCAGACTGCGCTATACCCCGTAGACTACGCATCATACTGATGCGAATAAGCTTCGTCAATTCTTGTTTGCAATCAAATTACTAGTTAGAGTATGGACCAAGCAATTTGCTGAAAATAATAACAAGGAACACGTCATGACAGACCATCAAAAAATAATTGAAAATGCCTTTAATCAAGCATCCACAGGAGACAAAGCACCTCCTTCAGCTGAGTTGCTAAGCACTATAGATGAAGTCATAGAAGCCTTGGATACTGGCAAATATCGAGTCGCCAACCCAGAAAAAGACATATGGGTTGTTCATAGTTGGATCAAACAAGCCATACTCTTGTTTTTTAAGTATCACAGTAACGAACTAATCTCAGCAGCACCTAGCCCCTTCTTTGATAAAGTCCCACTGAAATTCACGGATTGGTCTGAGGAAAAATTCAAAGAGCACCGCATTCGTGTCGTCCCTAACGCCTTAGCGAGAAAAGGCAGCTATATTGCACCCAATGTTGTTTTAATGCCTAGCTACGTTAACATTGGCGCTTATATTGATAGCGGCACTCTTATTGATACCTGGGCTACTGTTGGCTCATGTGCTCAAATAGGCAAAAATGTTCACTTGTCCGGTGGCGCCGGCATTGGTGGCGTATTAGAACCCCTTCAAGCTCAGCCGACTATTATTGAAGATAATTGCTTTATTGGCGCCCGCTCTGAAATTGTCGAAGGTGTTATTGTGGAGAAAGGTTCGGTGATATCAATGGGTGTTTACATAGGACAAAGCACACCAATTTATGATCGCGAAAAAGATGAAATCACTTACGGCCGAATCCCAGCAGGGTCCGTTGTCATTCCTGGCAGCCTACCCAGTAAAAACGGCAAATACAGCCGAAATGCTGCGATCATTGTAAAACAGGTTGATGAAAAAACTCGCAGCAAAACCAGCCTAAATGACCTGCTCCGCTTTGCTGATGATTAATAATAACAAAAAACTTAATCGCCCACTGTTTCGAATAACTTTCGACTCTGCAGCGGGCGATCACCCAGCTGCATGCGCAGCGCCATGCGCAATAGCCTTTTAATATCAGTCAATGTTGCCGAATCATCCAAATGCTCATTAGCCAAATTCAATAAACATTGACCTGAAAAAACCATGGGGTCTGACCCACTAAATACACAACACATAAAACCAGACTCTGGTAAATAACGATAAAAACGATCCCGATGGATTTCAGCCACTCCATCAATCTCATATTGCAATGGTAGCGCATAACCAAGCGCTTGCAATAATTTCTTCTCAAATATTCGCAGAGCCTGTTCTATTTTATTGTTAAATTCTATCATGCTAATGAAACATTGCTGATAATCCAAAAAAAACTGTTCTGCATTATCCATGTCATTGTCTTGCGGAAACAATCGCAGCACCAATTCATTAACATAAAAACCACATAACAATGCCTGCCCCTTTAATGCATATGGCATTGCTCGATGTTCTAACTGATTCAAGGCCTTTAAGTCATTGCGACCAGCCCATGATGCCAACAAGGGAATAAAAGGTTGCAGGCGATCTTTATAACGGGACTTAGGGCCTCGTGCACTTTTTGCTACCACACTGATTCGACCATGTTCTTGCGTTAATAAGTCAACAATTAAGCTAGTATTACGATACGGACGTCGATGTAAAACAAAGGCAGGCGTTAAATCAACCCGCGTCATACTCACTGGCCATAACCCAGGTCACTTAAACTATCAACCGACTTTGACCAACCTTTTTTGACTTTAACCCAAACAGATAAAAAAACTTTTTTCTCAAAATAATCCTGCATGGACAAACGAGCCTTGGTTGCCATTGTTTTCATGTGTTGACCATTTTTACCTAAAATCATTGCTTTTTGTGAGTCTCGCTCCACCCAAATAATGGTTGAAATACGCAATATTTTCTCTTCATCTTTAAAAGACTCAATTGACACTGCTGCTTCATACGGCAATTCTTGCCCCATATGACGCATCAATTGTTCGCGTAATAATTCGCTGGCAATAAATGAATGACTGCGGTCGGTCACATCTTCTTCATTAAACATAAACGGCTGTTTAGGCAAATTCTTCAAAATAGTTGTTTCTAAATCATCAATCTGCATGTGCTTTTTAGCCGAGACCGGCACGGTTGCAACAAAAGTAAATTTTTTATTTAAGTCTTCAATGAACGGCAACAATTCAGCCATCTCTTTCACGCAATCAATTTTATTAATAACTAAAACAACCGGCCTTTTCGCTTCTTTTAATAAACCCAAAATTCGCTCTTCTTGCTCACGCCAACGAAGCGCTGCAACGACAAACAAGACCAGATCGACATCGACCAAAGAATCTCGGGCCACACGATTCATTGCCCTATTCAGTAATGCTTTTTCTGATTCGCACAGACCTGGCGTATCAATAAAAACAATTTGAGAATCATTTTCCGTCTTAATACCCAATAGTCGATGTCTCGTTGTTTGTGCCTTAGACGAGGTAATGCTAAGCTTTTTCCCCAATATTGCATTAAGCAAGGTTGATTTACCCACATTGGGCAAGCCAATAAAACTCACAAAACCACAACGCCCTACTTCATTCATTTTTCTTTTTCCTTTAATAATGCTAAAACATCAGCCGCTGCTTTTTGTTCTGCTTTTTGACGACTTTCCCCTTGCGCTTGAATGCAAATATCTTTGCTGGCAACTTCGCAGCTCACTAAAAACATTTGCTCATGCGCCTGCCCTTCAGTCTTAACAATTTTATATACCGGCAACTCTATATGATTTGCCTGCAGCCATTCTTGCAAACAACTTTTGGCATCTTTGGCAATTTTATCAAGCTCAATGGTTTCTAACTTTGATTCATACCAGCGCAAAACTGACAACTTCGCTTGTTCAAAATCAGCATCCAAAGAAATTGCCGCAATAATTGCCTCAAAAATATTGGCTAAAATAGAGGCTCGATCTTGACCGCCACTATTTTTCTCACCATCACCCAAAAAAACAAATTCATTCATTCGTAATTCTTTTGCCATCACAGCAATACTTCTTCCACTCACCAGCTGTGAACGCAGACGACTTAAATCACCTTCTGGTGCTTCAGGATGTTTTTCAAATAATGCTTCAGCAATGACATAACCTAAAATCGAATCACCCAAAAACTCTAAGCGCTCATTGCTTTTACTCGCATAACTGCGATGTGTTAATGCCAAGGTAATTAGTGACTCATCGACAAAACGATAATCCAGTGCTTGATATAATATCGTGTAATCTTTCTTCATGCCCTTGGCTCCAAACTCGTTCCTATTCTATGCCAGCGAACATGCTTGAAAGGATTCCAACTATGCACCAATGGATTCCAGCTCATCCAAATCACCCACGCCTTGCCAATTAAGTCTTTTTCAGGCACAAACCCCCACATTCGACTATCATCACTATTATCCCGATTATCACCCATCATAAAATATTCATGCGCAGGAACGGTGATACTGAAATTTTTAATCTCACCACCTACTGGTTGAACATAAATTTGATGCTTAACTCCCGCTAAATTTTCAGTGTACTCTTTGACTGCACGAGGAGGCAGACCATCATTAAATTCATCATAGGTGTTTTTCACAAACTGCTGCTTTGCCTCTTTACCATTAACATACAATATTTTATTAATATAACTAACACGATCACCGGGCACACCAATTACACGCTTAACAAAGGTAAGTCCTGGATTAACCGGCCAGTGGAATAAAGCAATATCGCCCCGCTTAGGCTCACCGACTGGAATGATTTTTGTGTGAATGACTGGCAACCTAACGCCATAAGCATATTGGCTGACGGCAATAAAATCACCAGGCAACACGGTTGGCTCCAAGGAACCCGTTGGCACATGATAGGGCTGAATAATAAAAGATCGAATCACCCACACGGCCAACAAAACAGGGAACAGCGAACGCGAATAGTCTACCCACCAAGGTTCTTTTGCACCTGACTTAGCACGACTAGCTCGCAAACTCACACGATCCCACAGAGCAATAATGCCTGAAACAATCACAAAAAAAGTTAAGAAAAAAGCAAAATTAAAATACATAGAACGCACCTTCTTATTATTTACGTCGCATTAATCTTTACGCTTCAGCACTGCTAAAAACGCCTCTTGTGGAATAGATACTTTACCCACCTGCTTCATTCGCTTTTTACCCGCTTTTTGTTTTTCCAGCAATTTACGTTTACGCGAGGCATCACCCCCATAACATTTTGCCGTAACATTTTTGCGTAACGCTTTCACTGTAGTACGTGCAATCACTTTAGCGCCAATTGCCGCCTGAATTGCTACATCAAACATTTGGCGTGGAATGAGTTCTTTTAATCTTTCAGCAAAATCACGACCCTGACGCTCTGCTTTATCTTTATGAATAATCATTGCCAACGCATCAACTTTTTCATTACTAATTAAAACATCCAGTTTAATTAAATTGGCTTTTTGAAACTCAACAAAATGATAATCTAAAGAAGCAAAACCTCGCGTAACCGATTTCAAACGATCAAAAAAATCCATAACCACTTCGCTCATTGGCAATAAATAACGAACTTCAACCTGCGTCGTTAAAAAATTAATTTGCACCTGCTGGCCACGCCTTCCCTCACACAAAGTGATCACGTTACCCAAATAATCAGATGGAACCAACACATGCGTTTCACACATAGGCTCGCGCATTTCTTTGATGCTTGATGGTGGTGGTAAATCAGCAGGATTATCAATATAAACAATCTCATCTTTATTAGTCACCAATTCATAAACCACCGTTGGCGCTGTCGATATTAAATCCAGATTATATTCACGCTCCAATCGCTCTTGCACAATTTCCATGTGCAATAAACCTAAAAATCCGCAACGAAAGCCTGATCCTAAAGCTTGTGAATTTTCAGGCTCAAAAAATAAGGCGGCATCATTTAACTTTAATTTCGATAAAGCATCACGAAAGGCTTCGTAATCACTAGAATCAATCGGAAACAACCCAGCAAACACTTGAGGCTTTACTTTCTGAAACCCTGGCAGCGCCTTATTTGCTGGCTTCTTCTCGTGCGTGAGCGTGTCACCCACTGGCGCACCATCCACATCCTTTATTCCAGCAACAACAAAACCCACCTCACCTGCAGCAAGCTGTGGTTTGTTTTCGCGTTTAGGCGTAAAAACACCTACCCCATCAACTTGATGGTCGCGCTGCGTTGACATGACTCGAATATTATCATTCTTGCGCAGTGTCCCCTCAACTACTCGGACTAATGAGACAACACCGAGATAGCTGTCAAACCAGGAATCAATAATCAAGGCTTTTAATGGCGCATTAGCGTCTCCCTTGGGTGGCGGAACCTCTGCTACAATTTGCTCCAATGCCTCTGCAATGCCTTGACCTGTTTTTGCGCTAACTGCCAACGCTTCACCCGCCTCAACTCCAATGACATCTTCAATTTCCTGCTTAACACGGTCGGGTTCTGCTTGCGGCAGATCCATTTTATTTAAGATAGGAATGACGACCAGGTCTTGCTCAATGGCTGTATAACAAGTTGCCACCGTCTGAGCTTCAACTCCTTGGCCGGCATCAACAACTAGCAAGGCACCCTCACAGGCAGCCAATGAGCGTGAAACTTCATAGGCAAAATCCACATGACCGGGAGTATCGATAAAATTAAATTGATAGGTTTCACCATTTTTTGCCGTATACAAAAGCGAGACACTTTGCGCTTTAATGGTAATGCCACGCTCACGCTCAATATCCATACTATCAAGCACTTGCGCCTTCATTTCACGATCACTTAACCCCTCACAAGCCTGAATAAATCGATCCGCTAGCGTCGATTTTCCATGATCAATATGGGCAATAATAGAAAAATTACGAATATTTTTTTGCTCAACCATGGCGCCCATCATCTGCTAATTAAAACGCCATAGTAAACTAACTGGAGAGATCTTTCGAGTGTTGTTTAATTTGATTGGGACAAGGCCTTATCTACTTCATAATAAGCCTATCCCTTTTATCATTAGTTTGTTTTTCAAGCCAAAGTCCAAATAAAAACATAAAAATTGTCTATACTTATCAACAACCATTAGCAGGAGCATCAGCCATGAGCGATATTAATATTGAAAAAGCATTTTTAGACCCTGGCAGCTTATTTGACCACCCGCAGGAGGTAATGAATAGCCCCTTGGCAACTGAGGATAAAATTAAAATTCTCCGTCGATGGGAGTATGATGCACGAGAGTTAGACGTCGCTGCTGAAGAAAATATGTCACCGGAAGATCATACAGACCACAATCTATTACAAGACATCCGCAATGCGCTGATTGAGCTAGGCGGCGTCCCCAACGGGATTCGAACCCGTGTTGTCGCCGTGAAAGGGCGGTGTCCTAGGCCTCTAGACGATGGGGACGCTTAGAGGTCATATTAAATCAGAAAAAACGGTGATTTCACTGTGGAGCTAGGCGGGATCGAACCGCCGACCTCTTGCATGCCATGCAAGCGCTCTCCCAGCTGAGCTACCCAACTTAATATCATTTGATTCCGAATACGCTTTAATCACCTCATGAATATTGGCCGCCTGCCATAACTCCAGCTGATCAAATAACTTATACAATGCCTGTAAAACATCGAGTGATTCGGGCTTGAAGTTTTTCCTAACAGCCTTCTCATTATACTCCGTGACTTCTTGATAAAAATAACAACTGACTTGTGCAACCTCTTGCAGGGTCTTACAGCGCTCAGCTTGTAGCGCAATAATATCTTCTAACAAAGGGCCTTCAGAAAAATCCGTCACGCCTAAAGCAGCAAAACAAGCCTTAAAAGGATCAATAAGCGCACTAGGTGATGCTGTTTTTATATAGTGCTGATTAAGCCATAATAGCTTGTCGATATTAACACTCGCCGCAGCCCGATTGACCTGAGCCAAGTCAAAATGGTCAATCATTTCCTGCATAGAGAAAATCTCCTGATCACCATGCGACCAGCCTAGCCTGGCTAAATAATTAAGCAAAGCCTCAGGCAAAAAGCCTTCATCACAATATTGCATAACACTGACCGCACCATGCCGCTTGGAAAGACGCTTGCCATCAGTGCCTAAAATCATTGGCAGATGAGCAAAGACAGGTAGCTCGGCCCCAAGCGCTCTAAAAATATTAATTTGCCTAGGTGTATTATTGACATGGTCATTGCCTCGAATTACATGCGTGATTTTCATATCCCAATCATCAACCACCACGGTTAAATTATAGGTCGGCACGCCATCGGTTCTCGCAATAATTAAATCGTCTAACTCACTGTTGGCGACACAAATAGTCCCCAAAATAGCATCATCAAAACACACTTCACCCAACTCTGGGTTACGAAAACGCACGACAAAAGGCGCATCAGCCTCATGCTCACAACCCTCTCGACAATGACCATCGTAACGTGGCTTCTGCTTGGCAGCCATTTGCTTTTCACGTAATTCTTGCAAGTGCTTCTTGCTACAATAACAACGATAAGCATGACCAGACTCCAGTAATTGATCAACCACCTCGCGATAACGATCCATTTGTTTGGTTTGATAAAACGGGCCTTCGTCATAATCTAAACCCAACCACTTCATGCTATCTAAAATTGCATCAATTGATTGCTGCGTAGAACGCTCTAAGTCAGTGTCCTCTACCCGTAAAATAAATTTTCCTTTATGCGCCCTGGCAAATAAATAAGAAAAAAGCGCTGTACGAGCGCCTCCAATATGCAAATACCCGGTAGGACTTGGGGCAAAGCGTGTTCGAACTTCCGGCATACTGACCATAATAATTCTCTATAGTATAATTTTCATAAAAAAAAGGCGTAAAAAAAGGCAGTATTTCAAAAGCAAAAGCCCTAAAAGATACTGCCTAATAATGTATTATGTGCGCTCTTTAGCCTCATTCACATTAAGTTCACGACCGTCATATTCTTTGCCGTTAAACATATCAACTGCTTTTTTAGCACTTTCGTCATCGGTGTAAGTTACAAAACCAAACCCACGAGAACGGCCAGTATAGCGGTCCGTAATAATTTTAGCTTCAACTACTTCACCAGCACCAGAAAAGAACTCTGCCAACGTTTCATCAGTTGAATTCCAAGACAAATTACCCACAAAAACTTTATTACTCATCACAACACCCTTTAATCATTAACAAAAAAATCCCAAGGCAGAAGGCCCAGGAACCCGAACAGTCTACCTGAAGCTTACAAAAATGAACACCTAATTTTTCAAAAAAAACAAAAAAATTGCTCTTTAGCTGGCCCCTGCCTAAGCTCTACTCTTTAGTCGACCGAACTGTCCCGGTTAGTTTGTCTTGTAGCGCCTGCATAAAGTCCATTGGCAGTGGAAAAACAATGGTCGAGCTTTTGTCTCCCGCAATGTCCGTCAAGGTTTGCAAGTAACGCAATTGTATTGCCTGTGGCTGTTTTGCAAGAATCTCAGCTGCCTGCTGTAACTTTTCGGCTGATTGTAATTCGCCCTGCGCGTTAATAATTTTAGCGCGTCTTTCACGCTCAGCCTCTGCTTGCCTAGCAATAGCTCTGACCATACTTTCATCAATATCCACGTGCTTAATCACTACATTCGCCACCTTAATACCCCAAGCATCCGTTGATTCGTCCAAAATCGTTTGAATATTTTGATTTAACTTTTCACGCTTGGATAGCAGCTCATCTAACTCATGTTCACCACTAACTGACCTTAAGGTTGTTTGCGCTAACTGGCTGGTTGCCTCTAGATAATCTTCAACCTGAATAATAGCTCGTTGCGGATCAACTACGCGAAAATACACAACCGCATTCACTCTCACCGACACATTATCGCGTGTAATCACATCCTGACTCGGCACATCCATCACAACGGTACGCAAGTCAATTCGTACAATCTGCTGGACAAAGGGAATAACAACAATCAGCCCAGGCCCTTTCACCTTCCAAAAACGACCCAGCATAAAAATAACACCGCGCTCATACTCTTTTAATATATTAAGCGCTGTAAACAATATAAATAAAACAAAACACAAAATAGCAATTGCAGCAATTGGCATAACTTATCTCCTTTAATGACCTTGCGGCCTAACAATTAAAAAAACCCCATCAACGGCAACAACCTCTACTTGCTGCCCAAGGTGTAACGAAACTTCTGACTTAATCTGCCAGCGATCACCCTCTAAACGAATAAAAAACTGCTCATTCATTCCTTGCTCAGCCACCGCAAAACGCCCCACCATATACTCAGCGCCACTAACCACGGGCTGACGACGCGACCTCAATGTAAGTTGAAATACCATAGTAAAAAAAGCAACACTAATCAAGGTTACTGCTGTAATTATTGGCCAAGCCACCCCCAGCATAAAATCTTTCTCAAAAAACAATACCGAACCTGCCGCAAAAGCAACCACTCCACCAAAACCTAAAACACCAATGGACGGTGCCAATGCCTCAGCTGTCATCAGGCTTACACCTAATAGCAACAGACCAACCCCTACGTAACTGATGGGCAATAATTGCAGCGCATACAACGCCAGCAGTAGCGAAATAGCGCCAACAATACCCGGCGCGACAAATCCTGGTGTTGAGAATTCTAAAATCAAACCATAAATTCCAACCAACAAAAGCACGTAAGCTACTGCAGGATCAGTAATTACAGCCAATAGTTTTTCCCGCCAGCTTAATTTTATTTTTTCTATTTCCACATTTTTTGTTGTCAAGGTCTTCATGCCAACAGCAGTCTTCACCGTCATACCATTGATCTTGGTCAATAACGTTGGCAAATCTTTTGCTGTCACATCAATCACATTGGCTTTCAACGCCTGCTCAGCAGACAAACTCTCCCCCTTTAATACAGCTTGCTTGGCCCAATCCACGTTTCGCCCATGAAGCTCAGCTAAACTTTGTAAATAGGCCGAGGCATCGTTAATCACCTTTGTGTTAACTTTAGAGTCAGACTGCTTCCCTCCTCCCAAACTCACCGGCGTTGCCGCGCCAAGATTTGTTCCTGGCGCCATAGCAGCAACAGAGCTCGCATAAAGCAAATACGTGCCAGCACTCGCGGCTCTTGCACCACTTGGGGAAACATAGGTAATAACAGGGACGGTTGACTTTAAAATAGCCTGCACAATGACACGTGTTGACTTAACTAGACCACCCGGCGTGTCGAGCTCAAGCACCAATGCTTCAGCTTGCTGCGCTTGTGCTGAGGCAATTGCTTTGATAATCATGCCTTGTGATACCGGACCGATAGCGCCAGCCAGCGGCAAAACCATCACTTTTTTTGGTGCCGCATAACTCAAACTAAAAACACTGAGCAGCAACAAAATCAAAAGCCCGCGCAAAAACATCGCGCTTAACTCACGTAGGTAAAACATAATTTTCTCTCACTGATAGCACTTCGCACCGCCAAGAACATCATTGTCAGCGCAATCAATAAATCACCTACCAAATGAGCATACATGACACTAGTCGCAAAAGCCTGATGATGATGAATTTCATTGACTCGCAAAACTGCTGACAATAACAAAAAAGTGATCCATGCGATGGCTGGCGCGTACTTAATTGAGCCTTTTAAAAATAATGTCGCGACCGCCAAAACCACCAGACTCAGCAGTGCAAAGCTGTATTGCTCCATCATGGCGCCATAAAACCAGCCAGAAACTTCAATCGTTTGTCCTGTAGAAAACAACAACCTCATTGATACAATCAGCGCGATAACAATCATGTTAAAAAAAACAAAATATCGATAATACAACACGGCTGATGATGCCGATCTTAGCAACTTGCTATGAATAAATGCTAACAAAAATGGTGTCACATAAAGCACCAGAAAAAACAGCCATAAATGATTCATTAACTTCCCCCTAAAGATTATAATTTTCGCAACATGATCTGATTAACAGTATGATCCGCACCCTTGTGTAAAATCAAGTCTGAGCGATACTTAAATGGTAAAATGTTTTCGGTTAAATTGACTTGATTGATGGTATCCCAAAATACACATGCCTGCTCTAGTGACTCTTCTTTAGACAGAAAAGCAAAGCGATGAAAAAATGCTTTTGCATCATTTTCTGCCTTATCTCTTAAGCGAGAAAAACGCTCCAAAAACCATGTCCGAATATGACTGGTATCGGCATCAACAAAAATTGAAAAATCCAACAAATCAGCAATGAATCCTTTGGGTGGTGCAGCCTTATCAAGTACGGCTTGCTGCAAAATATTCAGGCCTTCCACAATCACGATATCCGGACAAGACAAAACCCTAGACTCACCCGGAAGAATGTCATAATGATAATGCGAATAAACCGGCAAAGAGAGCTCATCGACCCCAGACTTAAGTGCTGTTATTGCTGCTAGCAGGCGCTCAACATTATAACTCTCGGGAAAACCTTTACGCATCATCAAACCACGACGCTCTAGCTCAGCGTTTGAATATAAAAAAGCATCGGTCGTAACAATCGCGACCCTCGGGTGATCTGGCCACTTTGATAGCAGTGCCTGCAATACCCTTGACGTTGTACTTTTGCCGACAGCCACACTACCAGCCACACCAATAATATATGGCACCCGCTTGGATTTTCTATCTAAAAACTCCATGCTGGCTAACTGAAGTTTCTGCGCAGCAGTAACGTACAACCCCAGCAAGCGGGATAACGGCAAATAAACCGCCTCTATCTCTTCTAAAGATACTGACTCAACGACCCCCTGCAAAAGACTTAAATCATTTTCATCTAGCGTCATTGGCATATCACAGCGATACTGACCCCAATCTTTCTTTGAAAAAACATGATATGGCAAATAACCCGCTGTCATTCTAAACCTCTGGCACCCTACTAGAGAAAAAGCAGCCACGAGCATATCGTAAAGCTCTAGAACTTGCCAGAGAAAGCCAACACAACAAAACGACAGCAACAATAGACGAACCGACACAAAACAAAGTAGAATCATAAAACCATGAAAAAACACCACGCACCATTTAAGCTTTTACTCTGCCTGCTCTTTTGCAACATAAATATTGCATTAGCCAGCACCAATGCACGCCAAACAAAAACTAAAGAAAAACCCAGATTAGAAGTGAAAATTCGAGGCATCAAAGATAACCTATTGACCAACACCAAAACCAATTTAAAAAACAAGGCCGAACTTATACAGTATCGGCTGACGGCAAAAAATGTGCGCCGCTATTACCATGAATCAATTTCCACCATTCATCTTTCTATCTCTCCTTACGGCTACTTTCATCCAAAAATTCAAAAAACAATTAGTAAAGATGGAAAAAACTGGTTAATTACCTACAACATTACAAAAGGCGATCCCGTCAAAATCACCTCAATTAATCTAAAGATCACAGGAGAGGGCGCGAAAACCAAGACATTTAGAAAACTAAGAAAAAGGCTTCCCATCAAAGTTGGTGAAAACTTCAATGCCGACAACTACAGCAAGGCAAAAACAGAAATTTTTGACAGAGCCATTAACCTCGGTTACTTCAATGCGGAAATGAAAACAGCGCAAATCATCATTGACAAAGCGCGCAATAGCGCAAAAATCATACTGCACTTTACTACGGGAAAACGCTACGCCTTCGGCAAAACCGCCTTTAATAAAACGCCCTACGATGAATCTTTTCTTCGTCGCTTCATTCTTTACAAACAGAATGAGCCCTTCAAGCAAAACAAATTAATTGACACACAAAAAGCTTTTCAAAGCACGCCCTACTTTCAGCAGGTCACCGTAAAACCTGAAGTTCACCAGCTTCAAAACAGACAAGCACCCATTGATATCACCTTAATTCCGCAAAAATCTCGCATTTACACCATCGGTGCAGGCTATGGAACGGACATAGGCCCCCGCGGTGTCGCTGGCGTTCAATTTTTGCGAGCAACAAAAACAGGCCATCGCTTTGACATGAAAATCAGCGGTTCTCCACGTTATAGTTACTTTTTATCTCATTACATTATTCCAGGCAAAAATCCAGCAACAGATCAATACACCCTTTCCCTTGGCACCAGCCATGAGAACATTAGCGCCGGGAAAAGCACTAGCACTAATATCTCAGCTAACTACGACACGACTATCCACGGCATACAGCAAAAACTAGGGCTCACTTTTTTATATGAAAAATACAAACTCACCGACAGTGATAATAAGCTACTCCAACAAACTGACGCGAATGTGCTTTACCCTAACATTTCATGGAGAAAAACCAAAGCAAATGACCCTATTCGGGTAAGGCGAGGCTATCGACTAGGCCTCAGCTTATCTGGGGCTGTGAAGAATATTGGCTCTAAAACCTCCTTTTTTCAAATGACTTTCAATGACAAATTTATAACGCCGCTTGGTAAGCGAACACGATTTATTTTTAGAAACACACTCGGCTACACGGGAATTGACAATATCTACTCACTACCACTGAGCTTACAGCTTCTAGCAGGTGGTGCTAATAGTCTCCGTGGTTTTACTTACGACTCCATTGGCCCTGGAAATTACCTCACCGTTAACAGCGTTGAGCTACAAGAGAAGCTTTTTGGCAATATCTATGCCGCTGCTTTTTGTGATACCGGCAATGTGACAATGAATCACTTTCCAAAAAAACTACAAACTGGCGTTGGTGGCGGCCTAGTCTGGCTTTCCCCTATTGGCGCCATAGAGGTCAGTTTGACTCAAGCTATCACAGAAAATAAAAAACCTTGGATGGTTCAATTCAGCATGGGACCCGAACTTTAAGCTATACTATTATATATGTATGCCGCTAAGGAATGTTTATGATCAAATGGCTAACAGCTATCATTAGTTTGCTGCTTCTGCTAGTTGTACTTGTCTTTGGGCCTGTTGGCCTGAAGATTGCTGGCGCCATTGCAAAACACAATCTCCCTGGCCAACTAACTTATGAAAAAATCTCTGGCAACCTCTTTGGACCAATCACACTAACTGACGCTAGTTACTATTATCAAGACAGTCATATTCAAGCAAAAAATATTTCTTTCAATTGGCAATCACTTTCTCCTATTCACATCACCAACTTACAAATAGATAATATTAGCATCAAACAAATAAAGACAAAAAAAGAACAAACACTAAAAGAATGGCTAAAAGAAAAAAAACAATTCTTCATCAAACATGAAGAAGAAAATAAAAACACAAAAAAGAAAGCTTTCCAACTTATTGTCGACCATGCTCAGGTAAACAATCTTAGTTTTATTGACATTAAAAACAAAACCACCACACACATTAATAATATTAATTTTAAAGCACACATTACTCCTAAAGATCGTTCTGCTTACCTAATAATTAACGGAATAAAGCCAAGTAAATTTACGATCATGGCAACCATGAAAGGAAAACCAAACCAGTACACACTAGACTTACAATCTAAAAATAGATACGGTGAATTCTTACTTAAAGGAAAAGGCAACAACGAAACACTTTCTTTGGCTACCGATAAAAGCAGCCTATGGAAAGGTAGTTTAACCGGAACGATTAAACTAGACTGGGAAAAGCCTTTGAGCTGGTCAGCCAATCTTAACGCAGACAGACTTCACATTAATCAATGGCTGCCATACAAAGAAGCCGTCGTCAGCTTCAAACTTGATGCTCAAGGAGGACCGCAACAAGGCAACATCAACCTGAATAAAGTCATTGCCACGATTAACAATGAAAGCACAAAAGGCTCACTACAGCTAGCCTATCAAAGCAACCAAATACAACAACTTTCAATAAAACTAAACAACCCCTACGGCAATGTAAATATTGACGGCAGCTATAATGATCAAATAAATTTATCTTGGCAACTAGCAATTAAGAATCTACAAAAAATTATACCCGACATGCCAGCCGGCGTCAGCGGAACAATAAACAGCACAGGGTCTATTCAAGGCGACATCAAGCAGCCTGTTATTACTGGAAAAATACAAACGAACAATCTTAATTTATTCAACTACAGCCTTGAAAAAGCTGAGGCTGAATTTAATATTAATCTATCAAAAAAATTAATGTCGTCCTTTACCTTGAATGCAACCCAATTAAAAACACCTCACTTCAACTTTAAAAAGATTGCTGGTAACTTAGCTGGAGATGGAAGTAAACATGCCCTACAGCTCACCCTAGATGGCCGAAACACAGAAACCAACCTTATTTTAAGCGGGAAAATAGAAGAAAACACCTGGAAGGCCACGATTGACAACCTCACCAACACATCTAAAAAGTTTGGCATATGGCAACTAAAAAACTCTTCAACAATTAACCTAAGCGATACGACAATAAATTTAAGTAAAGCTATCTGCCTAGTTAATCAAAAAAACAATGGTAGCGCCTGCTTGAATGGTAAGTTAGAAGAATCAAATGATTGGCAAGCTAGTTTTATTGGCCAAAACATCCCATTATCAATTTATCGAAAATTTGAAAAAAGCGATCTTCATGTCTCAGGCGACGCAAAAAAATTAAACATCTCTATCAACGGCAATAAAAAACAAATAGATAAAGCCGAATTATTACTCAACACCAACACAGGAGATATTCATTACAGCAAAAAAGATGGCACGCCGATTGAGTTTGATTTTAAAAATATCAACTACACAATTAACTTTTCTAAAAGCTCGGGCCTGACCAGTACCGGAAAAATCCAACTAAACGATAAACATCATTTGAATATTAACTTAGCCCTACCCGACTACAGTGGTTTAGGATTACCCGAAGAAAACAATAAAGTTAGCGGCTCCATACAAACGAAAACCACTGAAATGGATTGGTTAACTGCTATTGTCACCAAGTCCAGCGATGCTATTGGACAAATGGCAGTTAACTTTAAATTAAGCGGCACAATTAAAAATCCCTTACTTTATGGTGAAGCAAAATTAACGGGCGGTGGAATCACCCTCACCCACCTAGGCATTAAAATATCTAAAGCCAACATCACCGCAAAAGGTGTGGGTAATCAATTAATTTATAACGGATCGGCCTATTCTGGATCCACCGTAAAGGTGAGTGGAAATACCTATTTAGACAAACCAGAATTACCCACTACAATTAATGTTGATGGCAATAATTTATTAATTTGGAACACGGATGAATACACGGTTTACGCCAATGCAAAACTAGTCATTGCAACCAAACCCGATGGCACTCATATAACAGGCGAGGTTTTAGTACCCAAAGCCTATATTCACCCCTATGATTTTAGCGGCACATCCGTACTGCCCAGTGAAATCATTTACGTCAACAACGGTGTACCTGTAGACTCAGACACCAGCCTTGTACATAACAATATAAAAATCACTGCCGGCAAAGATGTAAGGCTTGACGCCATTGGCATTAAAGGAAAAGTTAATGGTGCTATCACCATTATAGACAAGCCACAGCAAGTCACTTATGCCAATGGTCAGCTTTCATTAAGCCAAGGAACCTACTCAACCTTTGGGAAAACTTTAACCATTAAACGAGGCAGCCTTAACTTCAACAAAAGCCCATTAAACAACCCATACCTGAATGTGCTTGCGATTAAACCACCAAGCAATACTACTAGCTTCAGCGCCCAGGGCATACAAACCAACAATCTTACTGTTGGCGTAGAGCTTACAGGACAGCTTAGCCGACCTAAAATCACACTCTACAGCAATAATGGCTTACTATCTCAGCCACAAATTCTTTCCTACATTATTACAGGCTCAGCTAGCACAGATGCTTCGCCTGGCAGCATAGGGCTTTTACTGCAAGCACTGAGTACATTGAAAAAAAATCAAGGCGATCAAAACAGTCAAAACGCATTAGGCAAGTTGACACAAGTGCTAGACTTTAATGAGCTCGGCACAGAATCAAACTCGACAACCGATGCCTCTGGCACACAACTTCAGAGTGAAGACAACTTTGTTGTTGGGCGTTACATTGGCAGTCGCATCTACCTTCGATATCTGCAGGGGGCATCTGACTCTAATAGAAATAACACCTCTTTTGAAGCACGCTACTATTTGAAGCCTAACTGGTTCATTCAACTATCTCGCACAACCTTAAACAACTCTACCGCTATTTCTAATGGGATCGATTTACTTTATACTACTGAGAAACAATAATATAAAAAAGGAGAAGATGAGCATGGAGCACTCTAGCGATTATGAAAAAACAGCAGCACTCATCACCGCGATTATTTCTCAAGACATCCAAAAAGTTAATTCACTTCTAAATGAAGGTGCTGACCCAAACGGCACACTAGACTCAGCTGAGGTAACCGCTCTTCACTACGCCGCACAAAACAACACACTTGGCGCTATCCCCTTACTCATTCAAGCCGGTGCTGACACATCTGTCACGACACAACCGGAAGAACAAACACCGCTGGACATTGCCATTATGCATAATCACAAGCAAATGATTGGTCTTTTAATTTCTTATATTACCAACCCACCCGAAAAAATTAATTAAAAAGAACGTTTTCTATCTACCGCAGAGGCCTCCCCAGCTTTTCCCGGAGTGGTGAAAGTAGGGCGGAAAACCCCAAATATTTTATGATCACCTTGAATCATTCCGATCGGGAAACTACCTTCAGCCCCATTAAGCCTTCTCCTGAAATTCTTACCAAAAAAATTATCAACAGAATCAAGGGGCTCACCACTCCACCAGAAAAGAATTCTAGATAATATTATTTCTAAACCACTCCTACCTATGCCACGACGTCGAGGATAATAACAACCAATTAAAACTTGCGAAAAATCAATCAGCCCTTTTTCACTCGTTTCAATTTTCCCACTCATAATCAGATCAATAATTTTCCGCATAATACTATTTACAATTTTTGACTCTCTTTCATTGAATTTTTGAGAACACTTTCTTAACAAATTCATTGATGCGTGAATTTTTAATAAATTCCTACCCTGTAAAGAGTCTAGAATTAGAACAGCCAGCTTGGAACTGACATGAAAGTTTTCCCTATGGAAAACTTCTGAATTTGATTCCAGCAACAAAATATCAGGTCTAGCCTTTTCAAATAAATCAAGCCTCAAACTTTTTTTACTATCCTCTTCAAGAAAATTAAAACTCACTTGACGATAATCAGCACCTAGCTCTAAAAAATTCTTAACCATATCAAGCATGAAATAATAAGACTCCACGGTATGGAGCCTACAATCTCCTGCATTAAATAACATTTCACAATCATTTAATTCATAACAAAAATCCTTCAGTGCATTATCCAAAGCAACCTTAAGTCTAGGGTGATAAAAATAATTTAACGCCGACTCCATCACAAATATTCTTCGCCGTAAAGGCATATCAGAAGAAAGACTTACTGCTTCAAAAAAAAGATCCTGAGCCAAATGAACCAATTTCTTTTTTTTCAATTCTGTTGTATGGCTTCTTAATAATCCCATCGATGCGTGAATTTCCAACAATTTTCTGCAATGCAAAGTTCCCGGACTTCGAATAACTGATCGGGAAATTCTTGATTTTAATTCTAGCAGCACTTGAATTGTTGAGAAGTTAGGATTAGCCTTTCTAAGTAAACCACGCCTCGAATATCTTTTACTGACATTTTCAAGAAAATCAAAACTCCCTTGAGGACAATGAGCACCTAGTTCTAAAAAACTCTCAATCATATTAAACAAAAAATGATAACGGCTACTGGAATCATTACTTACTTTTTCTGTACAATGATGCACTGAAAGACCATATACTTCACAACAAAAAACCTCCAGCGCATTATCCAAAGTAACCTCAAGCCTAGGGTGATAAAAATATTTTAACGCCGACTCCATCACAAATATTCTTCGCCGTAAAGGCATATCAGAAGAAAGACTTACTGCTTCAAAAAAAAGATCCTGAGCCAAACACACCAACTTAAAATTACGTAGAAATCCATCTCTCAACATCCAAAGACCTAGATCCTTATTCAACTTAAAGAGCAGCATGATATTAAAAAAAACGTTTCCCTTGTACCCCTCCATTTCCGTAATTAATATAAGATCACGAAAAATCACCCTTATCAAATCTTCAGGAAGCTTTTGAAAATTGAATGACACTGCGATTGCCAGCCCTGGCTCAGGCTGTACTACGTCTGCTGCATCTGCTGCTTCTTTTCAGTTTGTGTCTACCGCGTTTGCTAGTTCTGGTCGAAGCATGAAATTCCTCTCTTATTGTTATTTCATTAGATCATTACGCCCTATCATACACCACAAGCATTGAGAGTTAATTAAGGTTTTATTAAGGTTTTATTAAGTAACCCTTGGCAAGGCTTTGTAACTTGTTGAATATTAGGTATTAATGACCTTTAAATGCAAAAAGATTTCAATAAAAAAATATTTTTTATTTTAGACAAAAAGAAAAAACAGGCCTCATATCAAATTCCCAGCACTCCAGCATTAACTCAAGGAAAAATTGAAAAACAAGAATTTGAGGTTTTTTTCATAAAACCAATTATCAAACCGTAAAACTCGAAAAATAATCAAAGATTCGCCTACCCAACCATACTTCTGGATTCAACACCGAGTTTCCTGAAAAAAATCCAACATGCCCACCCTTTTCACTTAGCTCAAGCTGCATATTAACGCCCAAATCATTTCTATTAGGAATGGCTGATGACGTTATAAAAGGGTCATCTTTTGCATGCAAAATAAGTACCGGGTGCTGAACTTTGCTGAGGTGAGATAAGCAGCTGCTTTTTTCATAATAATCTATCTCATCTTTAAAGCCAAACAAAGGCGCCGTTACTAGCCGATCATATTTACGCATCTCATAAATGCCCCAAAGGTCTTTTATAGATACAGGAAAATCCAGGCCATTCATAATTTTCTGTTTAACTTTGGCCTTTAAAGATCGAACAAATTGCCACTGATACAGCAATGGACAAGACTGTGACACAGCAATAATATCAAATGGTACTGACACACCAACACAGGCCGTTATTGGACTCTGATTTCTCTTAGCCAAATAATTCAAAAGAATATTGGCACCAAGGGAAAAGCCTAACGTAAACAAAGCCCTATCTGGATACCGCTTTTTAATATCCTGTAAAACCAAGTTTATATCTTGCGTATCTCCAGCATGGTAGCCTCTTGCTAATCGATTTAAAGAACGACCACAACCTCGATAATGCACTGTGACCACTCCCCATCCATTCTGCATAAACAGGTGATGCATTTCTTGAGTATGGTGTGAATGAATAGAACCCTCTAAACCTGTCAACAATACCACCAGGGGTCCTTTCTCGCTTCCCGCCCAAGTAAGCTCAACAAAATCACCATCAGGCAGCTCAAAGGTCTCCCACTTCACTGAAACAGCCTCACCTGAGACAACAAATCCCAACACTGATTGGACATGGCGGTTTCCTAGCCACCATGGGGGGTCAAATTGACTATTGTGCTCTGCCATACCCCCTCCTTTGTTAGATCTATACAGTTGATTATAGTAAAAAAAACAGGCTATTACTTGGCGCCCCCTGGCTCTAGTAAAAAACCAGCCCTGCTTGAACCTACGAACTAAGTAATTAGCAGGGCCTTTCCTCAGATTCTTTCGATATGATTTGCATGACGCCCCTGCTTGAACTTCCTAACACTGCATATAAACAAACTGACTCGCTAATAGTCGACTTATGGAGAATTAATTACCGGCTCGGATGTTAAAAAAAGAAAAAAAAACACTGAGAGCAAAATTTTTACAAAAAAATGATGGGGAAAAACACCAAAAAAACAGAAAATTATATAAATCAATGGGTTACATGAAACCCTGTCTTTTTTAAATTTTCGCCATTTAATATTTCCTTAAGGAATATACTGTATAATAAAAATACAGTATAGGGAGGTGAGAACACACAACTAGGCGCAACAGGCAAGGCGGTGTGCTCAATCAAAAAACAGAAAATGAAAATTTATATTTAAACAAAATAAATCATATAGAAAAAGAATAAGGGGTTCATATTATGCCAAAAGAAAATGGATGGGAATTACTAACCAAAATTTCGAACGAGATTGATCAAGATATATTAAAAAATAAAATTAAAGAAAAAATTAAAAAAATAGAAAATAAAATTGATATGCTAGACGTCACTACAAAGGGAATAGAATTTCATCTAAGCAAAATTAAAATTGAAATTAAACAAAGAGAACAATCAAAAGCCCCTCTTGAGAATCTTAAGGAAATCGAATTAGAGAAAAATTTTGATCTATCAATACTAAAACATAATAAAGAAAAATTAGGGGCTTTAAAATTAATTCTTCAAAAAGAACATAATAACATCGAGAAGCCAAGCCCATTAAATCACAACTTTATTAAACTTAAATCAACTGCAATAGAATTAATAGATGAGCAAATAGCAAATAAATATGAAAACAGGGAAACCCTTTGTAAACTTTCTTATTTAAGCAGAATTTCAGGATGTAACTTATCCAGCAATACTACTAACCTCATAGTTAATGCTAAATTTTATTTAATTAATCTTAAGTTTCTAGATTTAAAGCTGAGAAAGCAACAGAATCATATTGATTTCCATCTAGATAATATTGACTATGAACTTTCAACAAAAGACACTCCCGCCGACAAAGAGGAGGGGGGGGGGAATGCTAAAATTTTAACAACATTCTTTAAGGATGAAAAATCTCGAGAGGAAAAAGGACTCGGTCATGAAATTGAATTTATGACACTAAAAGAAGAATATGAAACTCTATGTGAATCCCTTAACGAAAGAAAACCACCACAAGCAAGGATGTAAGACTATCCCGTTTCATATTATTTAAATAACATTAAAGATTATTCTTACTAAACCCTGAGAAAAAAACAAATCCATCGTCTATACTTAATTATATAAAAAAAACTTAAAGGTATAGCATGAAAAACTTATTATTTTACATAACGCTAGCATCCATTATATTGGCTTCAAGCGCTAATGCTGCAAGCTGCAATCAAATATCAGCCAGCTTAAACAATAAGTATAACAATTTTCCAAGTGAAAACTATCGAGTATCTGGCGTTTTTATCCATACTTTTGATAGTCAATCCATAGCAAACAACCCACGGGAAGATCTAACAAAATCATGCGGGCTTACTGACAGAGGAAGTAATCAAGCGCTTTGGTGCCCAAACTCTAGTGGAATAAAAAGCGGCGGTATTTCATTTTCTTATTTAAGATCTGACATAACACCATCTAAAGGTAACGTTATCTTTCCTAGCAACACTCAAAATCCAAGTGGTGGTTCTGCTGGGTTTACATTCAACCTTCAAAACATCCCCTCTGATGAAAATACAAAAATTAAATTTCTTTGTGCGTACCCTATTGATGCAGGAACTAAAGAAAGACCTAATCAAGGCTGCGGATTATATCCCAATATTTTAAACAACTCCCTAAAAACCTGCAGAAATCAATCACCAAAAGCTTTTTACTGCCAGGATGTTCTTTGTGGGAAATTAACAACTCAGAACTACTTTGCGTTTGCAAAAGCCAATCCACCAGAACTGGGGGATAGCCCATGCTCGATCCAGTCATCCAATTTTAGTTTTTTCATAGATGTATCAAAGGACACATTATATTCAAAAACGCTTACGGATTTCACAAATAACGAGGTTAGAATTTCATCCTGGAATGGATTGAAATATACGGATATACCAATTAGTTCTTTTTTTTACACATCAGGAAATAATCAAGACCAAAATAAAAAAACTGTAAAAAGTCAGGCTCTTCTTTTCAATCAAGCCACTGGCTCTAGCATACCTATTATTTTCATTGACCTTAATGTAATAAAGAATAAAGGAAAGAGTCCATTTAAGTGTCCTGAATAAAACCACCATTAATGTCTTCATGATTCAATAATATAAACGAAAAAAAACCATCATCTTTTTACCTAAAATTAAAAAAAAGCAACTAATCTTGCCAAATCCCAATGAAATCTATAGCAAAGAAATCATCTTAGCTTCATCCTTATTTTTTATTTATCTTTTATAAAAAAATTTATCAAGCGATTTTCCCTCTCATTGAAATAACCAGCTTACTCACCAGGGGAATTGATGCGTTGATAAAAAAACTAGGTCATTTTATTTATTTTCCAGACTTTTGAAAACATAACAAGCAGCCTGTCCCCGGAGCTAACAGGAGCTTGCAATATAACACGAACTGTGTGATACTTGCTGCATGATACGTAGTGTGCGATAAAAGCCATGCCCCAACAACGATATTTCCCACAAGGCGTAGCAACCGACGATGCCTTTTGCAATCGACACGCGGAACGATCCAGCCTAAAACAAAGCATTGAGCTTAATGAAAACATTGTGCTGGTTGCACCCCGACGCTACGGAAAGACCAGCCTTATCGCGCAGGTTCTTAAGGAAAGCAAATTTCCTGGTACATGTATCGACTTTTTCTTTGTGCTAACTCAAACCGAAGTGATCAAATTATTAACTGATGCTGTTTCTGAATTAATGACCAAGCTACTTCCTAAGACCAAATCTGCAGGACAAAAAATCATTGATGCCGTTCGTGCTATTAACCCAAAAGTCAGTCTAAATCTTTTAGGACAATCGATTGATATTAATATTAAACAAGCACCTGAACAAAGCATTTCAGAATTATTATTAGCATTAAATCATTTTTCAGAAAAAGCTAACCAACCCTGTGTCATTGTGCTTGACGAATTTCAACAAATTGGCGAATTAAAAGAAAACCACTCGATTGAAGCTGCCATTCGTCATGCAGCAGAACGCAGCCAATTTGTGAGCTATATTTTCTCTGGCAGCAAGCAACACATGCTCAATGAAATGTTTAGCAATCGATCTCGACCACTCTACCATTTATGCGATCTGATGACGATTCAACGCATAGAAACATCCTGTTATGAAAAGTTTTTACAAAAAATGGCCAAAAAAAAATGGCAGAAGAAAATGGCAAATGATGCCATATTAGAAATCATTATGTTGACTGAAAATCACCCATACTATCTAAATGCGCTGTGCCGAAAAATTTGGCACCAAACAGAATTACCAACATTGAAATTAGTTCGACAGACTTGGGATGACTACGTAAATCAACAAGCCCCCTGGATTATGTCTGATATCAGCGGGCTGAGCTTAAATCGTCGTAAAGTCATTACGGCACTTGCCCAAGAAACGACAAAAGAACCACAAGGCCAAGCTTTTTCTCAGCGCACCGGCCTTAACCCTTCTGGTATTAAGCGCAGCCTTATGGATTTAATGCAGATGGACCTGATTATTAAAAATCATAACAACCACTACGCGGTTTCTGATCCGGCCATTGCTTATTATATTCGTGGACAGTTAAGCTAAGCGTCACCCAACAAAGAGTCATCAATACTGGCATTGGTATAAACATTTTGCACATCATCCAAATCTTCCAATAAATCACTTAAGCGCAATAATTTATCAATCTGATCTTGACTGGTCAACTCAACTTCCATTGATGCTGCCATCGTCATTTCCGCAGCGGCTGACTCAAGCCCGCCCTCTGTTAAAGCATCTTTCACTGGCATGAATTTTTCCATTGACGTCATAACATCAACACTACCGTCATCATTAGTCACTACATCATCCGCTTCTGCTTCTAGCGCAATATTCATGATCTGTTCTTCATCACAACCTGGTGCAAAGCTAATAACTCCTTGCTTTGTGAACAAATAAGCCACTGAGCCACTGGTCCCCATATTGCCACCAGACTTACTAAAAGCATGACGCACTTCAGCCACGGTTCGATTACGATTATCTGTTAGGCATTCAACCAACACAGCAACACCGTTTGTGCCATAGCCCTCATAAACAATTTCTTCCAATTGCTCAGATTCACCACCACCGGCACCGCGCTTTACCGCGCGATTAATCGTATCTCTTGTCATATTGCTTGACAGAGCTTTGTCAATTGCTGCACGCAGGCGTGGATTAGAGCCTATATCTTCACCACCCATTTTAGCAGCAACGGTAATTTCACGAATTAACTTAGTGAAAATCTTACCGCGCTTGGCGTCTTGCGCTCCTTTGCGGTGCTGAATATTGTGCCATTTACTATGTCCTGCCATAAGCCTATTTACTCCTACAATTTCACATTGCGGCTATGGTAGCATGAATATAATTACGCAATCCAGACAAGGAAAATTTTATGCCAACACCAGCCACAGCATCACAGAATGTCATTATCCTTGGCATTGACCCCGGCTCAAGACACACCGGCTACGGCCTCATTCATGTTGGTCGCGCAAAAATAACCCACCTTGATCACGGCACTATCCACTGCCCTAGTGGTGATTTAGCCCAGCGACTGAGCAAAATATTTGAGGGACTATCGACGGTTGCACAAACCCATCGCCCAGATGAGGCCGCCATTGAACAAGTTTTTATAAAGAACAACCCGCAATCCGCTCTTAAGTTGGGCCAAGCTCGCGGGGCCGCATTAGTTGCACTGGCGCAAAATGCCATCCCTGTTAGCGAGTACGCACCGAAACAAATCAAACTAGCGGCCGCAGGTCACGGAAATGCCAGCAAAGAACAAGTACAAAAAATGGTTAAAATGCAATTAGCCCTTCGAGAAACACCACAAGAAGATGCGGCCGATGCATTAGCTATTGCACTGTGCCATGCTCATACGCGACAATTGTCTCAGCAAATACAAAAAGCAATAGCAAAAGGATCATCATGATTGGACAACTGCGCGGCACATTAGAAAAGAAACAGCCACCGTGGCTCCTGATTGATGTCAACGGTGTCGGCTATGAAGCCCAAGCACCCATGAGCACATTCTATCAACTACCCGACACAGAAAAACCCGTCAAATTACTCATGCACCTTGTCGTGCGTGAAGATGCACAATTACTATACGCCTTTGCGACTAACACCGAGCGCGAGCTGTTTCGCGCACTGATTAAAGTTAATGGTATTGGTGCAAAAGTTGCTTTAAATATCTTATCTGGCATGGCAGCCGATGAGTTTATCCAAGCTGTCGATCAACACGATGCCTCAAGCCTAACTCGTATCCCAGGCATTGGTAAAAAAACCGCAGAACGTTTACTGATTGAAATGCGTGATCGCTTAGAAACACTCAGTCAAGACCTTGACACCAGCCAGCTTAACAGCACAGACTCTATAAACATGAATCAACAAAATAAACAAGAAGCGCTATCGGCATTATCAGCCCTGGGCTACAAACCCAGTGAGGCTAAAAAATCACTTGAACGCGTCTATCAACCAGACACCCCTGCTGAAGAATTAATCCGTCAATGTCTAAAACAAATGATTACTAGGAGCCCTGCATGAGTGATGAGCGCTTAATTGATGGTGACAACCAATCAGCGGATGAGCAAGTCATAGAACAAACCATTCGGCCAAAGACACTCGAAGATTATATTGGTCAAAACAGCGTTTGTGAGCAACTTAGTATTTTTATTCAAGCCGCACAAAAACGCCAAGAAGCACTAGATCATGTCTTGATCTTTGGCCCACCGGGCTTAGGAAAAACCACGCTGGCGCACATTATTGCTAATGAATTACAGGCAGGCTTCAAGCAAACCTCCGGACCGGTATTAGAAAAAGCCGGCGACCTGGCTGCAATTTTAACCAACCTACAACCGAATGATGTATTATTTATTGATGAAATCCATCGTTTGAATCCAGTTATTGAGGAAATTTTATATCCGGCAATGGAGGACTATCAGCTCGACATTATTATTGGCGAAGGCCCCTCTGCTCGCACCATTAAATTAGAATTGCCCCCATTTACTCTTGTTGGTGCCACCACCCGTGCCGGCTCATTAACCTCACCACTACGCGATCGATTTGGCATTGTCTCGCGCTTAGAATTTTATCAACCCGATGAGCTCATGCAAATAGTACAGCGTTCGGCAAGCATTTTAAATATTCCAACACAGCAGGCTGGTGCTTTTGAAATAGCTCGTCGCTCACGTGGCACACCGCGTATCGCGAACCGACTGTTGCGCCGAGTAAGAGACGTTGCTGAAGTTAAAGGCACTGGCGAGATAGAACAAAACATCACTCAGCAAGCATTAGACATGCTACGGGTTGATAAACGGGGACTAGACATGATGGATCATAGTCTACTAAAAACCTTGCTCACCAAGTTTAACGGCGGGCCCGTTGGTATTGATAATTTAGCCGCCGCTATTAGTGAGGCTAAAGATACTATTGAGGATGTTATAGAGCCCTATTTGATTCAACAAGGTTTTCTACAACGCACCCCTCGTGGCCGAATTGCCACCGACAAAGCTTATGAGCATTTCAACTTGCTTGGCAGCAAAGAAAACTCTCCTAAAAAAACACTTATGTTAGATGAAGATTAAAAAAGAATTAATCAAACTTTAAAAGCGCCTGAGATAAAGACTCTGCACTCAAAAAAGCTGACTCCACCCTGCCCTGTATACACCAATCACCACATGCGGCTAATTTATTTTTTTTATCAAGTAAAAACTTATTCTCATATCGCTTAAATGCGTTAGCAAAGCGCCAACGATGAAGATAAACATTTTTTAGTAACAATGAGTCTTGCCCAATAATCTTTCTTAACTCACTTATCATCAATTCCTTAATATTATCATCTGACAATAATTGATTTTCAGCTGCCCAGCTATTTGTTGAATTAACTATTAACGTTTTTTTAGCTTTATCTCGACAAGGTTTCGTGAAGTTTTTCGAGACCCAGCTTAATATTTCTGAGTCAATAAATCCCACATCCCAGCTAGATTGAAAATCTTGCTCTAACTCTAACATCAAGGTAAAGCATGGTGTCATTTTAATTGCATTAATGCTTTTATAAAACTCACAAGAATCTGGCAATATTGATATGATTTGATCTGCTGGCATTGCAAAAACCACCCAATCAAAATCACCCAATTTATTATTTTCTTTATCAAGCAAACACCAACGGCCTTTGTCATGAATTACTTGATTAGCCTTAACTTGATAATTAATATCCAGCCCTTCAGCTAAAGATAAAGCAAAAGAATTGTTATTAGGCACACCCACATAATGAGTGTTGTTTTTATCCCAGGGCCGATGATCTTTCACCCTATCAATATTCAATTCTGCAAAACGAGCATGCCAATGACTAACCACACCACTTTCACAATAGGGATGAATGAATTTCGCAAAATCTTCATCTTTTATTGTAAAATATTGCGCACCAAAATCAAAAGAACAATCTAATATATCAACAGAAGCTAGCCTGCCGCCAGCCTTAGCTGATTTTTCAAAAAGCTGCACATTATGTTTTTCACCCAACTTTTTTGCCAGAATTAATCCTGATAAGCCAGCGCCAATGATTGCTACAGCGCTCATTTAGCAACTGCCCAAGAAAAAAATCAGCAAAAAGGCCACTGCGATAGAAGTTACAGCAATACGCAGCATAAAATATTGCTTTGCAATATGTTTAGACTTATAGAGCTGATCATCAAAATACAAATTAAAAATAAAAAATGGAATAATAAGCAATGAAAAAAGCTTAGCTGAGCAAAAAAAATAAACAAATAGGCTAAGTAATACAGATACATTAGAATATAAGATAGCCGAAATTGATAACTTAGTATTCTCAACTCTATTAATAAAAGATCCCCACAAGGTTCCTGCCATGAAACAATTAATGACAAGAATATATGTTGTGAGCACTCTTACTAGAAATTGAATATTGTCATTAGCATAATTAGTCTTAAGGTGCGGAAGCAATCCAAGCGCAAAAAAAGGCAGTAAGCCGAGTAAAACTAGAGTGAAGCTGACGTATTGTATTTTTTTATTCATGGCAGTAAAATTAGCGCATCACTCATCAAATTGCAAATGCAGCGGCGGTATTTTATGACAAAGCTAATACTTATACTAATTGATCAGCTCTCATTAGACATCTCATCCCTCACAAGGTTCGCCATTGACAGCAACGACAGAGTCCTGCTCTATGAAAATCACCAAGACTTTACCGAGGTAAAGCATCATAAAAAGAAAATAGCTTTCCAAATCTCCTGCATGAGACACTTCAAAGAGCTACTCCAACAAAAAAAAATTAAAGTCATCCATCATGCTATCAATACTAAAGATAATAAAGCATCTTATATCAACAAGATCAAAAAGATTGTTGAACAAAAAAAAATATCAGAGATAGTCATAACAAAGCCAAGCTCTTACAATAAACTGCAAGAAATAAAAAAAATCAAAAATTTTTGTAAAATTGAAATCCTAGCTGATGATCGCTTTTTGATGTCAGATGATGATTTTTCATCCTGGGCTGATGGAAAAAAAGAGCTCAGAATGGAGTTTCTTTATCGCCTAGCAAGAAAAAAACACAATATTCTAATTAAAGACAATAAACCAATAGGTGGGAAGTGGAACTATGACTCATCAAACAGAAGCCCTATCAGCGATGACAAGCTAAAAATCCCTAAACAAAAAATCATTAAGCTTGATGAAATTAGTCAAGAATGTTGTCAATTAGTTGAAAAAAACTATGGCTCACATTTTGGTGATATTGATCCGTTTTATTTTGCAACCACCCGAAAAGATGCGCTAAAAATTCTTGATGACTTTATAAAAAATCGACTCCCACTGTTTGGAAAATATCAAGATGCCATGCTTGAAAATGAACCTTGGCTATTCCACTCCCACATCAGCTTCTACCTTAACAATGGCCTATTAAGCCCAATGGAATGCATTAAAAAAGCTGAAGCAGCCTATTACGATAAAAAAGCCCCTATAGAATCAACTGAAGGCTTCATTCGCCAAATACTCGGTTGGCGGGAATACATTAGAGGAATTTATTGGTATAAAATGCCAAAATATGAGAAAGAAAACTTTTTAGATGCCACTAAAAAACTACCTGATTTCTACTGGAGTGGAAACACCTCCATGAACTGCATCAAACAGTGTGTGACAGAGACAAAAGAAAACGCTTATGCTCATCATATACAGCGATTGATGATTTTGGGGAATTTTGCTCTTATTGCGCAAATCAAGCCATCGGCTGTGAATGAGTGGTATCACATTGTATACGCTGATGCATATCAATGGGTAGAACTGCCCAATGTCACCGGCATGATTCTGTTTGCTGATGGTGGCGTTGTTGCAAGTAAACCTTATGCGGCCAGTGGAAACTATATCAATAAAATGTCGAATTACTGCAAAAACTGCCAATACTCTCCAACAAAAAAAGAAGGAGAATCCGCCTGCCCTTTCAATTATCTGTTTTGGAATTTTTTACTTGAAAATCAAAAAAACCTTGGGAAAAATCAAAGATTAACTTTCATGTATTCAACACTCAAAAAGATGTCTCCTGAAAAAATTAAGAAAATCAAAGGTGACTCAAAGAAATTTCTTGATAGCATACAATAATATCCTATTAAACTGACAAGTTAATTAACAGAATCTCATCCCATCTTGTAGTGTATCTGGGTGAGCAGTAGTCACTTTTTGGAATCCATTTTTTCGAGAGACCACCTTCTTTGGCAACACCTTCTGAACAAATAAAAACCGACCCTTTTCCCATTCTCTTATTTATTTCGTCAAATGTTTCCATAAGCTTAGATTCTTCCACACTGCCACTTGGAGAGAACAGGTCCACTTGAGAAAACTTCACGTTCTTTATACCCTTTAGCACGACACCAACTTTCTTATAAAAAATATTTTTTTCATAAATTTTCTCTAATCCTCGAATAGCTGATGATATTATTATCCTGGTATCATTTGAGTAGTTAGAAATATTACAAAGAATGGACTTGGTTGGTGTGTGTTTTCTTGATTGATTACCAGGAACCAAAAAAACAACCAGCTCCTTGATAGACCCATTTTGCATCCTTAGTTTTTCCGAAGCACGAGATACATAGGAGCTTAAAGCCTGAACTATTAGACTTTTATCTGACAATGGTTCTGAAAAAGATCTGGAGCAAGATATATTTTTTCTATCTGTGTCTTTTCCTAAAGCAATACATGAAACCCCTTGAAGTTCCATCATGATTTTCTCCAAGGTCACATTAAATAAGCCTCTCATATACTTACTGCTTGAATTGCATAACTCCCAAGCAGTTAATATACCCATACTTTTTAAATTTTTTTCTATTCTATTACCAATACCCCACACATCACCAACAGGATAGCTACTAAGAATTCTTTTTAAATCAATTCTTGATTTTATAACATAAACATTTTCTTGAGTTTTCTTTTTTGCGATCTGATTAGCAACCTTAGCCAACACTTTTGTTGAACCAAAACCAATTGAGACAGGAATACCAATATTATTAAGTATTTTCTTTTGCAAATTACTCCCTATAGAAAAATAATCCTCAGCTGAATCAAATAATTCAACCTCTAAAAAAGCTTCATCAATGGAATATTCTTCAGTCTTATCAAAATCTTCTCTCAAGATTGAAATAATCCTGCTTGAGATATCACCGTATAGCTCGTAGTTTGAAGAAAAAACATGGACCTTATGTTTTTTGCAAAAATCTTTCACCATAAAATATGGCTCTCCCATTTTTAAGCCCAATGACTTTGCCTCATTACTTCTTGAAATGACACAGCCATCATTATTTGACAATACAATAATAGGGCTATAGTTTATTCCTGGCTTAAATATTCTTTCACAGGATACATAAAAATTATCACAATCGACTAAAGCGAACATTCTCATATTAAATTACTCACTAAACATTATGAATAACATAGGTGACAATCCCCCAGACTTGAACCTCATCACCCTCACTCACCTCTATGGGCGAATAATCTGGATTCTCTGGTGCCAGTGAGCTTAACTTTCCTTGAGAAAAAACTAGTCTTTTGACTGTAAAATCTCCGTTATAGAATATTATGGCAACTTTTCCATGACTGGCTTTTAGACTTTTATCGACCACTAGAATATCGCCTGACTGTATACCCGCACCAATCATTGAATCGCCACTTGCTTCGACAAAAAAAGTGCTAATCGGATTTTTAACCAAATGGCTATTTAGGTCTAATCGATCCTGTAAATGATCATCGGCTGGTGAAGGGAATCCTGCTGCCACTCGAGACGAATAAAGCGGCTGCCCGCCCCCCTCTCTCTTGACCAAGTTCTCCACCTCTTTCAGCAGGGTAACTGGCACTCTAATGACCTTAGTCTCTTCTGATGTTACAGACCCTTTAGGCCGTCCTGCACCAGGCCTTTTTCCTCCTCGCATAACCGCTCACCCCTGAAATTTGATTTTTTGTTACAATCAATCAATTTATACCACCAAAAAAGTCCCTAATCTAGTATTAAAGTTAAAATATTTTATTATTTGCAGGTAAACAGCCTGTCTAACTAAAGCAATAAGCTCAATAAAAACACAAGGAAAGCAACAAAAAGAAATTTTAGGCGTATTTTTAACGCCATAAAATGGATAAGCACGAACCAACTATGTTAATTTTTGAGCAAAACAAAGGAGCTGACATGGAAGTCTTTTTTTTGATACTGACACTCATCGGTGTGCTGACAGTACTTGCTGTAACTTATATAATTTCCATAAAAGCACAAGGAAAGCGGCAAAAAATATTGAAATAGCAGCACTCTACGCCAACCGATTAATACATCTAACCACTAGCCATTGTGGAGAGAAAAATCTAGGCAATTAGTCTATAATTTTTAATATGAAGACTAAAAAAAACATACTAATTATTGGCGGTGGTGCCGGAGGCTTGGAACTGGCAGCCTCACTGGGTCGAAAATTAGGAAAGAAGAAGCTTCATATCACGCTTGTTGACAAAACGTTAACACACATCTGGAAACCTCTCTTACACGAAGTGGCAGCAGGCACACTTCCCTACCATAACGATGAACTTAATTACATCAATCATGCTGCTAAAAATAATTATCACTTTGTTCTTGGCACAATGACCAATTTAGACAGAGCTAACAAAAAAATTACTTTATCTCCCATACAAACAAAAGATGGTGATATATCCATTAATGAGCGCCAAATTGAATATGACATCCTAGTTCTTGCCATTGGCAGTCAAGCAAATACTTTTAACATCCCGGGTGCTGATGAACATTGCTTTTATCTAGACTCTCTAAATGAGGCAAAAAATTTTCATAGACACCTCATTGATCGAATAATACAAATGAGACAATATGAACACCAAAAAGAAAAAATACCGCTTTCTATCGCAATCATTGGTGGTGGTGCAACAGGCGTTGAACTTGCCGCAGAACTAGCCTTTTCAATTATTGAGGCAAAAAAAGTTGGCCTTGGCCCTGCTGATGATGTTTCAACTCCAATTCATATAATAGAAGCTAGCGATCGAGTACTCCCCTTGCTACCAGAACGCATTGGATTGTCTGTCATGAAAGAATTGAGTAAAAGAGATATTACAATTCACGCAAATGAAATGGTTAGCCAAATTGATAAAAAATCCATTCATACAAAAAGCGGGCTAAAAATCAATGCAACACTAAAAATCTGGGTAGCCGGTGTTAAGGTTGATAGCTGGACTAACGCCTGTGATGGCTTACAAACCAATTCGATTAATCAATTCTTAGTCAAACCAACACTGCAAACAACAGTGGATGATGATATTTTTGCAATTGGTGATTGCGCAGGACTCAAGCAAAATGAATCCTGGCTTCCTGCCAGGGCTCAAACAGCAAGCCAGCAGGCTGTTTTTCTTAAAAAGAATATTATTAATCAAATAAAAAACAAGCCGCTCTTGAACTTTAAATACGTAGATTATGGGTCTTTAATCAATCTGAGCCATCAAAAAACATTTGCTTTATTGATGGGGAAATTTAGCAAAAAATTTCTTTTAGAAGGAAAAATTGCACGGATAATGTATCTCTTCCTATACAAAAAACACCAAGCCATTTGCTACGGCTGGTGGTTTGTTATAAAAAACATGCTCTCAAGTTTTATTGAGAAAAGAATCAAACCACGACTAAAACTTCATTAAAGCCAATGAGTAAGATGAAAAAAAAGTCTAATCTGCCAAAAAAAATATGTCCAGTTTGTTGCAAAGAATTCTTCTGGCGAAAAAAATGGCAACGAGATTGGGAAGAAGTAAAATACTGTTCTGAGCGGTGCAAGCGAAACAAAAACCAGAGTGACAAATGAAACACTAATGCCTCATCTAGAAAAGACCATATAATAATGCCTACCAATTCCTTCAATCATAAAATCATCTCCCTGAACAAGAAAACCCTGTGACACATAAAAATCTTTTGCTTTTTCTCGAGCATAGCACCATAGCAGCGTATTGGGTTGAATATACTTTAAAATATGCTGGACAAGCTGAGTGCCGGCGCCCTGCCCTTGGTGCGACTGATCAACCGCCATACCTCGCAAACGTATCGCGGGTTGACTTTCATGCAATGGCGAAAGCTCTTCATATAAACTAACAACGCCAATGACTTTATCATTATCCAGTGCAGCAAAATGCTTTGCACTTTCTTGATTATCTTGCTCAAAAAAAGTGGTTGAAAATTCCTGCTGTGCTCTTAATACTTTATGCCGTAATGGCCTAATCAAACTCAAATCCACAGATTTTATCATTAACATAAAAACACCCCATAAAAAAAGCGCCTCAATGAGGCGCTTTTAATTATTCAAGCAATAATACCTAAATTAGAACATACCTGAAATAGAATCAACTAATCCTTTTTCAAGTTTAGGCATCGCAGCATCAAAACTTAAATTAACACGATCAGCTTTTGAAATGATTCGTGTTGTATAAACTTGCTTCCTAGGCTTAGCTTTTGCCGTAATTTTTAAATCAATCACGCCAGTATAGTTAACATCTTTTACTAAGTTATCGACAATAGTGCCCGCAACACCGCCAACAAGGCCGCCGACAACCGGATCACCACCAGCCTCAGCTGTGATAACACCACCTGCTACCGCACCTTCAAGTGCACCACCGTAACCGCTACCCATCATTTCTTTTGCTGCTGTTTCACTACTTTTACCAACTTTTAATATATTTACTTGAACAATATAGTAAGCCCGAGAGAAGTTTGATGTAACACGATAGCCTTTATCTTCTAACGCACTGCGTAACTGGTCTGTAATTTTAAATTCTGGCTTGTCTGTTGTATTGCGTACTTGCAAATAAACCACCTTGTCTTTATTGGGCACAGGATCCAAGAAAACACTTTTACTCATGAGCGTTTGTGTCTCTAAACTGCCATGACTAACTGCTGTACCAATGGCCGCACAACCTGCTAAAAACGCAAACAACGGACAAAGTACAATTAACATTGCTATTCTTTTCATTACAATCTCCTACATATTTAAATATCGACATAAGTATAGGCAAGTTTAGCATAAAAGCTAGTTTTTTTCTTAAAAAGAACACGCATCGATCGCTAAGCTACCGCAACTCTTTCCGCAAAACCTTACCAACATTGGACTTAGGTAAAGAATCGATAAATTCAATCCGCTTTGGAACCTTGTAAGCCGTTAATTTATCACGAAAAAAAGACTTCAGTTGCTCTTCAGTGAGAGAATCATCTTCTTTCACCACAAAAGCCTTAACCATCTCACCATTCTTAGGGTGTGGAGCACCAATAACGGCTACCTCATGCACCCCCGGGTGAGAGGCAATCACATCTTCCACTTCATTAGGGTAAACGTTAAAGCCCGAAACAATGATCATGTCCTTCACCCTATCAACAATTTTAATTCGCCCTTCTTTATTGATTGTCGCGATATCACCGGTATAAAGCCAGCCATCAACAACCGCCTCTTGAGTCGCCTCCTCGCGCTGCCAATAGCCTTTCATCACCTGTGGGCCCTTAATACATAGCTCACCAGGTTGCCCCGCAGGCAAATCATTACCTTCTTTATCTCGCACACAAACCAAGGTCGATGGAAAAGCCAAACCTGACACTCCTCTAAAGCGTTTTTGCGTCACTGGATTCATGCAGACAACTGGCGAGGCTTCTGTTAAGCCATAACCTTCAAGTACCACACAACCTGTGACCTCTTGCCAAAGATCTGCCACCACCTGTTGTGTTGCCATTCCACCAGCAACTGTTAGCTTTAATGCAGAAAAATCTAATTGCTGGAAACGTTTATCTTCAGCTAAAGCCTGAAACAATGTATTTAAACCAACGAACGCTGTGAATTTTTCTTTTGCCAGCGTCTCAATAAAAGCACCTCGATCTCTAGGGTTTGTGATTAATAAACCACAACCACCCATTCGCATAAAGGTCATGCAACAAACGGTTAATGAATAAATATGATAAAGCGGCAAAGCGGTGACAACGATTTCCTTACCATCCTCAAATATTCGATTAACCCACTCATAGCATTGCAAAACATTCGCCAACATATTTGCATGAGTTAACATAGCACCTTTGGCAACACCAGTTGTGCCACCAGTATATTGCAAGAAAGCCAAATCACTGCCATCCATGCCAGGCTTTTTAAATTGCGTTTTTTTAGACTTTTGCAAAACATCTGAAAAACTAATTGCTTGCGTTATTGTGAAATTGGGCACTGTTTTTTTTATATATTTTAAAACAAAATCAACGACCTTGCCCTTCATAAAACCTAGCATATCCCCTACTTTACTAACCACAACATGCTTTACTGTCACTTCCTCTAACGCTTTTTGCAAGGTACTGGCAAACAAATCCAAGACAAAAATAGCACTAACACTCGCATCTTTTAATTGATGAATTAATTCGCGAGGGGTATACATAGGATTAACATTCACAACTACCAAGCCGGCTCGAAGTGCAGCAAACATGATCACAGGGTATTGCAATAAATTTGGCATCATAATGGCCAGGCGATCGCCTTTTTTTAAACCCAAAACTTGCTGAAAATAACCCGCCAACTGCTCCGTCAATAAATTTAAATCGGAAAATGAAATCACCACTCCCATATTCTTAAATGCAGGTCCCGCTTTATATTTCTCACAACAGTCCTCCAGCAGATTCACTAGCGTTCTTTTTTTATCTAAATCAATGAACTCCGGCATCCCTTCTGGGTAAGATGCCAACCAAAACTTATCCATGAATTAGTTTTCCTCATCTTTTTTCTTTTTCACACTGGCTTTTTTTGTCGCTGATTTTTTTCTAACGGGCTTCATAGATCCAGGAAGCAGTTCACTAAAGTCAAAGTCATCTACTGCAATCACTTCCATTCTTTTTTTATCATACTTTAACATTTTCTCAGCTTCTTTTGCCGTTAAAATACCATTTGCCTCAGCAGACTGAACCTGCTCTGCAAAAGTAATTCCTTTCACTTTTCCTGCTCGAAAGCCTTTATGTAATTTTTTCTCTAATGGCTCAACCTCAACTGCCTGCATTAATACTTGCTGCATCATTCCAATCGGATTATTTTTATTAGGCGTTAAATAACTACTCATGCCCAAATGATTTCTGGCAATAGAGGGATGCGTGATAAAATCTGCAATTTTTTTATTTAATTGATCACTTGGTGGTTTTAAACGTCTACCTAAAGGAAAAACAACCACTCTCATGCATAACGCAACAAAACGATTAGGGAAGTTTAACAAAAACTCATCCATTCGTCTTTGCAGCTGATACAACACATACTGACATCCCCAATCTAGAAATATTTTTTCTTCTTTGCTACACGATTGCACTTCAAAATATTTAATTAATGCTGACCCCATATACAAATAACTTAATAAATCCCCCAGCCTTGCTGAAATGGTCTCCATTCGCTTTAATTTAGCGCCGAGCGTGATCATCGACACATCGGTGACATAAGCAAAAGCACTGGCAAAACGTGTTAACTGACGATAATAACGCTTTGCAATTCCGCGCTTTGCCATATGAAAATACCCACCACTCAATCCCAATAAAAGGGAGCGCGACTTATTACTAATAATTTGTCCTATATGAGCAAAAATGGCTTCATCAAAATCTTTTAGCGCCTGTTTTTCATCCCGATTATTTGCCGCCTCCATTTCTTTAAAGATATATGGATGACAGCGCATTGCCCCTTGGCCAAAAATAATCATCGATCGCGTCAATATATTGGCGCCCTCCACGGTAATACTAATTGGCACAGCCTCATAAGCCTGAGCCATGTAGTTTTTTGGCCCTAAACAAATAGCCTTGCCACCATGAATATCCATCGCATCATTCGTGACTTTTCTTGCTATTTCTGTGACATGGTATTTACAAATGGCAGAGATTACTGCTGATTTATCACCCTGATCTAAAGACGCCAAACTCAAAGTACGCGCAGCCTCAGCCAAGTAAGTCAAGCCGCCAACTCGAGCTAATGCTTGGGCGACACCACCGAAATCAGCAATAGCAATATTAAATTGCTTGCGAATTCGCGCATAAGCGCCCGTTGCATAAAAAGCCGATTTAATCCCTCCCATCGCCATGGCCGGCAAAGAAATACTTCGTCCTGCTGCCAAACACTCCATCAACATTTTCCAACCGTTGCCCGCTTGCTCAACGCCACCAATAATCCAACCCAATGGAATAAACACATCTTTACCTTGAATAGGACCATTAGGAAAAACCGAATGCACAGGAAAATGACGACGACCCGTCGTCACGCCCTTGGTGTTTGCAGGAATTAACGCACAGGTAATACCTAAGTCTTCTTGCTCTCCCAACAAACCGTTAGGATCATATAATTTAAAGGCTAGACCTATCAACGTAGCAATCGGCGATAAGGTAATATAGCGCTTATCCCAATTCAATTTAATACCCAGCACCTGCTTGCCTTCAAACCGACCCTTACACACGACGCCATAATCAACAATCGACCCGGCATCTGAGCCGGCTCTTTCACTGGTTAAAGCAAAACAAGGAATGTCTTCGCCTTTCGCCAATCTTGGCAAGTAATATTCTTTTTGCTCTTTTGTACCGTACTCCAACAATAACTCGGCCGGCCCTAATGAATTAGGCACGCTCACCACCGTTCCAAGCGCAACATTCATGCTAGCAATCTTCACCAATACCTCAGCATGGCCAAAAGCTGAAAATTCTAAACCGCCGTATTTCTTAGGAATAATCATGCCCAAAAAGCCATTCTCTTTAATAAACTGCCATACCTCTGGCGGCAAATCTAAGTCTTGATGAGAAATCTTCCAGTTATCCAGCATCTGACAAAGCTTTTCCACTGGGCCATCGATGAAGGTTTTTTCTTCTTGAGTCAGCTCTGCTGCTGGTATTGCACTTAACTTATCCCAATCTGGCTTGCCAGTGAAAAACTCGGCCTCCCAGCCTAAAGTACCTGCCTCAAGCGCTTCGCGCTCAGTGTCTGAGATACTGGGTTTTAATTTGCGATACAGCTTTAAAATCAGCTTAGAAAACAACATTGCTCGCACTGCTTTTACATTAAAACAGACAGCCACTACGGCAAAGACCAGCCAAGAAACACTTAAAACAAACCAGTGGATATGACCTAGTATTGAAGCTGTGAACAATAATGCCGCGACAGCGATGGTCCAAACAATCAGCGAAGCTCTATGATAGCTTAGAACAAAAAAAGTCAGTAAACATACAATCAATGATAACCCAAACATACAACAAATCTCCCTACATCCTTGTTCTGTTCAGTATAGCGATATGCCTCCCAAAGAGAAGCTTATTTTTATAGGCAATGCCAATTTAGAAACAAGCCAACATTTGCCTCCCCCCTATTTTGTACGTTAGCATCTACAACAGTGTGGCAAGTAAAACCTTACAACAGGACAAAGCACATGGATTCAAATGAAAAGCAAAAACTCATCTCCCAACATGGCATGGAAAGCCTAATTACGATGCTTGCACCCTATGTATCCGATGAAAGAAAACAACGGGTTTTTGAGGTGATTAGCGCTCGCTTAAGCAGCATAGAACTCGCCATAGATAACCCTTACGACATTCATAATGCACTAGCGGCAGTCAGAAGTGCTGAGTGTTTTGGCATTTCCACTATTCATATTATTGCACCAAATAACGAGAGCGTTGGCATTAAACCTGTTACCAAGGGTGCTTTCAACTGGGTCAACATTATCATTCATAACAACTTAAAATATTTTTTAGAATACTGCAAAAAACGAAAACTAGATTTATATGGAGGCGCACTGCAGCAAACAAGCATAGGCGTTGCTGAAATTCCCATTGAAAAACCTCTATGCATTTTCATTGGAAACGAGCACCATGGACTATCGGCAAGCGCCAAGCAAGCTTGCAAGGCCCTGTTTAAAATCCCACTACACGGTATGTCAGAGAGCTTAAACTTATCCGTGTCAGCTGCCATTTCATTATTTGACATCACTAATCGAAAAAGAAAGCAGCTTAAAAGGAACAGTGATCTATCTGCTGAAAAAGCAACGAACCTTAAAGCAGAATATTATATTACCAGTGTCAGCGAACGCCTACTGTACGGGCTGCTTAAGCGCAAAAAAGCAGAGCAGCGCTAAGTCACAAAAAAAGGCTTGTTAATACTGCTTATTCATGAGCTGCATTAACAAGCCTAAGCAGCTCAATAATTAAGAAGCTTATACTAAGGTTGCTTCTGAATTGCGCAAGCACTAAGTCCCCCGCTTGCCTCAACGGCAAGGTTATTTATATTTTCCAGAGCCGTATCAACGTTGCCAGGTTATATTAACCCATAGCTGTCTGGCCTACCCGGAGCCGGTAACCAAGCTGATGATTACCCGGAGCCGGACTATAACCAATTGATGAACCCCAGCACTTGACCCGATGCGTAAGCGTAGAATTATTAGATAACAAAGCGCAAGTAGAACTGGCATATGAAGTAACCATAATAGCCTTTTCATCACCACCTACCTCCACCAAATTTGTAACCGGGAGTGGTACTTCCGATAATTCAGCATGAGCTGTATTATAACCAAGCTGCAGATTTCCATTCTTTCCCCAACAATAGCACGCCCCCATCATCCTTCACTGCACAAGTATGTCTACTTAGACCCGCTGAAATACTTGGCAGTGAAAAGGAGAACTATCCGTTTCACTTACATGAGAAGCATAACTAACCCCCTCCCCTGAAGTGTCAATGCCAAGCTGGTCAAGTGTATTAGTACCCCAGCACCAGATATGACCATCACCGCCAAGTGCACAACTATAATCCTCTCCGAGAGATACCTGAGTTATATTCTCGAGCTGGGCACCATCATTTTTGACAACTGCAACAGGGGTCAAGCTCTCCGGAGCCGTACTTTTATTTCCGAGTTGTCCAAACGTATTATCCCCCCAACATTTGACCTGACCATTTTGCTGACAGCGCAAGTATGAAGATTACTAACAGCAATTGCAATGACGTCTGTTAATGGCTCAGATAGTTCCCTGCGCCACTAGCCAGAACAGTCACTGGAGCAATTCTAGTGGTTTGAGTTCCATCCCCAAGCTCTCCAAGATTATTGCGTCCCCAGCATTTAACTGTGCCATTTTGGAGCAAAGCACAGGAATGATAATGGCTACTGGATATTGCTGTAACATCTGAAAGAGGTTCAGTGGAGCCTCCCTGAGAAACAACATACCCTGGGGTTGAACTGTCTGACAGCTGCTCACCGGTTTTGTCTCGACCAAGCTCTCCATAATCATTGCCACCCCAGCACTGAACTTTTCCGCTTTTAAGCAAAGCACAATTACCGTCATAAGCCCCACTGGTCATTACGACATTGCTGTCCGATGTGGTTAGCACAGCAGCTGGTATATAATCTGATCCGATAGATTCACCACGCCCAAGCTCGCCACGAGAATCATTACCCCAGCAAAGCAGTTTGCCTTCTTCAAGCAAGTTCATATTTAAAGTAGCTACAGGGCCCACGCCAAGAGCTCCCTTGGCGGTAAGTTGTACGGTTACTGGTGAAACTATCGACGCTGTAACTGCATAGCTTATTGAACAAGATTCACCAGGGGTTAAAGTATCACGGCTGGTGCAGGTATTATTTGAAAATGTGAGCCCTTGCTGTTGTTGTGGTTCAGTCAAATTAAAATTACCAATAGACGCACCACCAGCATTATGCACAGTAATAACACCCGTTGCAGGTGCTATAATATCCATAGACGTTACATCCTGACCACTTTCATTACGAAACACAAAACGTCCTTCCTGGTTAATCCTTGTTATTAACGTGCTAGGTGAATTGTTGGCATTCGTTCCTGTAGCGTTAATGGAGTATGTCGCTGTTGTTGCACTCGGTAGAATGCGATAAGAAAAACTGCAGTTAGCACCGCTAGCAAGAAGCGTGGAAGCTGTACATGTATTTGAGGTGATATATGTTGCTAGGGTTGCGGGTATAGTCAAACTAAAACCACTAATAGACGTGCCGCCAGTATTATGCAACACCACCGTACCTGAATCCCCTGGTTTTAAATCTAAGTTAGAAATATCCACATCATTTTGACGATACACAAAATTACCCAGCTTGCTAATCGTTGTTGTTAACGTGCTAGGTGAAATTCGTTCCTGTAGCGTTAATGGAGTATGTCGCTGTTGTTGCACTCGGTAGAATGCGATAAGAAAAACTGCAGTTAACCGCTAGCAAGAAGCGTGGAAGCTGTACATGTATTTGAGGTGATATATGTTGCTAGGGTTGCGGGTATAGTCAAACTAAAACCACTAATAGACGTGCCGCCAGTATTATGCAACACCACCGTACCTGAATCCCCTGGTTTTAAATCTAAGTTAGAAATATCCACATCATTTTGACGATACACAAAATTACCCCGCCTGCTAATCGTTGTTGTTAACGTGCTAGGTGAATTGTCGGCATTCGTTCCTGTGGCGTTAATGGAGTATGTCGCTGTTGCTGCACTCGATGGAATGCTATAAAAAAAACTGCAGTTAGCGCCGCTAGCAAGCGTGGAAGCTGTACATGTATTTGAGGTGATATATGTTGCTGGTAATGGGGCTGCTAATTTAAAATGGGTGATATCGCCCCCCCCGGTATTATGCAACACCACCGTACCTGAATCCCCTGGTTTTAAATCTAAATTATAAATTCTCAGACCTGCACTATTTTTAAATTCAAATTTCCCCTTAGGCTTGCCTAAAGTTATAGTTATGTTTGCTTGCCCCCCGATAGTAAAGCCACGATCCGTTAACCCCGTCGCAATGATTTGTAAATCATGCTTTTCATTTGAAATAACGCTCGGCGCCTTACAAGCAAAAGTCACAGCGGGACCATTAATAAGTGCTTGCTGAGAAACTGGTGTACAAACAATGGGGTTATCATTGACTTGATCTTTTACCATAAGGGTGGCTTTTTTGTTTTCAGTTGAGCTAGTCGCTGATGATTGCTCAGCACTACTTACTTGCGCGCCTTGCTGTTTATCTGTCACCGAAGCCCGCAGTTCAAAACTTTGACCCGGAATCACCTGAGAAGCTGTTGTGCTTGCCTGAACCGTTAACAGCTGTGGCACTTCACTCTCATTTCCACCACAAGCGGACAAAATTGCCACCAAAGAAAAAACAACGGCAATAGCACTAATTTTTTTCATCAAACACTCCTTGTACGTAAAAAAAACTCAAAAGAAAAAGATAACCGAACAACCATTGCATGCATTATGACCATTAAGCCAAACTAAATCAACAAATCATCACTAAAAACAGATGCAACCCCCCAACCAAGTAGCTGTTGCAACTTTTTCTTATCATTGACTGTATAAGCCAAAACAACCAAACCTGCCTGACGCAATTGATTAACTCTGATCTTTTGTTAAAGCCTTATAATTGACATGAATAGAATACAGCGGCAATTGATCTAGAACTTTCTGCCACTCGCCTGACCACCGGTCCATGATAAACGCTAATGGCAGCTGTGGACAATGCCGGTGAACCGCCAGCAAGTTTGCAACACAACTACTGGACACCAAAACTTCAGGGGTTTTTGCTTGAAAAAATTTTGCCTGACCTAATTCAGCCAAAAGCACTTGCGCCATAATATCTGCATTCTTTGCCGGTGATTTAATTTCAATATTAATATTTAACGAGTATTCCGTCGCACATTGCAGCACTTCCAATAAAGTGGGAATTTGCTCCCCAGCAAAAGCATCAGAAAACCAGCTGCCAGCATCTAAGCCTTTAAGCTGGGCTAATGTCAACGCACTGACCTTTGCTTTTACTCCAGTCGTCCGCGCTGTGCTCGTATCATGGGTCACAACCAGCTCGAGATCTTTACTTAATTGCACGTCAAACTCAATCCACTCAGCGCCCAACTCTGCGGCTTTTTTAAAGGCCGCTAACGTATTCTCTGGCGCAAGTGTTGGGGCACCCCGATGAGCAATAACAGATGATAACCCTCTAATTTTTCTCGGCTTTTCCATAAACACTTCCTCTGCCTGTCATAGCACAAGAATAAGCCGTCAGGCCCTGCAACACAAGCCAGTTGACAAAATCGCAAGGGTTTGCTTAAATCGTGCGAATACATTTGCGCCGATTTAAATAACACAACTTGCGGGCGCCTAACAAATACAGCTAAAGCGGGGCCAAACAACCACCGCTAGCAGGTGGTTTTTTTATATGACAAACATGATCTCACTAAAGAACGTTAATAAATTCTATGTTGACAAAAAAGGCTGTCAGCTACCTGCCTTAAAAAACATTAATTTAGACGTAGAAAAAGGCACCATTACCGGTGTTATTGGCCGAAGTGGCGCTGGAAAAAGTACATTAATCCGTTGTGTTAATTTATTAGAAAAACCCAACTCAGGCGACGTCATTATTAATGGCGAGAACTTAACACAACTTAATAAAAAATCACTACAACAAGCACGGCATAAAATCGGTATGATTTTCCAACAATTTAATTTGATGGCTACCAGAACCGTTTTTGATAACATTGCTTTTCCATTAAAGTTACTGGGCGAATCTCGCCAGACAATTAAAGACGCTGTTCTGCCATTGCTTGAGTTAACCGGCCTGAGTGATAAAGCCGATATGTACCCACAACAACTCAGTGGCGGTCAGCAGCAACGCGTTGCGATTGCCAGAGCGCTTGTTTGCAAGCCTCACGTTTTACTATGTGATGAGCCTACTTCAGCACTTGATCCCGAAACCACGCAATCTATTTTAGAACTATTAAAAACCATTAACCAAAAATTTAAATTAACTATTCTATTAATCACGCATGAAATGGAAGCAATCAAAGCCATTGCCGATCGTGTTGCCGTCATAGATCAAGGCGAAATTATTGAAGAAACTGATATTATTTCCCTATTCAGCCACCCAAAAACCACCACCACAAAACAGCTCACCAAACAAAGTATAAAAGAGAATCTGCCTAAAGCCTTAACTAAAAATATTCACCCAAATCCACAAACTGATGACTCTCATATAATATCCATCCGTTTTTTAGGTAACGCTGCTTCAAAACCCATCATCAATGAATTGGCCACTGCTTTCTCAATCAAAATAAATATTTTACAAGCTCACCTGGAATATATTCACAATGAAACACTGGGTACGATGATTATTGCCTTAAATGGTGATGAAAAAAACATTGCCCAAGCCAAGCAATTTTTAGCAGATTGCCAACTCACCACGGAGACTATCGGTTATGTTAAGCTCGATGTTTTGGCAAACGGTTAGTGCCTTAGGCCAAACCTTATTAATGGTCAGTGTTTCTAGCCTAATCGCTGTTATTGCTGGCATCCCTTTAGGTGTTTTTTTATTGATCACACGTAAAGGCCACCTATTCGGCAAACCTAGCATTAATTGGCTATTGGCCGGCATTGTTAATATTATTCGCTCCATCCCTTTTATCATTTTAATGGTTGCCATTATTCCATTAACACGATTCATCACTGGCACTACCATTGGCACTGCAGCCGCTATTGTTCCTTTAGCAATCACTGCCATCCCATTTGTCGCTCGATTAGTAGAAACCGCTTTAGATGAAGTACCTCATGGCCTCATAGAAGCGGCTCACTCCATGGGAGCCACCACACAGCAAATTATCACGAAAGTCCTGCTGCGCGAAGCCCGTGCCGGAATTATACAAGCCATCACTCTCACGGTCATTACACTCGTCGGTTATTCTGCCATGGCTGGTGCTGTTGGCGGTGGCGGCTTAGGTGACTTAGCAATCCGCTATGGCTATCAACGATTTGAACCTAGTATCATGATTGCTACCATTATTATTCTTGTTTTTCTTGTGCAAATCATTCAAAGCACTGGTGACTTTATCTGTCAAAAACTTAATCACAGCAAAAGAGGTTAATCGTGTTTAATTATATAAAAAGAACTTCTCTTATTTTATTGTCTGGCTTTTTTTTGTTTGGCTGCCAAACAAAGCACGACCCAAACATCGTTAAGGTTGGCGTTATTGCAGGACCTGAAACAGAGCTTATGCAAGTGGCTGCTGAAGTGGCAAAAAAACGTTACGGATTGACAGTTAAACCTGTGATATTTAGTGACTATGTTATGCCGAATGAAGCTTTAAATAATGGAAATCTCGATGCCAATGCTTTTCAACATAAGCCCTATTTAGATGCGCAAATACAATCTCGAGGCTACAAAATAACGGCCATTGGTAAAACGTTTATTTATCCGATGGGACTTTATTCAAAAAAAATCAAAACGCTTAGCCAACTGCCTAATAACGCAAAAGTGGGCATTCCTAACGACCCTAGCAATGAAGCACGGGCATTACTTCTATTGCAAAAAGCAAAGCTTATTCAATTAAAGAAAGGAATAACTATTACCGCCACACCACAAGACATTGTTAGCAATCCAAAGAAATTGCAATTCATTGAATTAGATGCAGCCCAGCTGCCTCGCTCACTAGGCGACATAACAATAGCGGCCATCAATACTAACTACGCTGTTCCTGCCGGCTTGTCCCCAGCTAAAGATGCCTTACTGTCCGAAGGGGCGGACTCTCCTTATGTCAATATTATTGCCGTGCAAGAGAAAGACAAAGATAAAAAACAACTGCTCGAATTGGTTAAAGCTTTTCAATCACCCGCGGTCATCAAAAAAGCTAAGCAATTATTTGGCGATAGTGCAAAACCTGCGTTCACTGCCAACACATCGCCTTAAAAAATCATCCATAAAGAAATCACGCTGTTAATTTTCGACGTGATTTCTTATTTGCTAAAGCATTATTTTATTTTTTGACTCTGAACTAGTTTTTCCAAATAACTTAGCAAAGGCTCACGCAAATTATCGCGCTGCAATGCGTAGTCGATATTCGCTTGAATTAAACCAATCGCACTACCACAGTCGTAACGTTTAGCATTAATGCTTTGCGCGTAAACCGCTTCTCTTTTCATTAAATCAGCGATAGCATCGGTTAATTGTATTTCACCACCCGCCCCTCGCCCTGTGTGCATTAGACAATCAAAAATAGCCGGCGTTAAAATATAGCGACCAATCACCGCACAATTGGATGGCGCATCGGCTGGCGCAGGTTTTTCAATAATTGCTTTAATTTGATTATCTGCCTGCAGACTAACAATGCCGTATTGATCGGTTTTATGCTTAGGCACTTCTTCAACCGCCAAAACACTTGACCCGGTTTGCTGATAACGCTCCTTCATGAGTTGCAAACAACTGTTGCCTTTGTCATTTTCACGAATCACATCATCTGGTAGCATCACGGCAAAAGGCTCATCTCCAACCACATCACGCGCGCACAAAACAGCATGACCAAGCCCAAGTGGTCGCGATTGTCGAACATAAACAACCGTTACATCGCCAGGCACAATGTCTTTTACTGTTTCTAATAACTGATACTTGCCCTTTTGCTGTAAGTGATCTTCCAGCGCCGTATTTGTGTCAAAATAATCTTCAATTGCTCTTTTGTCTTGACTGGTAACAAACACTAATTTTTTAATACCAATGCTCAAAGCCTCTTCTACTGCAAACTGCACAACGGGCTTGTCGATAATAGGCAGCATCTCCTTTGGCCCCGCCTTGGTTACTGGCAAGAACCTTGTTCCCATCCCCGCCACTGGAAAAACTGCTGTTTTTATTGTTTTCGCCATCACCTAACCCTCCGCTGACTAGTCATCAGAATAATACGCCCAAAACCAATAACAAGCTACCAGCTGAATTATATTAATTCATGACACCTTAGCTAAAAAGCAGTAAAATGACACGGAAACGTGAATCTCACAGGAAGAAAGACATGATTAACATCGACCGGCAAAAGTGGCTCTACCCTCTAATAATGATCATCGCCCTTGTCTGCGTCACTTTTTATGCGCACGCCAATAAAAAGCAGTCACCACGTGCGACAAAATTTATTCACTTTATGCTTCCCCTCATCCATAAAACCAACCATGATATTCAGTTACAGCGTAACAAACTGATGGAACTTTACAAAAAGCACAAAAGCAAAGAGCGCTTAAGATTATCACAGCGAAACTGGCTTTATCAGCTTGCAAAAAAATACAAGCTGTCGCATTTTAATAGTAAAAATGATCAAAAATGGCAGGCACTATTAAGCCGAGTCAATACTATCCCAGCATCGCTTGCTTTAGCGCAATCCATTAATGAATCGGCCTTTGGTCGCTCTCGTTTTGCTAAAGAAGGCCATAATTACTTTGGGCAGTGGTGCTATCATAAAGGTTGTGGCATCGTGCCAAAAAGGCGCCACCCTGGTGGCCAATATGAAGTCGCTAAATTTGAAAATGCGCAAGCATCAGTCAGTAGCTATATCCAAAACTTAAACACAAACCCACACTACAGCGCACTAAGAAACATCAGAGCACAACAAGCTCGAAATGATCTGTGTCTGCGTGGTTTTCCACTAACACAGGGGCTACGCTACTACTCTAGCCGTGGCCAGGCTTATGTGAATTCTCTTAAAGCAATCATAGAGGACTTTCATTTAGGCCAGTATGATTGTCTTAAAAACCAACCCACCGCTTAAAACTTCTGGAGCGAACTATTTGTACTTAATTTATTATTTTTTGACATTAATATCTAACTAGAAACAAACCATTAATTCTTTCACTTTTCCTCTTCCATAAATTAGTTATGCGAGTCATGAACAGGCTTAAAATAAGTAATATAGAAACAGGGGGTGCTAGTGGGCCCTATCTGTTCATAATTGCAGGTAAAAAAAGGAAAAAATCCTAATTACTGGCCCAGAACTCATATCCTTTTGGTGGTATAAATTGTCACGAGCATCAAGAGTAAGAGCTTTAAAGTCTATTTCCTACTAACAAGTTGTAGCGGCTCACGAGGATGACATAAAAATATAAAATACTATAATAAAAAATATTAAGTAAAAAGCTTTACTAATAATCAAGAAAATGAAACAATACCCACATCATTCAACTTGAGAAAAATCAATGCTAAAAAATAGTAGTCCAAACTTATTTAAAGACTGCCACTTTAGAGGTGAAAAGCGACCAAGCGGAGCCAATACCGCAACCCCTAGAACTAGGGATTTTTTAAAAAGTCAATTGGGTAGTAATAATCTTTCAAGCCAAGGCACCCCAAAGAGAAAGAGACTTTACACTGAATTATTCAAAGAGGTAACGAAGCAAGAAGACCATCACCGTGGAGCGCAATGGGAAGGACTACCTAAAGCTGACCAAAAAGCTTACGGGAACAAAGAAAACTTCCTTGATCTTCATAGACCTCAAGCCGGAAAAGTAGCAACCCGGATGCAATATATGTTAGGCGGCATGAATGGAGAACTGGTAGTAAATAAAAAAATCCAGCAGAACATTCAAGTTTTAGATAAAGAATTTGGGGATCAAGTTTTAAATACAGAACTTGGGGATAAAGTTGATGACACAAAGGAAAACTACCCACTCAATAATAGCAGCAATACTTGTCAATAGTTCACTAGAAGCATCTATCAATGAGCTTTTCCGTTGAGGAATCACACGACAAATCTAAACTGCTTGCACCACCTTCAGCCATATTACGCGCGATATTTTTACCTAATTCAACGCCCCACTGATCGAAGGCATCTATTCCCCAAATCACACTTTGTGCATAAACTTTATGCTCATACAAAGCTAGCAGTGCGCCCAAAGTCGCAGGGGTTAATTGATCCATCACAATCGTATTACTCGGCACATTTCCAGTGACGTGCTTAAATGCTGGCAACTGATCATCTTGCAAGCCCGTCATTAGCCCATGTGATTGCGCCAAACAATTAGCGACTAAATCACGACAATCGCCTTTTTCATGCGTGTAAATTGGCAAAATAAAATCAATAGGCGTCAGTTGCGTACCCTGCATCAATAACTGATGAAAAGAGTGTTGACTTTCAGTGCCTACACCACCCCAAATAATTCCGCCAGTCGTGTAATTTAGCTCATTGCCCTCTTCGTCAACTGATTTACCCAAACTTTCCATAAACAATTGTTGCAGATACGAAGGCAAAGAACGCAGTCGATAAGAATAAGGAATAGTCGCCTGTGTTTGCGCCCCATAAAAATTGCTATACCAAACACCAAGCCACGCCATAATAACGGGCATGTTTTGTTTGAGCGGCGCATAGCGAGCATGCTCGTCCATTGCATGCGCACCGGCTAATAAAGCCTCGAACGTGGGCATACCGTATGCTAGCGCGACAACTAACCCGACAGTCGACCATAACGAAAAACGTCCGCCAACCCAATCCCACATCGGTAAAATACAGGTTTGCGCAATACCCCAAGCCTCAACGGCTGGCACATTAGCGGAAACCGCAATAAAGTGTTTTGCCATAACGTCTTTTTCATCCGCTGCTTGACACAACCAAGCCTTGGCAAGCTCTGCATTAACCAATGTTTCGCGTGTGGTAAATGATTTAGACACGACAATAAATAAGGTGGTGGCTGGATTTAAGGTCGCCAATAAATCTTTCATTTGAGAAGCATCAAGGCTAGAAACTAAATGACAGCGCAAAGGTTGTTCTTGCGATGTTTTTAAGGCTTGAATAGCTAACAACGGCCCCAAATCTGAACCGCCAATACCAATGTTAACCACATCGGTTATCGGTTGACCTGAAAAACCAAAATGATCTTGCCCACGCAACTTACTCACTATTTCGTGCATACGAGCAAAATTTTCTTTGACCAAAGTTGTGACCCGTGTTTCTTGATGAGCAGGCTGACGCAATGCTGAATGCCAGGCGGGTCTATCTTCTGTTTTATTCACATGCTCGCCTGCAAACAAAGCTTCTAGCGCTTTGGGTAAGTCACGAGCTTCAGATAGCTCAGCAAACAAATCTACGGTATGCTGATCGATTCTATTTTTGGAATAATCCAAATACAGGCCTGCTGCCTCTAAAGAAAACTGCTCTGCCCGCTTAGGATTTGCTGCAAATTGCTCAGGCATTTGAACTGATGCTGTTGCTTGTTGATGCTTAACCAATGCCTGCCAGGCTTCTAAATCTCTCAATGGCGTAATTGACATAACGACTAACTCCCTGAATGTTTCTCTTGAAATACGTCTTCATTTAATTGTTTTTCACTCTTGGCTACCACGCAAGAGACCATCATATCCCCGGCAATATTAACAGCTGTGCGTGTCATGTCTAGTAGTCGATCGACTCCGATAATTAGTGCAATACCAGCAACCGGTAAATTCACTTGCTCTAACACCATGGCCAAGGTAATCAGTCCCACACTAGGCACACCAGCTGTACCCACTGATGCTAGCGTCGCCATTAAAATTACCGTTAAATACCCAGTAAAACCAATGGCCACTTTGTAGACATGAGCAATAAATACCGTGGCAACCCCTTGCATAATTGCTGTACCATCCATGTTAATGGTGGCACCCATTGGTATGACAAAAGACGCAACCGACCGACTCACGCCCAAGCGATTTTGCACGGTATCTAGTGTCACCGGAATTGAAGCACTACTGCTAGAGATGCTAAAAGCAAATAATAACGTAGAATAAATCTTGCGAAAGAAAATCATAGGATTTAACCGCGCAAATATTTTTAAAAATAAGGCATATACGACACTAACTTGTAAAAACAATACCAACAAAACAGCAAAGAAATACATTAACAAACTGAGAATTAAATCAAAGCCTGTTTTAGCAAACTGTGTCGCCAATAAACAAAAAACACCGTATGGCGCTAATTTCATGATCCAAGTAATAATACAAATTAAAATTTTATCCATTGCCTGAAAAAAAACACGCACTGAATCTACTTTCTTCCCTAATTGCCCCATCGCGATGCCAATCAATAATGCCAACAAAATAATTTGCAGCATCTCACCACTTTGCATCGCTTTAAATGGATTGGTTGGTACAATATTTAGCAACACCGCCTTTAATGCCGGTGGATTGGGTTGAACGAAATCATTCACCCGCTCAACGTGCGCGTGCTGACCCACCTGAAGCACATTAGCCACCACCAAAGCCAGAGCAATGGCCAATGCCGTTGTCAGCAGATACAACACCATGGTCTTGCCGCCAATACGGCCCAACTGTTTTAAATTACCTAATGAACTCACACCACAAATTAATGAAACAAAAACAATAGGCACCACCAGCATTTTGATTAAATTAATAAATAATGTGCCAGCAGTTTGTAACACGTCATCAATTAACCAAGTATTCCAATCACCTGGCAATGGAAATTTATTTAACACAGCACCTAATAATATCCCAGCGAACATGCCAATCACAATTTTCACTGTGAACGCGCGCGACCCGGCCTTGCCTTTTGCGGCTTTTTCATTCATTGAATGATCCTCGAAGTATGGAATAAGAATATCAACATCATACACAAAAAATGACCAAACTTACATGATTTTTTATTCAGAGAAACAACAAAAAAACTCAAATAAAGTAGAGAAAAAACTGCCTCTTCTCATGTAAGTTTGCTATGCTGCTCCCATGAGCTGTTTATTACGATGTCAATCTATTCGCTTGAGCTATGGTGTACACCCTTTGTTTGAGCAAGCCTCTTTTGTGATTCACAAGGGCGACCGCATTGCAATTATCGGCCGCAACGGCATGGGTAAATCGACACTACTTAAACTAATTCAACAAGAAATTGAGCCCGACAGCGGTAGCATTGATGTCGCCAACGGCGTTAAGATGGCCATGATGCAGCAAGATGTGCCCAAGGGTTTAAGCGGCACACTAAAAGACTATTATCGCTCACTTAGCGCGGCTGATGAACATGTCGTAGAACGCATTATCTCTCAAATTGGACTAGATGAAACACTAGCTTTGGATACAGCCTCTGGCGGGCAAATTCGTCGAGTGTTACTTGGCGCTTGCCTGTTAGATGATCCGGATATTTTATTACTCGATGAGCCAACCAACCATATGGACATTGAAACCATCATCTGGATGGAATCTTATCTGCTTGGCCTAAATAAAACATTGGTATTTATTACCCACGATAGAGATTTTATGAACAATCTGGCAGACCGTATTTTAAACATTGATTACGGTCAGGTTTTTAGCTGGGATGGTAATTACGACGGCTTTCTCAAGCACAAAGCGACTGAGGAACGTGCTCGCGAGCGCGCAGAAGATAAGTTTGATAAAAAACTGGCTGACGAAGAACGCTGGATTCGGCAAGGCATCAAAGCCAGACGAACTCGCAACGAGGGTCGAGTACGGGCATTGGAAGCAATGCGTCGTGAACGCGCAAAACGTCACAGCCAACTGGGCAGCATGCAAGTAGCACAACAGCGCAAAGAATACGCCGGAAAAATCTGCTTTGAAATTGATAATCTTTCTTTTAAAAATGATCAAAAAGAAATTGTTAAAAACTTTTCCAGTTTAATTATGCGCGGCAATAAAGTTGGCATCATTGGCCCTAATGGCTGTGGTAAAACCACTCTGTTCAAATTACTCACCCAAGAACTACTGCCGCAAACAGGAAGTATTAATGAGGGCAGTCAGCTGAAAATTGCCTATTTTGACCAGCACCGCCAAATTTTAGACCCAGATTTAACCGCAATGGATAATGTATCTGAAGGCCGCACACACATAGAAATAAACGGCCAATCCAAACATATTATTGGTTATTTGCAAGATTTTTTATTCACCGCAGACAAAGCACGACAAAAAGTAGCACGCTTTTCTGGCGGTGAGCGTAATCGATTAATGCTGGCTAAATTATTATCGCAACCATCTAATTTCTTAATATTGGATGAGCCAAGCAATGATTTGGACATGGAAACTCTAGCCTTGCTAGAAGAGTTTTTAGTCGATTACCCTGGAACGTTATTAATGGCTAGTCATGACCGGGCTCTACTAAATAATGTGGTCGACAGCCTATGGGTCTTCACCGGCGATGGTCACATTGATGAATACATGGGTGATTATACACAGTGGCAATCACAGCAAACAGCATTGAATAAATCACAGAAAAAAATCAAAAAAGAATCGGCAGCACCAAGTGCTCCGATCAAAAAAACCGCCAAAATTAGCTACAATGAATTACGCGAACTCAACAAACTTCCCGCACAAATTGAAAAACTTGAAAATAAAATTTCAACTCAAGTCGATGAAATGGGCCAACCAAACTTTTATCAACAAGACAGCGAAACAGTGACCACCTTCTGTCAAAAACATGACGAGCTGAAAAAAGAATTAGAAAACACCTACGCCCGCTGGGAAGAATTAGAGGCAAAAAAAAACGGCTGAAATAGCCGTTTTAAATGATTGAGAAAATTATCTAATTAGAATAACCATCCGGGTTTTTTTGCTGCCAACGCCAAGAGTCTTTCATCATTTGTTTTAAATCGCGCCTGGCTTGCCAATTGAGTTCTTGCTGCGCCTTGCTGCTGTCTGACCAATATTCAGCAATATCACCATCGCGACGCCCAGTGACTTGATAAGCAATTGCTACATCATTGGCCTCTTCAAAGGCCTTAATAACTTGAAAAACAGAACAACCTGAACCTGTGCCTAAATTCCAAACATAAGCATTATTCTTATTTTTAAATAAATAATTAGCTGCTGCCAAATGCCCCTCTGCCAAGTCCACCACATGAATATAATCACGCACGCCTGTACCATCAATCGTTGGGTAATCGTTGCCAAACACCGACAACTTTTCACGCTTGCCAATAGCAACTTGCGTGACAAAAGGCACTAAATTATTCGGAATGCCATTAGGATCTTCGCCAATTTCACCGCTTTCATGCGCACCGACGGGATTAAAATAGCGTAATGAAGCAATCGACCAGCGATTATCTGAAGCATATAAATCGGATAAAATCTCTTCCACCATTTTCTTGGTGCGGCCATAAGGACTTGCCAGTTGCTTGAGGGGGAATTCTTCAGTGATTGGAACAGTGTCAGGCTCACCATACACCGTTGCTGATGAACTGAATACAAATTTTCTGATATTCATTTCATCCATCACTTGTAATAAAGCAATTGTGCCCGCCACATTATTACGATAATACTCTAGCGGCTTTTCTGTGCTCTCACCCACTGCTTTAAAAGCGGCAAAGTGAACCACCATGGAAATAGTATGCGCTGCAAAAACTTCTCGTAGAAACGCTCTATCATTAATATCACCGCGAATAAAAACCAGTGATTTATTCGCTAACTTCTGCACCCGCTCTAATGATTGTACCGAAGCATTACTTAAATCATCAATAACCACAACATCAAAACCCGCCTGCAAA
>CBDETP010000006.1:0-102656 GCA_965242995.1 Coxiellales bacterium
GGCATCTCCGAATATCCCCCACCCCTAATGCACCGACGAAGTGGCTCACTCCTGCGATATTTATAAGCAGAAATAACGGCAGCACAAACAGCAACAGCACACACAACAGCCACCCACCAATTATTGTCTTCCTCAGGTCCAGGCGCTTGAACATTGCACCTCCCAATAAAGCTGTCCCAAGTGGCATCACCCCTTGCTGTTATTAAACCTTGGACGTCAGTGGTAAAACCCTGATCTCTTGGCTTGCCCGCCACATACTCACTTAGTTTGGTTGGAATACTCTGATCAATACACTTTTTTTCCCCAGCAGAGCAAAAAGCTTCAAACATTTGTTTAACATATGAAAGATTGTTGGAATTGGCAGCCGCCTTCGCAGCATCAAGAAAGGCTAGAAAAGAATCATCAGGGGACTCTGTAGTAGGAGGTATTGCGGCATATAGACTCCTAGACTCTTGGGTTTCCGGCAAGGGGCAGCCACTTAAAGCTTCCCCAATTTTTTTACTTAATATCATAGTTTTCTCCTAATTAGTAATTATTAAATCATATAAACTTTAGGGCGCATAAGCTTAAGCTCCTGGTATCGCCGTATATTCCCGACCCCTAATGCACCGACGAAGTGGCTCACTCCTGCGATATTTATAAGCAGAAATAACGGCAGCACAAACACCAACAGCACACACAACAGCCACCCACCAATTATTGTTTTCCTCAGGTCCAGGCGCTTGAGCATTGCACCTCCCAATAAAGCTGTCCCAAGTGGCATCACCCCTTGCTGTTATTAAACCTTGGACGTCAGTGGTAAAATCCTGATCTCTTGGCTTGCCCGCCACATACTCACTTAGTTTGGTTGGAATACTCTGATCAATACACTTTTTTTCCCCAGCAGAGCAAAAAGCTTCAAACATTTGTTTAACATATGAAAGATTGTTGGAATTGGCAGCCGCCTTCGCAGCATTAAGAAAGGCTAGAAAAGAATCATCAGGGGACTCTGTAGTAGGAGGTATTGCGGCATATAGACTCCTAGACTCTTGGGTTTCCGGCAAGGGGCAGCCACTTAAAGCTTCCCCAATTTTTTTACTTAATATCATAGTTTTCTCCTAATTAGTAATTATTAAATCATATAAACTTTAGGGCGCATAAGTTTGAAACTGTTACGTCTCTTGGGCTTAGCGCTCTTGAGCACTTTTACCCCTGACAGCGGAAACAATAAACAGTGACAGCTATTCTACAAGCTGCAACAACATTGATTAACTACCACTGATGAACTGCCTTAGACCCAGAGTCTTGTGCTGAGGCATCACACGCCTGTGAAAGTTGTTTCAAAAATTGCTCAAAAGGCACATTACCAAGCGCTTCTGCTAAACCCTGAACACTATCGATTAATCGTGCACTAACAATTTTTTTTTGCACGCCTCCATGCAGCCTATCTTGGACATGTTCAAGACACTTTTCTTTTCCGACAAAACAAAAAGCTTCCAGCATTTTCTGAAAAAATTTTTTATCGGCATTATAAACGTCTCGTGACATATTAAGAAATGCTTTAAATTCTATGCTGGAGGCATTTGCATCAGGGACTGTATAACACACACTCTTGACATCTGTGGTATTGTTTTTCAGTAAGGGGTAAATGCGATTTAATTGTAAAAAATCCAGGCTTATTTGCATAATTCCCCCTTATGTGTAAATTTCATCAATACTAAAAGCTTTTTTGCCTTAACCAAATCTTCTTAGCATAAGAGCATAAAATAAAAAAATGAGCCCATAAATTATTTCAAAACTGGTATAATTCAGCAACTTATTCAATCTGGAACGCAGCGAATTGAATACGAGAGCTCAACATTGCAGCTATCATGGTTGACCGAGCCAACAACTCCTTGATTACACGACTTGACACGCAAACTTTCAAGCTTGATTTCTTTATCTTCAGGCTTCGAGTCATCCGTGCTAGAAGGGTTGCCCGTAACATTGACCGAAAGAACAGCCCCTCTTAAGTAAAATACACATTGGAACGAATTACTTCCTCCTGCCCCTGTCCAGCATAGACTTTTGCCGGGAGTATCAAGCTCCATCGGGATCAAAAAAGTCCTGCCACCATACTGCTCTTCATCCGAGGAAAAAAAATCAGTCACCGGGCTTTGTAATACTTTTTTAACTGTCTCGCTTAAAGTAGCAAATCCATTTATACTCACAGAGAAATCTTGCTCGTCGTGTTTAAGCTGATGAGAGACTCGGTAGTTTGCAGGACAGTTTCCATTAATATAAACTCTTGTATCGCCTCGCAAAAGACCCAGACCATCAGGATCTGCAACAACTTCTAAATCATTAGGATCACAACTAGCCATTGATCCATTATCCCCGATGACCTCTCTTTTGTCTCCTACTACGGTTGAACAAAGTCCATTGATGAATACATCACCCCGACCAATTGTTGCAGGCATTGGCACCTGAGCTTTCACATAACACGCGCTATTAATTGTGCAATCGTTGTCTTGCCCACCTGTGGTAGGAACATTCTGCATCGTTGTTGCATTAGGTAGTTGCGCTGCAATCTGCTGAGCCGTTTTCATCGGATCAGCCCCTGGGACTTTCAGGTATACTGTAAATAAAGGGTGTTTTTTTGAATTTCCATCAGCACCGTACCAGCTGAAATCCTCGCCGAGCGCACTTTTTCTATTGCCATTAGGCAAGTAATTTTTGATAAAGCTATCATTAGCAGGTGCAGCAGCTGGTGGCCATTTTCGATCAGCATCAGCTGATTCATAGGCAACTGCTGCCTCCATAACGTATTGGAATTGTGTTGCTACACGATTGATTCGCTTATTTTCAGCCTGCTTTTTTACCTGTGACACAGCCAGAGTCGCCAAAATACCTACAACAGCAATAACCAGCAATATTTCCAGCAGAGTAAATCCTGCTTTTTGTAAGCGACTTTTAAACTTGCAACTCCTTTGCATTGAGACAATCCCCTATCAGTTTTGTGCGATTATAACCACCTCAAAAAAAAAGGCTAGCAAAAAACGAAAACGCAACAGATAACTTTACAAAAAATAAAAATAAATGGCTGGCCAAAGCGCCTCTCCCTATACTCGCGCTAGGCGAAAGGAATTAACACCAATGCCTCCGGAAAAATCGATGCAATGCGTTGCCGCTCTGCCTTAAGAAAAAGTAATTTGATATTTGGACCGGCATCCTGGGTGAAATACACACAACACCCTTGCTGCCGAAGGGCCTGAACCTTGGCGATGGCCTCCCTTGTTTGCGATGCCGAATAGTCTATCCCAGGTGTTGCAGCCCGCATCGTTTGATGCATGGCAATGGCATTGCTTTCAGCTATTTTGCCCAATGATTTGAAATCTTTGGCTCTTATTGCTTGCTTTATAGCCAACAGGTCACCCTCAACTCGCGCCGGCCAGTCTTTATAAAGCGTAGAACTCTCTTGCGTTATTTTCATCGCCTGCGTTGAGCCTATAGGTTTGGCTGCCGTTGTGAAAATTAAAAGCCCCACACACAAATCTGGCATTTGTTCTACTAAAGGTTTAGCAAAGCTGTCCAAGCCATCGGCTTGCTCGCCTTTTTGCCACTCGACAAAACCGTGCCACAATGATCGAGCCGCACTACCACTGCCTAATCGTGCGAGCACAGACAATTCGGGTTTATCCAACCCCCACTGATGCAGCTTATTTAAGGCCAACACCAATGCCGCAAAACCACAAGCAGACGAAGCAAGACCTGCTGCTGCTGGAATATTTAACTGCGTCTCTAAATGATAATACTGACCTGGCTGCCGAAACAAATCTAAAAAAAGACTTATTCGCTGATAAAACTCTGTTTGCAAATCAACCGACTTTCCATTTAAAAAAACCTCGTCTTGCTGTCCAGACAAAAATGACAACGTGGTTTTAGCTCCGTAATCTGCCAAAGAAATTGATAAGCTACTTGTGACTGGTAGTTTTAAATCCTCATCGCGCTTACCCCAATATTTTACTAATGCAATATTACTCGGCGCGAAGGCAGTTGCTGTTTTTAATGCCGGATTTTTTTTTGCATAATGCTGAATAATATAATCAACCGTTTTTTTTTGCTTACTCATATATCAGCCCCCGATCATCAACCGCAACATGCAACAATTTCACACCAGGAATATCAATGCAAAAGTCTTTCAACACACCAAAGCCAACAACACAATCACCCAAACCAGAGCCAGACACTTTGCTGGCAAAAACAGTACTTTCTTGATTTAACTTTTCCACGATTTTTTTCAGTGTCTCATCAACCACACCCAAAGAAGACAAACATTCTTGCTGATTATCAATCGCTTCAACTAAAAGTAATTTATCATCATTCTCTATTGCCAAAATGGCTTGCTCGGTACTTTGTGATATTTTATTAAAAACACCATGAAAAAATTCCGGATTTTTCTGTCGCTTTTTTTCAACCACGTCAACCACTTGTGGTGTTGGGGTTTTATAACCTGAATAGACTAAAACAAACTCGGCATTACCGATCATGGGTAATGCCTGGTTTTTTTTGGGATCAACAATAACCATAGCACCAAAAACACTCGCCGCAACGTCACTTGCCGAAGCCATTGGGTGCAAGGTTTGTAATACTTTTTTTGTTTGTTCAAAGAGCGTGGTTTTCTCACAAGAAAGGCCCAACCACTGATGCAAAACTGCCATGGTTGCAACCAACACTGCCGCAGACGAACCCAAGCCTTGTTGATCGGAAATATCGCTGTCAATTACCAGTGAAAAACCACTTGGCAATTTCTTCTGAACGGATCTGATGCACGCCAAAACGTAATCAAATGGTTTTTTAACCACCACGCTATTAACATCAACGCTCAATGAACCCAGCTCTGATTGAATAGCAATATTAGTTGATTGATTAGGCGTTAGAGTCACACTTAAGCGACGATTAATTGCTGCAACAACAGAGCGATGACCATGTAAAACTGCATGCTCACCAAACAGCATACAGCTAGCTGGGGCCGATGCTTTAAATGACAGCAGTGTTTTCATGCGCCTGCACCACCCGACAACCTTGCTCATCAATTTTCATTTCTTGCCATGGCAATGATAATGTTGATAATGCTTGTTCAATATTATCAGGACCAACCACTAAAACAACGCCTGCACGCTGACCAGACAACGTACCGGCACCACAAATTTTTGCAGCACCGCCTGCTTTCTCAATGGTTTTAATCATCAATTCAACTGAATCTGGCACTAAGTTTAATTTACATAATAGACGATGATTGGCTCGAATTGATTGTATTAATTGATCTTGGTTTTGTGTCATTACTGCTTGATAAACCGCATCGGTTACTTGTGAAAACTCATCGACCAATGATGTTTCATAAAAAAAAGCTTTTGCGTGCGCAACGCATTGTCCTGTTGAGGAAACTGGCGTACCACTGGCTAATGTGTAAAATCGTATAGCAGGCTTAGCAACATCTTTTGCCTGGTTTTTATTAAAATAACGCATGCCGCCATTGACAATAACGTCAGCATCTAAACCGCTAGACTGACCATGCTGCAGATGCTCAATTTGAGTTGTCCAAGCACGAAGCGCCACTGAATTAATGCTTTCTTTATATTGATGCAGCAATGCCATTAACGTGGCACTAATCGCCGCGGCAGACGAACCACAACCACAACCAATGGGTAATGAGTGACTAAAATGAAAATGCAAGCCTTGCGTTGGTCGAATATTTTTCTGTAAAAAGAAATCAGCAACCACATAAAAAATTAACTCACTGGGCGTGTCAATCACTTTATCAATATCTAAAACCTGCTGCTGATATTTTGCAAATCGCTCAGAAATATCAGCATGCATAGCAATTAACTCAGCATAACTTGCAGTAACTGGTTCGTTATACAGCGGGGATTCAATGGTGATTAAATCGTTATCTGGCTCTTTTACTGTAATTTGAATGTATTTATTAATGGCTACAGCCAAAGCCGGTGCGCCATACACCACCGAGTGCTCACCTGACAGAATAACTTTACCCGGCGCTTTAACGCTAAATGTCTGGCTCATACGCAATCACTTAATTAATTTTTTCATAAATACGCTTGTGCTGATCAAGCGCGGCTAAACGAAAATTGCCCGTTTTATTTTTTGGCACAATAAATCGGCTACCATCGGTTGGGTATTTAAATGAATAAAAACCTTCATATGCAGCTTGATCCAGCTCTTCTCTATTAGCAATTAGCTGCTGATGATATTCAGTATGCAATACTTTTTCATAACCCGGCTGAATAACACCGCTATAAAACTCTGCTGTGCAACCCGAACCATAACTGTATAAACCCAAACGTTTATTACTAAAATCATCTTTTGTATTATCCAGCAAAGAAATAATACCTAAATATAACGACCCAGCATAACAGTTGCCAACAATTCGACTATAATGCAAGAAACCACCCATTCGCTGATTAATTTTATCCATGTCTTTCCGACGAAAACCATTATGAAAAGCTAACTTCTGATGAGCTGACTCGGCCAACTTAGGCAATGGCGTATGATAACAAAAATAGTCATGATCTAAAAAACTTCGACCTGAACTTTCATGGTATTGCCGCCACGTTTCTTTTAATAATTTTAAATACAGCTCACAAGAATGACGGCCATCGACCAAGGCTTCCTCACGATAATTCGGCCGCCAAAAATCCATAGCATCTTCCGTGTGGTAACCGCTGTGTGAATCAACGGCCATTAAACGTGGATTGGCAGACAACACCATAGCAACCGCAGCGCCACCTTGCGATGATTCACCGGTTGTATTTAATCCGTAACGCGCGATATCTGACGCCACTAATAATACTTTTTTATCCGGGTGTCTGGCCAAATGAGACAACGCCAATTGCAAGCCTGCCGTTGCACTATAACAAGCTTGTTTAAGCTCTAAAACACGGCATCTTTTTGGCAAATCTAATAGGTGATGCACATAAATGCCTGCCGCTTTTGACTGATCAATGCCACTTTCTGTGGCAAACAATAGCAAATCAATATCCGATTTATCACATTTTGTTAACGCTTGCTCAGCAGCATTCGCCGCCAAAGTCACAACGCCTTCATCCGGTGGAATCACTGCCATTTTGTGCTGGCCTAAGCCTTGAGTAAATCGTGTTGGATCAACACCACGTGAATTTGCTAAAGTCTCTAAGTCTAAATAATACTGAGTGGTGTAAAACGCGGCGGTGTCTATACCATATGTTGTCATAATAAACCTTCTTATTGTTATGCCGTCTGTTTGCTTTGACGCTCTAAAATGTGATGAGCACGCATTAGCTCACCAGGATTACACTGTGCTGCCAGCAAAGATAATTCACTACACAAAACACTGGCTGCAATAATCGCGGCTAACCGTCGGCTACTTTCTCCTGGTGTCTTGCTGCTTAGGCAGCCCATGTCGGCTAAATGCTTTTGCGCTGTCGACAAATGCTTACCATTACCCACCGTGCCAACAATGATATTGGGCATAGTGACTGAAAAATACAGGCTGTCCTCAACGACTTCTGCATAAGTGATGCCTTGCGAGGCCTCAATGATGTTAGCCGCATCTTGGCCGGTTGCCAAATAAATGGCTAGCAAAGCATTAGCATAATGGGCATTAGCGCTGCGCAAACTACCCGCCAAGGTGCTGCCGACCAAATTCTTTTTAATATTCAGCGCAACCAACTGAGCAGGCTCAATGCGTAATACTTGCTGACAAATGGCCGCAGGGATGGTTATATCGGCCATAACGTGCTTGCCTCGACCCAATAAGCCATTGATAGCAGAGACTTTTTTGTCCGTGCAAGCATTGCCAGAAATAGACACATACTCCAACGCCGGATACTGTTTTAACAAATACTGCATTAAGGCATCGGCCGCTTTGGTTGTCATGTTGTGCCCTGAGGCATCACCCGGCTGAATACTTAACCGCAAATACAACAAGCGCCCCACTTGTTCGCCCGTCAATGAACGAAAACGAGCATAATTACTGGTTGCTTGAACCACCTTAGCAATTTCTTGCTGGTTTTTTTCTATTTCTTTCAATAACTTATGTGCAACTTCACCATTAGCCGCTTGCACGGTGATTGAGCGAGTCATGCAATCACTGCCAACCGCGGTGTAAATGCCACCCGCCAGTTGCGAGACCTTCGCCCCTCGGTCAGTTGATGGCCACAGTGGCGACTCATAAGTTGCCATTGGCACATGCATGGCCTCGGCCTCAACGTAACCACGTAACTTGATTGGACCAACCAGGCGCGTGGGAATATCGGTGTTCGGTGCTTTTTTCAAATAAATTACCCATAATTGGTCGCAAAATTTGCCGAATTATAGCGCGTTTCACCCCGTCTGGCTACGCTAAGGCATTCTTTGCGGGACTCGTGCGAGCAAAAACCCAGAAGTACTTGCTATTGCTCTTCAAGCAGCCTCCTCACCAGAAACCAAGCATTTAGGCTAAAATATTAAAAACCAGCCTTGCGCTGGTTTTTTTATCTTATCTTTTCCTTGTATTCACACAAATCAGCAATGACGCATTGTGAGCACAAAGGACTACGAGCCCGACAAACATAGCGGCCATGCAAAATCAACCAGTGATGCGCATCTTGGTGGTATTCCTTAGGAACCAATCGTATTAGTTTTTTTTCAACCTCTAGCGGTGTTTTACCTGGCGCAATGCCGGTCCGATTACTCACTCTATAAATATGCGTATCAACGGCAATGGTTGCATGACCAAAAGCGGTATTAAGCACAACGTTCGCAGTTTTTCGGCCAACGCCAGGCAAAGCCTCGAGTGCTGAGCGCTTATCGGGGACTTGTCCTTGATGCTTTTCAATTAATAATCGGCACGTTTTAATGACATTTTCAGCTTTACTATTAAAAAGTCCGATGGTTTTAATGTGTTTTTTTAAACCTGAAACACCTAATGCCAACATTTTATTGGGCGTTGGCGCTTCTTTAAATAATAACTTCGTGGCTTTATTCACGCCAACATCCGTGGCTTGTGCCGATAAAATCACAGCAACCAATAATTGAAAATGACTTTGATAATTAAGTTCCGTTGTTGGTGCGGTATTATTTTTTTGAAAACGAGAAAAAATTTCTGTGCGTTTAGCTTTATTCATAATCGGTCCACTATTTTTTTTGTCGCTTAGCTTTTGCCCGAGCCAAGCACTTCGGCAATGGCTTGCTGACGATTTTGCACCGTTTGTTCACGAGATTGTGATTGCATTAGTTTTGCGGCATCGTGTTTTGCACGACTTTTCTTTTGCATTTTCTCTAAGCGTGTTTGGTGAATGTCGTATCGGTCGCGCCAAAAATCAGCTAAGTTTTTATTTTCCTCATCCGATCGATTTGGCAGTAGATGGATGTCGATGCAATCAACCGGACACGGCTCAATGCACAACTCACACCCATTACAAACATCGGTTAACACCGTGTGCATTTGTTTGGATGCACCAATAATTGCATCGACCGGACATGCTTGAATACACTTGGTACAACCAATACATTCATTTTCACGAAAACTAACAACCGCCGGGCCTTTCTGTTTGTTTTGCATCTCAGGGACCAATGAGTCGATCGACTCACCAACTAACTCACCTAAAATGCGCAACGTTTTTACCCCACCCGGCAAGCATCGATCTAATGGCGCATTGTCATTAACAATGGCATCGGCATAGGGTTTACAGCCGGTAAACTCACACAAACCACATTGCGTTTGCGGCAAAATCGCATCAATGTCGTTTGCTTTTATGTGGGAACGATTACTCATTATGACTCACTCGGCACCTGCAAGTTTTCTAGCTGATCTTCAGTAATACGCTGTAATAATGGCTTAAAGGGTTCTATTTTATGAGATAATAATGGTGATTGATGATCTTGCCATGTCAGTGGTTCAATACTTAAAAATGCTTCAACCCGCTGCGCGGTAATAGGCAAAATAGGTTTTAAATAAATCGTTAATAGTCGGAATAGATTAATGCCTTGCGTGCAAATTAAATGAACTTGATCTTTTTGACCATCTTCTTTGATTAATTTCCATGGCTGATGTTGATCGATGTATTGGTTAGTGCGATCGGCTAAAGCCATAATAGATCGGACTGCCGTGCTGAACTCACGAGCTTGATATGCCGTTGCAATATCATCAGCGCCTTGTGAAATTTCTGCAAATAAAGATTCATCATGCAAAGTATCACTCAACTTGCCATCAAAATGTTTTTTGATGAAGCCCGCACAACGACTAGCAATGTTAACGTATTTACCGACCAAATCTGAATTAACACGCGCAATAAAGTCTTGCCAATTTAAATCAATGTCTTCAATTTGTGCGCTTAATTTTGCTGCAAAATAATAACGCAAATACTCTGGGTTCAACTCCTTTAAATAATTGCCTGCCGTTATAAAAGTCCCACGAGATTTAGACATTTTCTTCCCGTTAACGGTTAAAAAACCGTGCACAAACACCCCCGTCGGCGTGCGATACCCTGCGCTTTTTAAAATGGCTGGCCAAAATAGTGTGTGGAAATACATGACATCTTTACCAATAAAATGATACAGCTTTGCAGTGGAATCTTTCTGCCAATAAGCGTCAAAATCAATGTCGTGTCGAATGGTGGTTAATTTTTTTAATGCCGCCATATAACCAATAGGCGCGTCGAGCCACACATAAAAATATTTGTCTTTGGTGCCTGGAATTAAAAACCCAAAATAGGGTTTATCCCGCGAGATATCCCATTGCTTTAAACCTTGCTCAAACCATTCTTGTAATTTATTCACCGCTTGCGGCTGTAGATCTGCATTTTTAATCCAGTCTTGTAAAAAAGTTTCATATTGATCAAGGCGAAAAAAATAGTGCTCTGATATTTTTTCAATCGGCGTTGCCCCAGAAACCACAGACACCGGATTGATTAAATCCACCGGATGATAAGTAGCGCCACACGCCTCACAATTATCACCGTATTGATCGGCCGCGCCACATTTAGGGCACTCGCCTTTCACAAAACGATCGGGGAGAAACATGTTTTTTTCCGGATCATAAGCCTGCTCAATAGACCGCACGTCAATATCACCCTTAGCTTTAATCGCCTCATAACATTGCTCGACAAGGGTTTTATTTTCCTCGGAATGCGTATTGTGGAACTGATCAAATTCCACTAAAAAATTGCTGAAATCTTCATGATGAGCTGCCTGCATTGTAGTGACTAAATCATCTGGGCTAACGCCTTGCTTGCTGGCTGATAACATCACCGGTGTGCCGTGAGCATCTTCACCACAAATAAATAAGCAATCGTGTTGCTGCAATTTTTGAAAACGCACCCAGACATCGGCCTGAATATACTCCACCATATGACCCAAATGAATGGGGCCATTGGCATAAGGCAGCGCGCAGGTTACCAGTGTTTTTGTTAAATCCTTCGTTGTCATCAATGCGTTTCCTTTTGTCTATCTGCAAGGCTAGTCTGGCAAGATATCTCTTGACCCTGGGGTAGCCATGCTACCATAATGAACACAAAAATAGGATGGGTAATATGACAAATTTAAACAAGATCCAACAACAGCTAGAATCCTACCAAGACCCCTATCTTCAAAGCACATGGGGTGAAGGCAAATGCATTAAAGCCATAACGCAAAATGACAAGCAAATTAGCATTTCGCTGGCTTTTGGCTTTCCAGTTGATGACATAAAAGATGAAATCAAACAAACGGTTATTGCCCAGCTCTGTCATCTAGCTAGCCCAGATGAGTTGCAAATCACCATCAAAACTCATATTCAACCCCATACCGAGCGCCCTAAGACCAAACCCATTGCACCGGTAAAAAACATGATTGCCATTGCCTCAGGCAAAGGCGGCGTAGGAAAATCAACCAGCGCCATTCATCTGGCCATTGCCCTTGTACAAATGGGCGCGAAAGTTGGCCTGCTAGATGCTGACATTTACGGCCCTAACGTGCCACACATGCTGGGCATTGATAAGCTCATTACTCCAGAAGAGCCCCGCAATTTCCGCCCAGTGCAAGCACACGGGATTTATTCTATGTCAATGGGCTACTTAGTTGATGTTGCTACACCCATGATTTGGCGTGGCCCCATGGTTAGCGCCGCATTGCAACAATTATTGTTTGATACTAGCTGGCCTGAACTAGACTACTTGCTCATTGACCTGCCACCCGGCACCGGCGATATTCACCTAACACTCTCTAAAAAGGCCCCAATAAGTGGCGCCGCCGTCATTACCACACCACAACAAATTGCACTGCTCGATGCGCGCAAAGGCGTGGAAATGTTTCGCAAAGTGAAAGTGCCTATTTTAGGCATTATTGAAAACATGAGTGAACATATTTGCACGGGGTGCGGCCAGCACGAATCACTTTTTGGCACAGCTGGTGGCACGCAACTGGCTGAAGATTGCGATACCGAATTACTCGGCCGCCTTCCACTAGCTTTGGAAATCCGCAAAGGTATGGATCAAGGCAAGCCCATTACTACCCAGCAACCAGAAGCTGACATTGCATTAATGTATAAAAAAGTCGCGCGTCGAATGACAGCTAAACTGGCATTGCAACCGGTTAATTACGCCGCAAAATTTCCTAATATCGTGGTAGAATCTTAATAATTTCCATCAACCGAAAGGGACGACGAGTATGAGTATTAAATCCGATCATTGGATCCGACGCATGGCAGAAAGCCATGACATGATTTCTCCATTTAATGCCGAACAAGTTCGCTATGCTAATGAGGAAAGAATTATTTCTTACGGCACATCCAGCTACGGTTATGACGTGCGTTGCGCCAATCACTTTAAAGTATTTACTAATATTAATTCATCCATTATGGATCCAAAATCATTTGATCCCAACAGCTTTTTAGATGTTACCGCTGATGTTTGCATTATCCCACCCAACTCATTTGCCTTGGCTCACACCGTGGAATATTTTCGCATTCCTCGTAACGTGTTAACTATTTGTGTGGGTAAATCCACTTATGCGCGCTGCGGCATTATTGTGAACGTCACCCCATTAGAACCCGAATGGGAAGGCCAAGTGACTTTAGAGTTTTCTAATACCACTAATTTGCCAGCAAAAATTTATGCCAATGAGGGCGTAGCGCAAATGTTATTTTTAGAATCTGACGAAGTCTGTGCAACCTCCTATAAAGACCGCAGTGGTAAATACCAGGGTCAACGCGGCGTCACACTACCGGTTACTTAATTCTTGACTCCATAAACTCAGCACCTTGACCTAGCTGTTCGTGTTATTAACTAGGATCCTCAGTATTAACCCACTGGATATAGTGGGTGTTTTATCGCGCTCCTCAATAATACTGCCAACAAGCACTAGATAATTAATCCTTTTTTATTCAATTAGTTATATCATAATAAATAGCAACCATCCCTGCTTTTATGCGCAACTGACAGCCAAAGCACGATTTGACCCAAACAATTCATTACTTAATCAGATAGTTACTGCGTAGCAACACCCAAGCAATGGCTTAAATGATCGACAAATAAACAAAATGATTTAATTATGGTCAAAGATATGGCACTATAGGTAAAATTAACTAACAGTCGGTACATATTATGATTTTTAGACACGCACCACACAAGGGATTTGCCATGGTTACAAACAGAAAAAGGGGACTAGCCGAAGAAAGAAAAAGGGGACTAGCCGAAGAAAGAAAAAGCACTATTGAAAAACTGACCGCTATCAAGCAATCTATTGATGGCAAAAACCAAAGTGGCGCTGATGGCAATACCTTCCTTCGTGAATTCAAACGTTTATTTGCCGAATTCAATATTATACAGAAAGAAATAAAATCGCAGCCTTCTTGCTACCAAGAAATAAATATACTCATAAATGAAATTAATGACAAATTAGGAAGCAATGCTCAAGAAAAAATACAGAAAAGTAAACAAAATACAGGGGAATTAAATCTTAGAATTTTGGGTGAAATTGAAAAGATTAGCGAACTGATGGAAAAAATTTCTTTAAGAAAAACTGGAAAAAAAATCAACGAGGAGGAAATCATGAACGTTCTTCCCGATAATGACATTATTTCTGTTTTGCAAGATATACAGTTTAAAGAAAACGTAAATCAACTTCTAAATGATTTTGTTAAATTAGCAAAAATTGAAGGACCAGATCATCAAACAGTGATAAAGCAGTTTGTTACGGCAACGAACATACGTCCTCAAGTAAAAGCTGAGCATTGCGCTGCTTTGATAAATGCTCAAAATGATGAGGCGATTGGGGAGGCTATAGATAACATAACCATGTTTAAACGTGTTCCATCCCCCCCGGGTGATGAGCCTAGAGAAATGGCAAGTATGGCAGGTGAGCCACGAACAGGACCATGACCCTAAAATTTTAGAAATTAAGCGTATTAAAAAAGGGCCCAAGGGCCCTTTTTTTCACTTAGTTTTAGATTTTTACGTTATTATGCCCTATACGATTCATCAATTAGCTAAAACACCATTCCAAAAACTCTTCTCAAAGAAGCAGCACATCAGCAACAGAAAAGCCGCAACTTAAACATATAGCTTACACCATAAAAAAAAGCCTGCTAAAGCAGGCTTTTTAGATTCACAATAAACTCTTTTAAAAAGCATAACCGAGATTAAATGAAACCACAGGCGAAATCCAGCCTTTACTTTCCGTTTGATTACTAGAGAAGGCACTGTATCGCACGTATGCAGGACCAACTCCTAACTGCAGATTCATGCCTGACGTCCAAGCCCATTGGTATAAAAACAACAGGCCTCCAGACATACCAGAAACGTGACTCTCTACCCTGGTATACTCAAAATATGGATTGAATTGCCAGCCCGACGCCATAACATCTCCCCCCCCATGGCCCAGTTAGCCTGAGCACCTAAACGCCAGACATCACCAACGCTAGTTTTACTTTTATCATTATCCGATAATGAGTAAAATGAAACACCACCAAGAACGCCGACTGTCGTTGAATGGGCAACCCTGTAGTTAACTCCCGCAGAAACCAGACCTAATGCCGAAGTCAGCACATCCCAGTTAACAAGTACATTTTTTTGTGCGAATATTTGACTGTCTGCAGGGGTAGGTTGCGCCGCAAGACAAACGGTTGAAAAGCCAGCTGCGAGAACAGCTGCCGAAATTTTCTTCATGGTTGTTTTTTTCATTATGACTCCTTGAGGTTTATTAAAAGACGGCTACGTAAAAAACCGGGGCCACAGGCCAGATCATACCAAAAAATCCGGCAAAAAAAAACTTTTTTTACTGAAGTGCGTGCCTTTTTACAGCTTTTTTAGAAATATAACTTACTCATCATCATCATTATCATTATCAATAATTTCGGTTGATGCACCGGATTCCAAGGCGGCTAAGTACGTAGCATTAACACGCTCGCGTAACTCTTTGCCTGGCTTGAAGTGTGGTGTATGTTTTGCTTGCGTATGAACTTTTACCCCAGTTTTAGGGTTATGTGCACGCCGCGGTGGACGATAATGTAAGCTGAAACTACCAAAACCTCGCACCTCAATACGAGCGCCTTGACCCAGCTCAGCACTCATGTGCTCTAACAAATTATTAATGGACAGCTCTATGTCTCGATGAGACAAAGCATGAGAGCCAGGCTGGGCAGGATCTCGAGCCAGTACCTCTTGACGATCGGCAATGCGATTAATTAATTGTGATTTAACCATGACAACCCCTTAGTTATCTATACCCTTGTGAAAATAGTATACAGCCTTTTACTGTGCTGTACAGAAAATTTTTATTATTATTAGCTACAAATCATAGAGATACTGCAAAAGCCTCATCACCCAACAATACCGGCTGACCATCGAAATAAGGCTGGCCCTGCCTGATAATCAGCCGCTCTTCAGCAAAATAGCGCAACACCAGTGGATACAGACGGTGCTCTAACTGCTGGGTTTTGGTTTTTAAGCTGTACGCATCATCATCAAGCTCTACCGACAAACGCGACTGACAAATAATTGCGCCGCTGTCTAAAGCCTCATCAACAACATGAATCGTTGTGCCATGGTACTTATCTTTTGCTGCCAATGCTTTTTCATGTGTGCCCAAGCCGCGATATTTTGGCAGTAATGATGGATGAATGTTAATTAGCCTATCTGCGAAATGCTGCACAAAAACTCTTCCCAAGCGCCGCATAAACCCAGCCAGTACTACCAACGCCGGCTGATACTGGTCAATGGCAGTAATAAGCGCATCATCAAACTGCGCTCGATCTGCAAAGCCTCGGTGATCAACAATATGTGCGGGAATGTGATAGGCCGGCAAGCGCCCAAGCCCAGCTGCACTCGGCTCATTACTAATTACTGCACAAATTTCAACCGGCAGTCCATCATCATGAATAGCATTGATAATTGATTGCAAATTGGTTCCAGCACCCGAAATCAAAACAACAATACGCAAACTTGCACTTTGAGTCATCGCAATACCACACCCGGTTCTTTATTGTCACTACGCTGAACCGAGCCAATGATATATGGTTGCTCACCTTGCGCAATGAGTGTTTTTGTCAAAAGATCGCATTGATCTTCCGCAACACAAATCACCATACCTACCCCCATGTTAAAGGTATGAAACAATTCCTCCGGTGCAATAGCCCCAGTTTGTTGCAGCCAATCATAAACCGGTAATTTAGGTAGCGCAGTTGTATTGATAATAGCCTGGTGATGATCTGGCAACACACGCGGGATATTATCGACCAAGCCACCGCCGGTAATATGTGCCAACGCGTGAGGCGTTAAGACTTGATTAACTACAGCAAGCGCATCCACATAAATTTTCGTTGGCGCCAACAGTCGTTTCGCTAAAGTAGCACCAGCAATATCCTGCTGTAAATCAATTTGTCGGCTGCTAATTAACGAGTGAATTAATGAATAACCATTACTATGAATGCCAGAGGAAGCCAGCCCAACCAACACATCTCCAGCCTGCACTTTTGAGCCATCGATAATCTTGGCTTTTTCTACGACACCAACGGCAAAACCGGCTAAATCAAAAACCGCTTCTTCATACAAACCCGGTAGCTCAGCCGTTTCACCACCCACTAAAGCCATATTTGAAATTTGACAGCCCAAAGCAATGCTAGTCATAACAGCGCTGGCCGCTGCGACATCAATGCGCCCCGTTGCGTAATAGTCAAGGAAATACAATGGCTTAGCGCCTGTGGTAATGATGTCATTCACACACATCGCTACCAAATCAATGCCGATGCCTTGATAATCTTGTTCAGCAATGGCTAATTTCAGCTTAGTACCAACCCCATCGGTTCCTGACACTAAAACCGGCTGCTGATAATCATTTACTGGCAACTCAAACAAAGCACCAAAACCACCAACGCCAGCTAAAACGCCCTTGTTTGGCGTGGTCTTGGCTGCTTTTTTTATGTGTTTTATCAACTGGTTAGAGCGATCAAGATCCACCCCTGCTTGTTGATACGTTAATGTGTTATCAAGCGACATGGGCAAGCTCCTTAAAAAGAAATTATTGTAGAATGAGTTACTCATTGGTGCAATCTAAGCCTGTTCTCCGGGCAAAAAATTTGCTAAAATAAACACAGTATTCCAACAATCAAGAACCTAAAAAAACATTGTAAAACATTATGATAAAACCTATTTGTAAATGGCTAATCGCCCTTATTTTTGCCTTCACCAGCATGTCATCACTCGCACAAAGTGTGGCCGATTTTGATGTTGCTAAAATTTCTGTTGCCAACCAATCACAAGGTGAATTTCAAGCCGCTCTACCGAAAGCTCTTGACCAACTTTTAATAAAAATCAGCGGCAACCCCGGCATCAACACCTTACCAAGCATCCAGGAACAAACGCAAAATGCCTCTGCCTGGGTAAAAAGCTATTCTTACGAAAAAAGTGATAGCGCCGATGAGTCAAGCCCTTTAGTGTTAAACGTAACTTTTGACATCAAATCAATTTATCAATTACTGCGCCAAGCAAATCAATCTATTTGGAGTAGCAATCGTCCAAAAGTCCTCGTTTGGGTAACACAACAAACACCGCAAGGCATCACGCTACTGACCAACAGCAGCACCCTTGATGAACTTCAAACCTTAAAAGACATTGCCTGGCAGCGCGGACTAATGATTGAACTACCCAATGGCGATGAACAAGATCAAGCGTTATTGAGTGCACAACAAAACAATAAAGTATTAACCGACGCACAACGATCAGCCCTTACTCAACGCTATGGCGTTTCAACGTTGCTTAGCGGACAACTTGGTACAAATTCAGCAGATGATAACAGCTTATTTGAACCGGATACCAACTTATCTGATCAGTGGCAATTTATGCTAAATGGCGACCCTTACCAATGGCAATCCAATGGCACAACCAACGTACAAATTATTAGCGCAGCAATAAATCAAACTGCTAACCTTATGGCAAATCAACTAGCCGTTATTGAACCCGACCAAAGCAATGCGACCGTCATGATTCAGGTCGATGGCGTTAGTGATTTAAGTGACTATGCAAAAATCATGTCATCGCTTAAAAAATTGGCCCCGGTAAACAGCGTTAGTGTTGCCAAAATAAATGCTCAAGGCGTGCTATTAAAAGTTGTTAGTGCTGGTGGCAGCAACAGTCTGGCTCAAGCTATTGCGGGCGACTCAAAGCTGATGGCCATCACCAACAATGATACTAATGAATCACACAATGATGAATCAAACAATCACGTGGCAAGCTTATATTACCACTGGCAGGACGCCCAGCAATGACTGCCCAGCTGACACTGCCATTACAGCTTTCGGATGATGCAACCTTTGCTAATTTTTTCACAACAAACACGATGGTTGTTGAGCAAATTCAAGCGGCATTACCCACATCAGAAACACTAATTTATCTTTGGGGTGAACCTGGCTCTGGTCGCAGTCACTTATTACAAGCCATTTGCCATCAACTTCAAGAACAAAAAAAGTCTTTTTTTTACCTGCCTTTTAAACACTACGACGATTTATCTCCAGATATTTTAGAAGGTCTAGAAAACTATGACCTTGTTTGTCTAGACGACATCAACACCTGCCTGCCTAATAAAAACTGGGAAGAAGCACTTTTTCATTTTTATAATAAAATGCGCGACAACCAACACCAAATCGTTATTTCTGCAAATCTATCGCCTAAAAATCTCGATTGCCAGCTGCCTGATTTACACTCTCGACTCAACTGGGGGCTTACTTTAAAAATCAACCCTCTTTGCGATGAAGAAAAATGCGCCGCCATTGAGCTTCGCGCTAAAAATCGGGGATTATTTATTAGCCACGATGCCGTGCGTTATTTATTAACGCATCATGCACGTAATATGCCGTCTCTCTTTAATGCTTTAGAAAAACTTGACCGAGCCTCTTTGCAAATGAAACGAAAATTAACCATCCCTTTCATAAAGTACATTTTGACCGAAAACGGCTAGTACATCTTAGTTGTTTTTTGTCTTAGTATTGTCTTTTTTGTAGCGTAGCATCATTTTTCACAATTAAAGATAATTTACGAAATCATGCTTAACACTACCCCCAAAAAAAACCCAAGCAATAAAGCTTACACAATTGGCAAAGCCTCTGTGGAAATTATAGCGGTAGCAACCAAGTCGCTGCTTACCGCAGCTGCGTTATATGAATTAATAAGCACAAAAAAAGAAAGCCCTGCTGAAACATACACAGTACTTTCTTTCACTGCTGCAACCTTGCTTTCCGGCTTAATTGCTAATGGCGCTTTTCTAGCAAAAACAACGTTTGGAAAACAAATATCAAAACTATGGTATGCACCGGCCACAGAGGAATCAACCTCCACTAGTGCAAAACTCGTAGCAACCACACTAAACCTTCCTTATTCTATTGGGCAGGGTGCTCTTTATTTTAACTCAACCAGCCAAGGTACAAACTCCAAAGCGCTTTCTGCCATTATTTTTTTAATAATATTATTTCAAACTCTCTGGGAATATTCACTGAAAACAATACAACTTGATCCAAACCAAAAACCAAAAACACAACATGAAATTAATGACCCCAAATCTGTGCGCGCAAAACTCTTCACTAAAAAAACACTCGATTATTCAGCTGCTGCTGCGAAAGCCGCATCCACTTTCATCAAAACAAAAAGCATGATAGAAAAACCAGCTGACATTAACTCCTCGCTAAATTCAACGCTCATAGTATTCCTGGTAATTATTATACCGATCTCTTTTCTAGTTGAATTAGGCGTTAATAGGGGATCAAGCAAAACAGACAAAAAAACAAATGAGCGAAAAATTACCTCAGCAGCACTTACCACTCCTGCCTGCCTTGAAAAAATACTGATTTATTATCAGGCCAGCCAACAGATAAATAATAAGTACAGCACGCCATTAGCAATAAAAATGCTTTCCATTGTTTTACTTACTGTCTTCTTTTTTTGTGACTTAATGAAAAGGATAGAGAGCACAGACAAAATAATTAACGATCTTTTCAAAAAAGCAAAAGACATTTGCTCTAGTGAACACGCGACTTACCAAGAAGAAAACGACCCTCTTTTATACAAAGAAATCGCCCCTCTTTTAAATGACAAACAAGAAAACGTCGCACCCTTTCTCCACTCTTGTCAATAGGGATTAAACCATTAAAAAACCACCTGCCACCTTATGTGCTTTTTCCACTTATCTCTACTATTGCATTTACCAAGCCCTGGTCCGTATTTAATGCAGGAATTAACTCTAGCGTTCGACCACCTAGCGCCAACCACTGCTCTTTGGCTTGAATCGCAATCTCCTCAAGTGTTTCCAAACAATCACAAACAAAAGACGGGCAGCAAACCACAACATCTTTCAGCCCTTGCTGAGCCAAATCATCTAATAATGCTTGCGTATAAGGCTTAATCCAATCTGCTTTGCCTAGGCGAGATTGAAAACTAACAACAAACTGTTCTTCTTTTAATTTAAGATGATCAACAAGTGAGTGGGCCGTTGCATAACATTGCGCTCGATAACACCAACGATTTTTATCAGTAATTTTAGGGCAAGCATTAACTCGATCACACGATGCTGCACATGGCCTTAAGCCCTTGACAATTTGTCGTGTTGGTAAGCCATGAAAACTAAAAACAACTTTATCAAACTTGCGGTTTTGCAAAAATGACTGAATATGATCAGAAAAAGCATTTAAATACGTTGGGTGATTATAAAAGTCTTCAATATAATTAACTTGTTTGAAGGCTTTAATTTCTGTTTGTTGTTTAACAAACTCGATTGAGGAGGTGGTCACTGCCGTAGAAAATTGTGGGAACATTGGTAATACAGTTAACTCATCACAACCCTCTGCAATCATTTCTTGTAACTGTTTTTTGACAGATGGCCGACCATAACGCATCGCTAGCTTCACACAAAACGTTGAATCGAGTTTTTGCTGAACGGCTGCACACAGTTGTTGACTTAACACAATCAGTGGTGAACCTGCTTTTAACCAAATACTTTGATACGCGTGAGCAGACTTGGGCGAACGAAATGGCACAATGATGCCACAGACCAAAATAAAACGCACCGGCCATGGAATATCCACCACAAGAGGGTCCATCAAAAACTCGCGCAAATAACGCCGCACGTCGGCAACACTTGGGGAGTCTGGGCTACCCAGGTTCATTAATAACAGCGCCTTCTTCTTCATAACGATATTCCTGCCAATTTATTTGCTCGGCATCATAGCATAAGTGGCTTGATAAGATGAATAAAAATATGGGCCTTTTTCGCCAATCATGCTACAGTGGGCGTCATTAATCAATGAACAACATCACCCATGCAACACTCAAATAACGGTTTACTTTGCGATATTTATGCCATCACCATGGCTCATGACTATTGGCGACTGGGCATGAGCGAGCGGCAGGCAGAATTTCAGCTCATCTTTCGTAAGCACCCATTTAACGGGCACTACACATTATTTGGCGGCCTTGAGCTCATGATTGACCATATTCAAAACTGGCAATTCCCTAGAGAGGCTATCGATTTTTTGAGCACCCTCACCTTTCCAAATAAACAAGCCCGCTTTCAGCCTGAATTTTTAGAGTACCTAGGCGGCTTATCCTTTAGCGGTCATGTTAGTGCGCTGACTGAAGGCACACTGATTTATCCTGGTGAGCCTCTTCTACAAGTTCGAGGGTCGGTCATTGAATGTCAATTATTAGAAACGGCTTTAATTAACCTCGCCAATCTTTCAACCTTAGTGGCGACAAAGGCTGCTCGCATATGCCAAGCAGCTGGCAGTGATGCCATTTCTGAATTTGGCCTACGCCGCGCACAAAGCCCTGAAAGTGGTGTGATTGCCAGTCGGGCAGCCTACATTGGCGGCGTATCAAGCACCTCAAATGCACTTGCCGGACAACGCTACCAAATCCCAACCCTCGGCACCATTGCCCATAGTTGGATTTTAGCTTTTGCCAATGAGGGCGCAGCATTCACCGCTGCAGCTGAGTGCATGCATGAGGCAACGGTATTATTGGTTGATACCTTTGATACCAAAAATGGCATCGCGCTTGCCATCGAAACCGCTAAAACAATGCACCAAAAGGGCCATTCGCTTTATGCCATTCGCTTAGATTCTGGTGATTTAGCAGCACTGTCCTATTACGCCAGAGAACAACTTGATGCGGCAGGCCTTAAAAAAACCAAAATCATTGTCAGCGGTAATTTAGATGAATATGCCATTAAAGCATTAAAAGACAAAAAAGCACCGATTGATTTATGGGGCGTAGGCACACGCTTGGCCACGTCTTTTGACCAGCCCGCGCTTGATCTGGCCTACAAAATGACGGGCATTGAAGATGAACACGGCCAATGGCAGTACCGCTGCAAGCGCAGTGATACACCAGCAAAATCCACCCTGCCTGGCCATCTGCAAATACGCCGCTATTACCAACAAGACAAACCCATCGCTGATTTGATTTTTGAAGCGACACTCGGCATCAAGCATGACAGCCCACCCTGGCAAGCAGACCGCTCTGAAGATTTATTAAAACCTATTTTAAAGACGGTGAATTAATTTATCAGCCACCTTCACTTACGGTCATTCGTGCTCACGCAGCCGAACAGCTACAAAAACTCACCTCAAGCCCGCACGAGAACTATCCGGTTCGCTTAGATCCCGAGCTTATTCGCTTACAAAAAAATATTTTTGAAGAAAACAAACCAAAAAAAAAAGCATAATGACTTAAAAAAAAGAGTGCGCTATACTTGCTTAACTTGCAAAAATGAATCAAGGATTGATCCATGTCAGCAATTTCGCACAAAAAAAACGAGCTGCTTATTATTGAAAAAATATTAAAGAAGCAGCAAAAAAACAAAATTGATCCCATCTGGCTAAAGCAACTTATCTCTGCCATTCGCTTAGTAATGGAACAAAGTGATTTGAAATATGGAACAAGCTTTAACACGCTTAGCTGTTTTTCTTCGATAGAAACCATGGAGAAAATCAACCCGGCACAAATGATTCCCATCTTTTCAGCCATCACAGAAATAATTAACAACAACCAACATATTTTTAATATGATAAAAAAAATACCCGACCACAAATACCAAGTTGAACTTAAAAAAGTAATTCATAAAGTAATCGCCGCTATTAATTATATCCGTTATAACCTTTATCAAAAAATTCCGAAGGAATTACTCTAACTTAAGGAGATCGTTATGTTAAACACAACCTCTATTGAAGACATTCAGAAAATTATCAAAGCCATTAGCATTGACACTTTTTTTAAAAAGTTAATAAATAATTTAAGCGAGGACTTTTCTCACTGGGAGAAATTCATTAAAACCGCCAGAAATGCAACACACGTTGATGGCGGCGTCATTGAATTAATGCCTGTTTGCAGTGATGAATATTACGCCTTCAAATATGTTAACGGCCATCCCCGAAACACTCAAGAGAACAAACTTAACGTGGTTGCCATTGGCATGCTTACTGACGTCAAAACGGGTTATCCTTTATTATTAAGTGAAATGACATTACTCACTGCTCTACGCACCGCGGCGGTAAGCGCTTTGGCCTCAATGCATCTAGCTCGAGAAGATGCCGATAAAATCGGCATTATTGGCTGCGGTGCACAAAGTGAATTTCAAATTCTTGCCCACCTTGCTTACAAACCTTTTAGCACTGTTTATTATTATGATATTGACCCCATGGCCATGGAAAAATTTGCTGCTAACTTAGCTGACACATCACTTACTTTAGTTGCCTGTCATGATATTCCATCAACATTACAACACGCAGACATTGCAATCACAGCAACGGCTGCTAAAAAACAACAATGCTTATTTGATATCAACCAATGCCCTGCTGGCCTACACATTAATGCCATTGGTGGCGATTGCCCAAAAAAAACAGAGCTGCCAGCAGAAATGCTTCATCAATGTAAGGTTGTCGTTGAGTATTTACCACAAACATTAATTGAGGGTGAAATCCAACAGGCCGGCACTGCTTGTGTTGATGCGTCGCTATGGCAAATTATCACAAAAGAAAAAACCGGTCGTGACTCCCAAGAGCAAATCACCTTATTTGATTCAGTTGGCTTTGCTTTAGAAGATTACTCAGTATTGCGCTTAGTTTATGAGTTGACCAAAACACTCAATATAACCACGCCATTAAATATGATACCGAATTTAACAAACCCCAAAGATTTATATTCACTCATTCGTGATGCATAATGGCTTGAAGCTAAAATGACATTTCCGCTATATAGCAGCCATTTACCGCATATTTGAAGTCAATATCGGTATAAAAGCATTTTCTTAAGCTGTGCTTGTCTGTTATGATCAGCTCAGCAAATAACTTTTATAGGTCAGCCATGAGCCGCCCCATCACTCTGCTTAAACCCGATGACTGGCATTGCCACCTGCGTGACGGAGAGTTTTTATCACGCACCGTAGCCGATCAAAGCAAGCAATTCTCGCGTTCGCTAGTCATGCCAAATCTTGCAGATCCTATCACCACCACACAAAAAGCGCTCGCCTACAAAAAGCGCATTCTAGCTCACCTGCCTGACAACAATCATGACTTCAAGCCGATGATGACGCTTTACTTAACGGATCAAACCACGCCTGAAATCATCAACGAGGCTGCACAATGTCCTGACATTATTGCGGTAAAACTCTATCCACAAGGCGCAACAACCAAGTCTGAATTTGGTGTTAGCGACCTTGATAAGCTCTACCCTGTCTTTGCTGCAATGCAATCCATGCAAATGCCTCTGTGTATTCATGGTGAAGTGGTGGGCCCTGAAATTGATGTTTTTGACCGTGAGGCAGTTTTTATTGAAAAAACACTTAAGCCCTTAGCCAGCGCATTTCCTCAATTAAAAATTATTTTAGAACACATCAGCACTCAGGAAGGCATTGAATTTGTTATTAATGCTAGCGATAACATTGCCGGCACCGTGACACCGCAACACTTGTTACTCAATCGCAACGCATTATTTGCCGGTGGGTTACGCCCACATCACTATTGCCTACCAATTCTTAAAGCCAAGCAGCATCAGCTGGCCATTATTAATGCCGTCATGAGTGGCACTCAAAAACTATTTGCTGGAACTGACAGCGCACCACACCCGCAAGGGCAAAAAGAATCTGCCTGCGGTTGTGCTGGCATCTACAGTGCTCATGCAGCAATGGAGCTTTATGCCACGAGTTTTGCAGCGCACAATGCTTTAGATAAGCTAGAAAACTTTAGCAGTCGTTTTGGCGCGCAGTTTTACGGCTTAGCCATCAACCAAGAAAAAATCCAGCTTGTGCCTCGCTATTGGCAGGTGCCAGCAAGTTACTCTTTTGGCAACTCAGTTGTTGTCCCACTTTTTGCTGAAAAAACCTTGCAGTGGAAATATGTAGGAAAAACTAATGACTAAACGATCTTTTTTTCACAAGCGCTTTGCTCGCTATTTACCCGTTGTAGTGGATGTCGAAACCGGTGGCTGTAATTTCGCTACTGATGCCTTACTTGAAGTGGCATTGGTTTTAATTGATAAAAATGAGGAGGGCAATCTGGCCCCCAGCGAAACCTTTGGCTGTCATATCAAAGCTTTTGAAGGTGCTAACATCGACCCAAAGTCATTAGAAATTAATGGCATTAAACCCGACCATCCTTTCAGATTAGCAATGGAAGAACCCGTTGCACTTGAAAAAATGTTCGCTCCCATTTTTACTGCAATTGAACAACAAGGCTGTCAACGTGCGGTATTAGTCGGTCACAACGCTCACTTTGATCTTAATTTTATTCAGACTGCCGCTAAACGCTGTAATATTACCAGTCCTTTTCACGCCTTTACCTGTTTTGATACTGCAAGCTTAAGTGCATTGGCTTACCAAGAAACGGTATTAGCCCGAGCGCTTAGAGCTGCAAAAATTCCTTTTGATCCGAAAGAAGCACATTCTGCTATTTACGATGCTGAGAAAACCGCAGAACTTTTTTGCCAAATTGTTAATCGGTGGGACAATCAAATTAAAAAAAACAAACAAACGACTGAATAAAAAATCAATATCGCTAAAATTTTTTTGCATATAAAAAAACCCGCCAAAAAGCGGGTTTTTATCAAGGGGTAATTAAACCTTAGAATGCCGTACTAAGACGCAATCCGAAAGTGTTACCGCTATATTTCTTCGCTGCTGTATTGAAACGATTAAACATATACATCACGCTAGCGCCAACCCATTTATTGATTTGCACGCCATAATCTGCTGATACTCGGTACTGGGGTATAGATGTTGTTCCTATGCCGCCGTTTGCATCTTTAGTAACAGACTCACTTGCCATTTCAAAACCAACACCCAATGAATCTTGTTTTGTTAAGCCAGAGAAAGCATAAGCACCATTAAGACCCATGAACCAAGCACCTTTATTATTTGCTAATGATAAGTTTTTAGCTTCTAAATACAGATAATTAAACCCAGCAGAAAAACCGCCTAACTGACTACCGGCCAATTTCGCATTCACTGCAATTGCGCCAACGTCTTTATTATTACCAGGAAGCGCGAGCTTCTTTGCCGCGCCTTGATCAGCATAAGAATTTCTAGCATCGAGCATATAGCCGACTTTAAGCATGCCATAACTGCTATTGCTATAACCTAAATTGAAAGAAGCATTGTCTAAATTTCTTTGTGCCGGGTAGGATACTTTATGATATTGGCTATTTGGTGAATAAAACGAAGCATTGGCAAATACGCCACTCATGTTCGCACCCACTTCCAAACCCGTGCTGCTGACTTGTGAAAATTCCTGCGTTAATGAATAGACCATCGCATAAGGGTTATAGCTACCAAACGCATTATAGAACTTACCCACTTTGGCATAATAGCTATTATCTGCTGTGTGGAGGACCGCAAAAGCCTCATCTACACCCAACGTATTGACATTTTGATAAACGCTAGCACCAAAGGCCGCTCTATTATCGTAGCGGATATTAACCAAAGCACATAAATTCTTTGATTCATAACCAGCAAGAACATTGGCGTTACTGATGAAAATATTACTATTGGTTTTTTTCGTTAAGCTGTTATTCCAAACCACCATACTATCTTGCAAAAGTGCATTATGGTTAACAACGGCGTCAATATTAGCCATGGCACCAATATAAAAACCTGAATTTTTAACAAAGTTTTTTTGCGGTGCTTGAACAGAGTTCTGCCACCACAAAGCATCGGAGTGATCATGCTTTACTGCTCCATGGCCACTTGCAGCAAAAGCTGACCCAACAACACCCGCACCGACTAAGGCTACGATAATTGATTTTAAATTCATCATAAAAATATTCCTTTATTATTTAGCGTCAATCCATTTAGCACATCTCTTTATTTTGGGCAAAAACATTCTTTTCTGCAAAGTTGCAAAGAGTTTTAGTCTTCTAATGGAAACAAGATTATTCTATCTCAAAAACAAATAAAACACCAAAAAAAAACCCGCCAAAAGGCGGGTTTTTAACAAGAGGTGATTAAACCTTAGAATGCCGTGCTAAGACGTAATCCGAAAGTGTTACCATTGACTTTAGTTGCTGTATCAAAACGGCTGTATGCGTAAGTTAAGCCTGCGCCAACCCATTTGTTAATTTGCACACCGTAGTTAGCTGTCAGCTGGTATTTAGGCACTAAAAGATTAGCAGTGTCTTTAGTAATAGAGTCACTTGCCATATCAAAGCCTAGACCAAAAGAGTCTTGTTGCGTTAAGCCAGAGAAAGCATAAGCACCGTTAAAGCCCATGAACCATGCGCCATCAGTATTGACAAGCCCTAAGTTTTTGCCTTCTAAGTACAGGTAGTTAAAGCCACCAGAGAAGCCTGCTAATTGACTACCAGCCAAGTTAGCGTTGACTGAAATAGCACCTATGTCTTTAGAACCACTCGTTAGCCCAAGATCAGCCACTTCCCTAGCATAAGTGGTACGGGCATCTAACAAATAACCCACCTTAAATGTACCAAAGTCGCTATTACTATAGCCTAAATTAAATGACGCGTTGTCAACATTTCTTTGCCCTGAAGTAGTCAGGTTAACGAACTGACTATTAGGAGAGTATAGTGATGCATTTGCAAATACGCCATTCATGCTAGCACCAAGCTCAAGGCCTGTGCCATTAACTTGAGAAAACATTTGTGTTGGTGAATAAATGAATGCATAAGGATTGTAGCTGCCGAAAGCATTATAGAACTTACCAATTTTAGCGTAGTAAGCATTATCTGCGGAATGCCAAGCAACAAAAGCCTCATCAACACCTAAAGCATTACGATTACCCTGAGCAAAAAGAATAGCAGGCCTGTTGTCATACCTAACATTAACTAATGCATCAACCGTTTGTGAACTAAAGCCAGCAAAAACGTTCGCGTTGTTTATGAAAAACTGGCTATTTGTTTTGTGGCTAGTCGCTGGATTTCCTACTACTACGCTATCCTTCAAAAAAGCAGAGTCGTTAAGTGCAGCATCAATGTTACCCATTACGCCAACGTATGCGCCTGAGTTACCGATTTTGTTTTGGACTGGCGCCATAACTGAGTTACCTTGCCAGGCTGGTGTAGCCTTTGTGTGATTTGCAGTGCTGTTAGTTGCAGCAAAAGCCGACCCAACAACACCAACACCTACTAACGCTACGATGATTGGTTTTAAGTTCATTTAAAAACACTCCTTTATTAATTGTAATGGATCGACTTCAACAATATTAGCAAAAGTACTAACACCGCCTCGGTCATTTTATACGCTTTATTTTTTTATGCGCACACAACTTGCTCCTTCAAAACAAACTGTTAAGCTGATTCTAGCCCAAAGGAAAAAAGAAAATCAAGTTTTTTTCAACAAAAACAACAGTTAATCTAATCCTCACCAATAAAAAAGCAAAAAGAAAAGAGAAGTCGCCAAACACAAAACTATTTTTACCCTATTAAAACAGGTGCTTTTTGCTTTGCGGCTAAAAAAGTTTTCAAAAAGCCGTCAAAAAAAAATACTTTACCTTTTGTAAGTTTTTTTTGTATAAAAAAGCGCAGCTAAAAAGCCGCGCCCTGAATAAAAACTTATGAGCTAATTACTGGCTACAAATTTTCTGCATTGGTTGTAAGGTATTCAGCCACCCCTTGAGGAGATGCTTGCATACCTTTATCGCCTTTGTTCCAACCGGCAGGACAAACTTCGCCATGCTCTTCATGAAACTGAAGTGCATCGACTAAGCGAAGAATTTCGCCCATGTTACGACCTAACGGCAAATCATTAACAATTTGTGAACGAACAACGCGATCTTTATCTATTAAGAAAGCACCACGTAGTGCCACACCAGCCTCAGGATGCTCAACGCCGTAACCCTGACAAATCGTGTGCTGCGTATCAGCCGCTAGCGTATAACGGACAGGACCAATGCCACCCTTATCAACGGGCGTATTACGCCATGCATTATGGGTAAACTGAGAGTCAATTGACACAGCAACCACTTCTACATCACGCTTTTTAAATTCTTCCATTCGGTGATCTAGTGCGATCAGCTCTGAAGGACAAACAAACGTAAAATCTAAAGGATAAAAGAAAACCAAACCATACTTACCAGAAATCGCTGTATGCAAATTAAAATTCTCAATAATTTCACCTGTTCCAGTTACTGCAGCAACGGTAAAGTCTGGGGCCTCGCGACCAACTAATAAAGCTGTCATATATCTCTCCTATTTAAAATTAACACCAAAGAAAACGCAGATTAAACACTGACACGGAACATAACTCAACACTTAATTTCACATTCCATACCCTAAGTACTAAATAAGCACACAAAAACATACTAATAAAAAAATTAATATAAGTCAATAAGATAGGGTTTAAGTCTAACAAAAAGAATGAAGAAGATCTGCTAGCAAACAGCAAAAAAACACTAATTATTAACACCTTGCTGAGCCAATTACCTTAGGTTAGGATGAGGCGCCTGACTTAATAACAAGGAGACAACAATCATGGCTTTTGAACTACCAAAACTGCCCTACGCCCTTAATGCACTAGAGCCCCACATCTCACAAGAAACTTTAGAATATCACTATGGCAAGCACCACGCCGCTTACATTAACAAGCTTAACGGTTTAGTTGAGGGCACGGAACATGCGGGCCAGTCCTTAGAAGACATTATTAAAACCGCCCAAGGTGGTATTTTCAACAATGCCGCACAAATTTGGAATCACACTTTTTACTGGCACTCAATGACACCCAATAGCAGTGGCGAACCCAGCGAAGACCTAGCCAGCATTTTGAGCAATGCCTTTGGTAGCGTTGATGCCTTCAAAGAGCAGTTCACTCAAGCGGCTGCAACGCAATTTGGTTCTGGCTGGGCATGGTTAATTAAAAATGCCAATGGCGAACTTGAAATCATTAGCACCAGTAATGCAGAAAACCCGCTAACTCAAGGCGCAACCCCACTACTAACCTGCGATGTTTGGGAGCATGCCTATTATATAGATACTCGCAACGACCGACCAAAATACATTAGCAACTTCTGGCAAGTGGTTAACTGGGATTTTGTTGCCAACAACCTAGCCAAGGCATAATTTTTCTTAATAAAAAATATCAAGGTCTATTATGAGCATAAAAGTTTTAGTCAGCGGCGCACAAGGAAGAATGGGACAAGTCACGGTTAATGCCGTACAACAAGCACCCGGTCTTGAGCTGGTTGGCCAAGCCGAGCATGACTCTGACTTAAATCAACTTATAATAGACCTGCAGCCACAGGTGGTTGTCGATTTTTCCACCCCAAGCGCAGTTTTTCAAAATTGCCAAATGATTATTGATCACAACGTCTGCCCGGTTATTGGCACAACCGGATTAACTGCCGAACAAATAAAAACCTTACAAGAAAAATGTCAGACGAAAAACTTAGGCGGCATAATTGCTCCCAATTTCTCACTCGGTGCCATATTAATGATGCGTTATGCCGCCGATGCTGCCAAACACTTCAGTGATGCTGAAATCATTGAGTACCATCATGACCAAAAAGTTGATTCACCATCAGGAACCGCGATTAAAACGGCTGAATTAATGCAGGCGACCAACCCGTCCACAAAACAAAAAGAAGATCACCCTGCTCGAGGAACACACGACTACAACACACCTATCCACTCGGTGCGTCTACCTGGGCTATTTGCTCATCAAACAGTGATGTTTGGTGGCACCGGAGAGTCTCTTACCATTCGACACGATGCCTTTAGCCGTGAGGCAATGATGCCTGGGGTAATTTTATCAGTTCGCAAGGTGATAGAAATAAAAGACTTAATTTATGGACTAGAGCATATTCTATAAATTAACTTAAAGGAGATTCTGCATGCCTGAACAGACGCCTGAAAAAAAGGAGGTGAGCAAAAAAAAAAGTGTGGCCACTCTCACGCTCACTTTTTCATTCCTCACCAACAAAGAGCGCGTTGAAGATCACTTCAAAAAAAACATGGGCCCCACCTCACCGCCCAAGAAGTTTTAAAAAATGCCCCTTATTGATCAATAATTCACTGTGGCTTGTCAGCAGAGAAAAGCACAAGGGACAAAACGCTTACATTACGCCAGCACATATCGAGGCCTTCTGCAGCCTAAACTCAGACTAGACAAAAACCAATAAGAAAAAAATAATTATTCCCTACAAAATACGTCATTTAAGTGAGCCACTAGCACAACCAAAGAAGCATGCCTTCATATAGCACCCTTACACACTAGACGCTCTATGCCGAGCCCATACAACAAAAGAACAACTAAGAAACACTAGGATCATACCGACAATTGCAATAGCACGAGGGATCTGATGCCATAAAATCCAATCATATCCACCGGCGAAAACAATACTAATATAAGATATAGGCAAAATAATTGTAACCGGTGCATATCGCAAACTAGCAACATAAAAAAAGAGCAGCAAAAATGAAGCTAGACCAATAAAACCAAGCAGCCATACTTGGTGTATTGAAACAACAGCCGGCCAATGGGTTATCGCGTAGGGACTCAGCACAAATGCCGGTATAAGGAATGAATAAAATAAGGTTCTTAAAAGAGGCTCTTTAAGCTGATTGAGACGGTGAGTCAACATACTATTAACTGCAAAAACAACAGCAGAAAATAAACCCAAGAAATAGCCAGGATTAATTGCTGTACGCTGTGGCTGTAGAACTAACAAGATACCAACAAAACCCACGCCAATTCCCAACCAGACACGGTAGCTAATAGTATCCCGCATCCAAATAAAAGCAATAAAAGGTGCCCAAATCGGAGCGGTTGATCGCAATAAAACAGCGTTCACAACAGGAATATAGCTCACTGCCCAATACAAAGAAACAAAAAACAGGACGCCCATCAAGGCGCGAATAACATGAAGTGCTAAATACTGGGTCTTAACACCTATGTTTCTTTTGTAGGCCAATAAAACAATAATCAAACAAGAGCAGACAAGATAATTAATAAAAGCAATCGTCCCAGCCGTGATGCTGGCAGAGATCATCTTCACTGCGGTGATAGCACTGGCTGAAAAAAACTGACACACCAGCATCAGCAGAGCGCCAAGATATGGCTGTTCTTGCTGTGTTTTTTTCGACATAGCTTATCCTTCGATATTAGTTTGATCCTGATCAAAACGCCTTTTACAGTAAATGTAAAAAAAGCCCCCCTGTAGTGTACTTCTAATTTCGCCTGCGAAGTCATGATGCCTGGGGTTATTTCAGCAGTGCGCAAAGTAATTGAATTAAACAGGCTAATTCACGGGCTTGAAAATTTAACTTAACCAATCTCGTCTTTGCAAAAAATACGCTGTTAATTTCAATTCTTCACTGCCTTTTTCAGGCTTAAAATCATAGTGCCAACTCACTGCCGGCGGCAATGACATTAAAATTGACTCGGTTCTACCTCCCGATTGCAAACCAAACAACGTACCGCGATCCCAAACCAAATTAAATTCCACATAACGACCGCGACGATAACATTGAAAATCACGCTCGCGCTGAGAAAACACATGATCTTTTCGTTTTAACACAATTGGCTCGTAGGCTTTAATAAAATGCTCTCCTACCGATTTTAACAAATCAAAACTTTTATCAAAACCTTCCTCATTGACATCATCAAAAAACAAACCACCAATGCCTCGCGCTTCTTTTCGGTGCGGCAGGTAAAAATAATCATCACACTGTTTTTTATATTGCAAATACACGCCATCACCAAAAGGATCACACGCCAGCTTTGCCCTCTGGTGCCAATGCCGACAATCCTCTTCAAAACCATAATACGGCGTTAAATCAAAACCACCGCCAAACCACCAAACCGGCTCACCATCAGCTGGGTTAACAATAAAGAAACGTAAATTAGCGTGCGTTGTTGGTATATACGGATTTTCAGGGTGCACCACCACCGACACACCCATCGCCTCAAAAGGCGAGCCAGCCAAATGAGGTCGACCCTTCGTTGCCGCTTCAGGCAAAGCATCACCTGAAATATGCGAGAAGTTTACCCCGGCCTTTTCAAACACACCACCCTTCTCCAGCACATGCGTTCTACCTCCGCCATTGCCACTGTCATATTGCCAATGGTCCTGCAAAAACTGTGCTTTGCCATCCAGCTTTTCAAAGATAGCACACAGTTCACTTTGCCAGTCGAGCAAGAAAGATTTAACGACAGATGCCATCTCTGTGCTTTGCTTTTTTTTATTGTTCAAAATGGTCCTTAATTATTTTAATGACAAATTAATCAGTACCACCAACCCTTTGGGCTTACGATTAATTAACTCAATATCACTGCCATGCGCCCGAATAATATCACGCGCTACCGACAAGCCTAAGCCACTGCCCTGGACCTGCAATGATCTAGCAGTATCTACCCGAAAAAAAGGAGAAAAAACCCGTCGCATTGCATCTTCAGGAATGCCTGGACCTTCATCCACAACTTTTATTTGCGCGATATCATTATCTTTTATCAAAGACACCTCAACGCGATTACCATACTTAATGCCATTCTCAATTAAATTTGTAAGCGCTCGCTTTAGCGCAAGCATTCGACCATGAAAAACCAATTGAGACACGCCCTGAAAAGCCACCGCTTTCCCAGCATCAACAAAATCATGGCAAATACCCTCTAACAAAGCATTTAAATCGAAACGACTACTAGCCTCTTGTGCACAATAGTCACGTGAAAATGATAAAATAGAGCTAATCATCGCTTCCATATCAGCAAGATCTGCTAATATTTTTTCATAGTGTTCAGAGTCATGCAAATACTCTGCCCGTAGTTTTAATCGCGTAATTGGTGTGCGCAAATCATGTGAGATAGCCGCTAACATTTGCGTTCGATCTTGAATTAGTCGCCGCACCTGGCTTTGCATGTCATTAAAAGCCTGAATGACTTCCTGCATTTCAGTCGGCCCCTGCATAGCAAGTGGCGGAGCTTGCCAATCACGCGAAAACCGCTTCACTGATTTTGAAAATTCAGCCAACGGCAACGCCAATGGCAATAATATCATTCGTACTAAAAAACCAACGGCAACAATCAATACAAAAATCGATACCCAAAAAGCCATCCACAACCATGTCGATGGACTAGGCTGATGGACAACCACCCCCAGCCAATCATTATTTTTTAAAGGAAATGTTATGCGCACCCGACCTTTAGCATTTACAATCATTTGTTCGAACTGTGTTGTATCAAATGCTGCAAGCTGCTGAGAATCAGCCAAGGGGGATTGCTGCACAGAAAATTTAACATGACGCACATTTAAATATGGCAACACTTGGCGAACACGCCTTTCTGGAATACTTTCAAGCAAAGAGACCGCGCGAGATGCACTATTTGAAAGCTCTTCTGGGCTAGGTACCACATTATATAAACGCCGGAAAGTAATACCAATAAAGAACAACACACCCAACACAGCAATAAAAAGCACCATGATTTGCCAATAGCGTTGGCTGGCCACTCGATTATTTAAAATGTTTTTCATTTATTTTTCTCGCTCCACATCCGCATTAAACTCATAGCCACCACCTCGTATGGTTTTAATAATTTTCGGCTCTTTGGGGTCTTTTTCAATTTTCTTTCGCAATCGTGATATTTGCACATCAATGGCTCGATCAAAAGGGTTCGCCTGACGCCCCTGTGTTAAATCCAGTAATTGGTCTCGCGTTAATACTCGCCGTGGGTTTTCAACAAAAGCCAATAATAACTCATACTCAGCGGTGCTTAACGATACCGTTAAACCGCCAGCATCCAACAAGCAGCGGCGATTACAGTCCAACTGCCAAGACAAAAATCGCAAAAAAGGAAGACGAGTCATATTCGCATGTGCTGACAATCTCGCAGGCCCAGCAGATTGCGTTCGTCGCAATAAAGCTTTAACTCTCGCTAAAAGCTCACGAGGAGAAAATGGCTTAGCCAAATAATCATCCGCACCCATTTCAAGCCCCACCACACGATCAGTTTCATCACCGGCAGCACTTAACATTAAAATAGGCAATACGTGTTTTTCGCGCAACTGGCGACAAAGCGTCAACCCATCATCACCCGGCAGCATAACATCCAACACAATCAAATCTATGGTTGTTTTAGCAAGCTCTGCCCACATTTGCTGGCCACTAGCAGCTATAAATACTCGGCAATCATGCTGGGAAAGATAATCACTTAGTAATGCGGCTATCTCAGGATCGTCATCAACAACCAGCACGTGTGGTTTGGTTTTCATCATTCCTCCCTAATTAAATCTTTATCACAACAAAAGGCCGACTAACAGTCATAACAATATACATAGCTTATCTTAAAATAGCCGCCAACACGAAAACAAAGAAAACGACAAACCCGACAGAATAAAATTAAAACAAAAATTACATAAAAAAGGCACAAGCAAACCCCAGGAAAGCACAAATAAAAAACAAAAAAACCGACTTTCCTTAAGGGCTTATTAAGACAGTACTTCTTTAACATGCGCTATTGCTGTAATTCTTTAAAACAACTAAATTACCTTTTCCAATTAAATCAACCATGGATATTTATTATGCCTGCCAAATCAACACTAGCCCTGAACAGCTGAGTGAGACGGATAAATTAGATAGCCCCCTTCTTCCAACAGAAGAGTCAACAACAGCCACCCAGGGAAACAGATGGACACCTGAAGCTGGATCACCTGCCCATAAAGCATTTATTAAGAATGTAATTCCTGGCCTTGCCTTAGTTGCAGGTACAACACTTACAGGCCTAAGCTTTCAATATACTGGTCTTCATAACTACATTCTAACTTTTCAAGAAGGAATTTTCGGCGCTGCATTTGGCAACCTTTTATCTACTGGATCCGGCAAACAAAAGGCAGCGATATTTGCTTTAGCCTTAACTCAGCTTGTAACATTTTCCGGATATGCCTATGCCTGCGACAAAGACATAATATATGCCGCTCTAAACAGCGAGGGAGCAGGAGTGACCGCCGCCATCACTTATGCTGTTGCATTAGCAGCCGCAGCCACACCTTCTAGATGTGCTAATCAATGTCAGGACAACAAGGCAAATAGCGCCTCAGAGCAAGAGCAAGAGCAAGAGCAAGAGCAAGAGCAAGAAACTGCACCTGCACTCGCTGTTTAAAATTAATAAAAAACCCCACAATTGTGGGGTTTTTTATCACCAAAATTATTTATCAATCAAACTTTTCGTAATTTCATCACACGCGGCCTGTTTGTCTTTCCAACCATCAACCTTAACCCACTTGCCATCTTCTAAATCTTTATAATGCTCAAAAAAATGTTTAATGCTATTGACGAGCGTTTCAGGCACATCACTGAGCTCTTGAATGTTGGCTAATTGTGGACAGACTTTTTCAAGTGGCGCGGCCAATATTTTGCAGTCTTCACCCTTCTCATCGGTCATCATCAACACCCCCAGCGGACGACAACGGACCACGCTACCTGGCTGAATCGGCGCTGGTGAAATCACCAACACATCGGCAGGATCGCCATCGTCAGACAGGGTGTTAGGAATAAAACCGTAATCACACGGATATTGCATCGGCGTTGTTAAAAAACGATCGACTTCTAGCATTCCCGTGTCTTTATCTACCTCATACTTTATTGGGCCGTTATTCGCAGAAATTTCAATGACCACATTAAAATCATTTGGGATATCTTTACCGGCGCTTAACTGATTAATTGCCATATTGCTTTTCTCCTGTTAATCAAAAAAATAATTCGTGGGCCATTATAACAAACCTAATTGCTTTTGCGAGCCTTGCGACGTGCTCGAAAAAAATCTTGTAAGATTTGCCCACAAGGCTCTGCCAACACACCTCCCTGCGAACTAATCTGGTGGTTTGCCCAGGGTGATGACAACAGCTGATCTTTCGTCACCACCATGCCCGACTTAGGATCAAACGCACCGAACACGAGTCGATTAATCCTTGCATGGAGCATCGCGCCAATGCACATCGCACAAGGCTCAAGCGTGACGTACAAATTGCAATCCTTTAGTCGATAATTCTTCAAATAAGAAGCCGCATCTCGCAATGCCATCACTTCAGCATGCGCCGTCGGGTCATGCGAGCCAATAGGGCCATTGGCTCCTCGACCAATAATGTCACCCTGATAAACAACCACCGCACCGACCGGCACTTCATTATTATCTGCAGCACGCTTTGCTAGTTGCAAAGCCGCCAGCATCCATTGTTCATCTTGATTGTTTTTATCAGCACTCAATGTCATATCACTCTCATAAAAAAAGCGCCAGCAATAAAATTACTCGCGCCTTTGATTTTTACATTAACAATTAATCTCTAAAATTAGTGTATTGCAAAGGCAAACCCACATCAGCTTCTTTTAAAAAAGCAATAACCGTTTGCAAGTCATCCCGTTTTTTCCCAGTAATACGGACTTGATCACCTTGAATAGACGTTTGTACTTTAAGCTTTTCACCTTTAATCAGCTTAACCACCTTACGTGCATGATCAGCATCAATGCCTTGCTTGACGGTAATAACTTGCTTGGCATGATTTAAATGAGCTTCAGGCTCTGCGGCATCCATATGACCGACATCAATTTGTCGCTTGCTCATGCGGTTATTTAAAATATCACGCATTTGTTGCAGCTGAAAATCTGCCTCAGCTTTCAAAGTTATCCGATCATCATCAAGAGTAAACGTGGCATCAACCCCCTTAAAGTCAAAGCGCTGTCCAACTTCACGACTGGCCTGATCGACCGCGTTAGCTACCTCGTGCATATCCACTTCACACACAACGTCAAATGAAGGCATTGATTTCTCCTTTTTATCATTCAAAAAAAATGAGCCAACCGATAAGCCGGGTTCTGTCGAGAACAGTCATCTATCTGGGACAAATATCGCTATTTGCCTCGTGCGACCTACCCGAATCCCACTACGGGCCGCAGCATTAGGATTCCTATTTGGTCTTGCTCTAGGTGGGGTTTACCATGCCATTAATTGTTACCAATAATGCGGTGCGCTCTTACCGCACCCTTTCACCCTTACCAGCAATTGCTTGCTTTTGGCGGTTTACTTTCTGCTGCACTGGCCGTAGGCTCACGCCCCCCAGGTGTTACCTGGCACCTTGCCCTATAGAGCCCGGACTTTCCTCCACTCTTAATAAAAAAAGCAGCGACTGCTTAGTTGACTCGGAGCAGAGTATATCACATTCAAAAACGCTGTATAGCGCTATCTACGACAGACTCAAAGCATATTGATAGAGCAATTTTTTTGGCTCGCCAGTAATACTAACCGCCAACTTAACCGCTTGTTTTAATGATAGCTCTTGCAACAAAACACTGAGCACCTTGCGAGCAGAGTGCGGCAATTCAGTTGATTTAAGCTGCAGAGCACCCGCTACGATCACCACAAACTCGCCACGCGTTTGATTACTGTCTGCCTGCAACCAGGCTTTAATCTCTTTAACGGAAGCTAGCCGCGAGGTTTCATATTGTTTTGTTAATTCCCTGGCGATGCAAATTTGCCGATCTTCACCAAAAATCTCAGCCAATAAATCAATGAAATTGACAATACGGTGCGTGGATTCATAAAAAACCATGCTGCGCGACTCATTAACCAACGACGCTAAAGCCGTTTTACGCTTACCACCTTGCGAAGGCAAAAAACCAGCAAACACAAATTGATCGGCTGGCAAACCTGAAATAGACAGCGCTGCGACAATGGCAGAGGGTCCCGGAATAGCTATGGCAGTAAAGCCCGCATCACGAACCGCTCGCACCAAACGATAACCCGGATCAGAAATAGTTGGCGTCCCGGCATCGCTCACAATGGCAACCGATTGATTCTTTTGCAAATAGCCCACGATAGTTTGAACACGTGCCGCCTCATTGTGCGCATTCAATGACAGCACCTTAGCGTCAATACCATAGTGATTTAACAAACGACGTGTGTGCCGCGTGTCTTCTGCTGCAATAATTGCAACATCCTTCAACACACCCAGTGCACGCTGAGTGATATCTTGAAGGTTGCCAATAGGGGTGGCAACCATGTATAAATGGGCTTCCGAATTTATCATAACCGCCAGTTTAGCCAGGTAACCGTCATGAAGCAAAACAAAATATTCTCTGTTGGTATATTTTTATGCCTTTTCCTCGTCGCTTTGCTTAGCGGGTGTAGCACAGCACAACATAGCCGAGCGCTACAAGCGCCACTATTATCCGCCAATGAATACCTACAGCTAGCCAGCAGCGCACAAGGCCAAAAAAAATTCGACTACCAATTGCAAGCGGTTGATCGTTTACTGCAAGACAAAAGTCGCCAAGAAGCGCAATCCATTTTGACCGAGCTAGCTAATAGCCCGCTCAATAGTGAACAAAAAAATCGCTATCAATTATCGCAAGCAAAACTATGGCTGATCAGTGACAAGGCTCATGCCGCCATCGGATTATTGCAATCATTAAGCCCCCGCGCGCTTAACTTGGCCGATCAACTCAGGTGGCACAACTTGCTTGCCATGGGTTTTGAACAGACCAACAATGTTGAGCAAAGCATTATTCAATCCGATATGGCGCTATCGCTTTTGCAAGACCCTCAAGAACGTTACCAACAATTACTAAAAACTTGGCAAATTATTCAAAACCAATCACCGAATGCTCTGGCTGTTTTGCAACAAAAAACAACTGACCAGCAAACGCTTGGCTGGCTGCAACTTGCCATGGTCATTCATAATAATACCGATAGCACTACGCAATTAGTCAACGCATTATTGCGTTGGCAAGAAGAATTTCCAGACCATCCTGCTAATGCCTTACTGCCAAATAATCTCGCTCAATTTCAAAACCAAAGCACGCACACACCGAAAAAAATCGCATTACTAGTACCGCTGTCTGGACCATTAAGCAGTTCAGGCACGGCCATTCGTAATGGTTTTTTTGCCGCCTACTATTATGATAAAAAACAAAATCCTCAATCACCAACCATTGATGTTATTGATACCGGCAACAATCAAATTAGTCAGGACTACCAACAAGCCCTTAGCGATGGCGCTGATTTTATTGTCGGCCCACTGAGCAAAAACAACTTGAACACGCTTATCGATAAAATTAAATTTACCGTGCCAACCTTGGCGCTAAATAGCACTGATAACATCACACCACCGGCCAATTTATATCAGTTTGGGCTGTCCCCAATTGATGAGGCCAATCAAATGGCAAAGCGCGCTTGGGACGATAATTTACAGCACGCTTTAATTATTGCGCCAAATAATCCTTGGGGACACAACATTGCTCAGCAACTAACGAGCACCTGGCAAAACCTGGGTGGTCAAATCAATGGCTCGCTGTTTTTTGACAACAAACACAACTTATCAACCTCTGTTCGTAATCTGTTAAATATTAATTTATCCGCCGCACGAAACAAAACACTGCGCCAGACCATCGGCCTTAAAACACGTGTAGTATTACGCCGTCGTAAAGATATTGATGTGATCTTTCTAATTGCGCCTCCAGTTCAAGCACGACAGATTCAACCACTACTGAATTATTATTATGCTGGTAACATTCCAATCTACGCGACCTCATTAGTTTATGGCGGATACCCAAACCCACAAAAAGATCGTGACTTAAATGGTATAAACTTCTGTGATATCCCCTGGGTTCTTGACCAAGGCAACCAGCTGCCCACCGACTTAGCTGCCATCAAAAAAAACACACTAGCTATTTGGCCAGCTTCCGCAAAACGTCACGCCCGCTTATACGCACTTGGTGTAGATGCTTATCAAATTATCCCTCACCTTAGCAGCATGAATTTGTTTGCCCACCTTGGCATACCAGCGGCAACAGGAACGTTATTTTTAAATCAGCAAAATCACATTTATCGACAATTAAAATGGACAGAGATGCGAAGCGGCAAACCAAAAGATTAATTTTATCTTCTAAGCTAGGCTTGCCGTTTCTTTGATACTTTACAGCCATCAGTCATTCCACTCAAAAAAAACGAGATGAAAAACACGGTATTTAAAACCCCTCTTTATTATTGTTCAATAAAGACAAATTTACTCATTTAAAAAAATCATGGTCAAAAACAAAAACGACCCCTGCAACAGTCATCACCCACATGACCGAGTTTTCCAGCAGGCATTGTCAGAAAAACGCGTTGTCAAATCACTGATTAAAAACTACCTTCCCGCCAGCATTTCATCATTAATAAACCTGGACACACTTAAAATATGCCGTGGAAAATTCATCAACAAAAAGTTAGAGCAAACGCAGTCGGATATTCTATACTCTGCCAAATACCGAAAAAACACTAACGGGCTAATTTATTTTTTATGGGAGCATCAGTCTTCTTATGACAAAAACATGTTACTGAGATTACTTAATTATCAACTAAACATCATGGAGCAACACGCCAAACAAGAAAACAAAAAACTGCCAATTATTATCACAATATTAGTTTATAATGGCGTCATTTCGCCATATCCTGGCAGCACTGACTTTTATTCTTGTTTTGATGATGAAATCCTAGCTAAAAAAATTTTTTTAACGCCCTTCCATTTGCTAGACTTAACTGTTTTAGATGATGATTTTCTGACAAAAGACTCCTGGTCTGCCTGCCCCAACCTTATTTTAAAACATCTTCGTAGCGATGACTTTTTACCGGCATTGGAGAAATTAAAACCACACCTAAAAAAAACATTTATTAAAGATGGTAAAGACTTTAGTGAAACCATGCTTGAGTGCATTATCCGTTTTACTAACATAACCGATAATGATAAATTTATTGATATTGCTAAAAAAATATCCACTATGGGAGATGAGAAAATGGCATCAATCACAGCACGCTCTTTTGAAAAAGGCTTCAACGAAGGCATACAAGAAGGCATACAAGAAGGCATTCATGAGGGCAAACAAGAGGGTAAACAAGAGGGCATAAGAGCAATGGCCCAAACAACTGTTCGCAACATGCTTGCCAACAACCTCACTGTCAAACAAATTGCAAAATTCACTGGGTTATCAATAGAGTACATCGAAGAGCTTATAAGCAAAATAAAAACTAAACAAACCACTAAAGCCTAACAAAAAACAATTAAGAATATTTAATTATTCTCTAACCATAAAACACATAAAATAACGGTATACTTATAAAAACACTCGTGTGCTAAATTAAACACAAGCAGCTATTATTAAAACACACCGAATATGCAGAATTTAAAAAAAATATCGACCCTGCAAAAAGGACAGCACTTTGAACAGCTAGCCGAAGAATTCTTGAAAAAAAATGGGTTAATCTATATTACTAAAAACTTTCGCAGCAAATATGGCGAAATTGACCGAATCATGACCCACAAAGACACTTTGGTTTTTATTGAAATCAGATATCGAAGCTGCACCCATTTTGGCCACGGTTTTGAAACAGTCACTCAATCAAAGCAACAACGACTAATTAAAACGGCTGCTTTTTATTTACAACAAAACCCTAGAAAAAAGAACCAGCCCTGCCGGTTTGATGTCATCAGCATCCAGGCCAACCAGCAAATAGACTGGATAAAAAATGCATTTTCGGTACAATGACAACAGAAAATAAAAAGGGGACCGGAACATGGACTTATTTCAACGCATCAAACACCATTTTAATGAAAGCATCCAAACAAAAACCCAAGCTGAACAGGTTTTGGTGGGCCACATTGCTGAAGCTGGCGACCTATTAGTTCAAGCCTTAATAAAGGGCAACAAAATACTTAGCTGCGGCAACGGTGGCTCCGCTGGAGACGCACAACACTTCTCAGCAGAACTGCTTAATCGCTTTGAGCGAGAACGCCCTAGTCTGCCGGCCATTGCACTAAGCACCGACACATCTACCATCACCGCCATTGCCAATGACTACAGTTATGACGAAGTTTTCTCTAAACAAATTAAAGCATTGGGCCAGCCAGGCGACGTACTTCTTGCCATCACAACTAGCGGACAATCAAAAAACATTGCCGCTGCCATTGAGGCAGCGAAAGAGAGAGAAGTACACGTTATAGCCTTGACCGGCAAAGACGGTGGCCTAGTGGAAAACTTGCTAAACTCAAGCGATGTTGAAATTAGAGTGCCATCAAACACAACGTCTCGCATCCAAGAAGTTCATTTACTCGTTATTCACTGCCTTTGTGATATCATCGACCGACAATTATTTGGCAACGAGACAGACTAATGAAAAAACTAGCCACACTATTACTATGCTCTCTTGCCCTTTCGAGCTGCATTCCCGCTGCCGTTATAATCGGCGCTACCGCAGGTGGTGCCGTTGTTTACAGTAAACGAAACATCAAAACCATTACGGCCGATAACAGAATTTCCGAAGGCGTCTTACGAGAAATAGGCCAAAACCCAGCCATGCAGGGTACTCACGTAGTGGCTTCCACCTTCAACCACATTGTACTATTGGTTGGACAAACCCCCTCGGAAGAACAAAAACAAAAAGCAAATGACATAGCAGAAAACTACCCTGGCGCAAGGCGTGTTTATAATGAAATCACTATTGCCCAACCAACCTCTACTGGCACTCGCGCCAACGATGGCTGGATTACCACAAAAGTCAAAACCGCACTTCTCGGGCAGCCAGGGCTTAGCTCAACACAAGTTAAGGTGATTACAGAAAATGGTGTCGTCTACTTGCTTGGCTTTATTAGTCGCAAGCAAGCAGAGCTCGCTGCAAAAACCACCAGCCAGGTTGATGGCGTTGAAAAAGTTGTCAAAGTATTTGAATACGTTAACTAACGTATTAGCGCATCAGTCAACGCTCCACTCATGCGCATAAAAGCAAGCCAAATGCTTTATCGCATTCACACAGGCGGCCAAAAAGCACACTAAGACACACTTTAAGTAAAAAATGTTGACAAAAAAACCACTTTCTGTATGATCTTGGAACACGGCGCTCATGGCGCCTGTAAGAAATCATTTGCCCTTAATTAATAATCATAGGAGTCATATTATCATGCCTGATGAAGAAACAGCGAACCAAGAACTCAGCTTCGATTCAGCAACACGAGAAAAGGCCATCTCATTGATCGGCGGCATTGCCTTAATTGCTTTCGGAGTGTTAGACGACTCAAATTACTTTAATTACTCTTTTATTCTTGGCTGCTGCTCGCTTTTATATGCTGCATGCTTATTTTCAGCTAGGTGCTGTAGAGGTGAGCGTAACGAGTATGAAACCATAGCAAATAATACGGAGACGAACGCAAATGATGATGTGGAGTTGGGTACAATTATGAAGATGAACTCCACCGCATGCTAACAGCCGATGATAAAAAAAGCGCAGAAGAAAGCGCAAGCGTGACGAACAGGGCTTAGCCAAAGCATAAAACCAACCCGTCAGATCATCATTTTCAAAAAACATCCAAACACTTAAGTGAAGTGCTGGGTGTTTTTTTTATGAAATAAACTTATCGCGTTGTTAACAACGAAAGCTAGAACAAGTACTTCACCAAATACGCCCCATCAATAAGCGCCGCTACTTTTTCACGGTATTGAGCTCTTGAATTAAAACAAGCAAAATATCGGCATGCAAACACCAGCCATCTACCTTAGCACTCACGACAAACAATGCTTTGTCGTTTACCATTTAAAACTATACTGCTGCATCAATACTGTTAATTCCTGTCAAATTATTATTCCCTTCAACTCAGCAGAAGATGAGCACTTATTTAACTACCTTAATACTCACGCAAAACTCACCCTTTCAACAAAACCAGCACACATAAAATTAACCGGCACCATCCACACAATATCCGGCCCCCACAGCTTTATGGGTCGCTGGGCTTTCACTTTAATATTATCAACCCCACCTTACGCTTTGACACTTAAAAAAAACACACGCTACTTTAACAACACCACCATGAAAAAAATACTAGCCACCATGTTAGCTGACTATCCAGGCTTAAATAGCCGAACCATCTTCACTAACCAACCTCAGCCTATCACCCTAATTTCACAAAACGATCAAACCGACTTTGCTTTTTTATCACATCTCTGTAAGCACTATAACTTATCTTTTGGTTTTTGCCCTATCAAACAAACACTATTTATCTCTGATAGCTTATTATCTCTGTCCCATCAATATCGACAAAACAATAATTCACTATTATATACAAACACCAATCAAATAAGCCCAGCGACAGACCTCTTCACAAAGCTATTCAAAAAAATCTCATTGTTAGAAAAAAACAGCCCCGAAATCTACTGCCTTAACGCCACACACAGCCAACCATTGCAACCTGGTTACCCTTTATTCCTCAACAACTGCCCTTCAAATAAAGACAATGGTAATTATATTATTCAATCCATAAAAAGCCACATCACAACCGAGCAAGGGTGCCAGCAGCGCTTACAAATCAGGTCCTCTATTCAAGCAATAAAAACATCTCATTTATTAAAACAAAAGCCAGTTGTCAAAAAATGTTTTTTAACACCTCTTTCCCTGGCCAATATTGCTAGCCTGCCCCAACAATCCATTAGCCCAGTTAATGCAAAAAACAGGTACTTCGTCACTTTTCAGAATGACTCACTCAAACACAAGCCACTACAAGGCAGCCCTGCTTTTTTATTTAATCACGCACTTAGCACCAGTTATAGCGCTTGCTACTCTCCACTACAGCCCAACACCCCTGTCATTATTCAACTTACACCCGAACTAAAAGAAAAGGCATTTATTCTTGGCACCTTATATAAGAGCAACTTTTCCAGCCCTGTCACAACAAAAAACGCCAGCCAGCATGTTTTACAAACACCCGAGGGGCATCAATTAATTTTCGATGATCAACATCACCCCAGCATCACACTCAGCACAGCTAATAAAAACTCTGTGCAACTACAAAATCAACCAGACTCCAAAATACACTGGCAATCACAAAATCACTTATATCAACAAGCTAAAAACCGACTTTCACTCAATGCTGCCGACACCATTAGCGAACAAAGTCACGAAAACCTTAGCCACATTGCTCACAAAAACATAGCCATCAAAGCAAAAAACACTATTCAATGGCAAAGCCAACACAGCCTGCACTGCCTAAGCAACAACATAAGCTACTATGCTAACAATATCTCAATATATTCTAATCAATCACAATACCTTCACGCCAAACAAAACATTAGCTTCCAATGTCAATCATTTAACGCAAAGTGCAAACATACAAAACTTCAGTCAGAGAAATCAACCAACATAACAAGTGTGCATGGCCCTATTCATATTAGCTGCGGTGCTGCCAGTATAACTCTCAGCCAAGACGGCCAAGTATCAATCGACGGCACTCTAATCAATCTATATGGGTTGCAAACAGAAATACCTGGCACTTGAACTTAATTAATCACGACACTTTATTTAACCTGCTTCAAGATTTTTCAGGCTGCTTTTAAGTGCCCGTCAATAATAATTTACTATCTTCCAATAAACATCTTCGCTATACTGTGATCACTATGGATATACAAAGCAAAATTCAATTTCTAAGTGTTGCTATCCTACCCCTTTTATTTGCGATTACTCTGCATGAGGTCGCTCACGGGTGGGTGGCTTTAAAACTTGGCGACAAAACCGCACTAATGATGGGCCGGTTAACTTTAAACCCCATCAAACACATCGACCCTATTGGCACGGTAGTTCTTCCTATCGCGCTGCTTTTTCTCGGCGGTTTTATTTTTGGCTGGGCAAAGCCGGTACCGGTTACGACACAAAACCTTAGAAAACCTAAACGAGACATGGCATTGGTTGCATTAGCCGGCCCAGTTAGTAACCTGCTCATGGCAATTGGCTGGGGCATCATTGCAAAAATCAGCTTAGTCCTTCTAAGTAGCTGGGACACCAGTCAGACTTTGCGAGACATTGGCATGTTCTTTGTTAATGCCGGTATATTTGGTATTTTAATTAACTGCGTATTAATGATTCTTAACCTAATTCCTATTCCACCGCTTGATGGCAGCCGGGTTGTATCTTCTCTGCTTCCTAACCGGCTTGCCGCAAGTTATGAAATGATAGAGCCTTATGGTATATGGATTTTACTGGCCTTACTCGTATTTGGTGTGCTACAGCACATTCTTATACCGCCTGTTTATGGCTTGTCCGGCCTTATTAAATCTGCACTGGGTATTCCTGGCTAATATAAAACACTCGGGGCCACTTAGCTTTTTCATCCGTCCCCGAAACCGCTCCTAACATAAGCTGGGAGTTAATAGGCAACAAAGACCTTCTTCCTAAATCTGACAATTTCCAATAGATAAAAAAAAGCCCCCAGAATGGAGGCTTTGAGAAAGACAAAAAATGACTTAGCTAGCCATTTCTTTAACTTTCTTAAGTGGGCGAACTTTAACAACACGACTTGCAGGTTTTGCTTTAAATGTTGTTGGCTCACCTGTGAAAGGGTTAATACCTTTGCGAGCTTTTTTAGCTGGCTTAGCCTTCACTGTGCATTTCATCATGCCAGGCAAAGTAAACTGCTGACAGCTGCCTTTTTTCAAGTGACGGCCCATTAGGTTCTCTAAAGACTCTAAAACAGCAACAACATCACGCTTAGCAACACCGGTAGTTTCAGCTAGGTATACTAATGTTTCTGTTTTTTTGTATGCCGCTTTAATTGCTGTTGTGACTAGTTTTTTAGGCGCTGCTTTTTTCACCGCTTTTTTTGCTACAGTCTTTTTCACTGCTGTTTTCTTCGTAGTAACTGCTTTTTTCTTAGCTACTGGTTTTTTAGCTGCTACTTTTTTCACTGCTTTTCTCACAACTGCTTTTTTAACAGCCTTTTTCTTTGTTGTTTTCTTCACCATAAGAAACATCCTTTTTGTTGTCCGTAAAAGTTGATTAGCCCAAAAAAATTCAAGCTAAATAAAAAATAGCATATTTTTAACAAAATGCACATTTTTTTTAGTCTTTTCCGTTGTTTTTTATGAAAAAAATGGCGTATTTCACTTTTTCACAAAGGCCTCGCGCTTCACCCCCCCAAACCCGAGACAATATCTCTTCTCAAATGAGGCTTAAGTATGCTTTTATACGCTTCAAGCTTCTCATCTAATCGCACATAAGACAGCGACTCCTAACCCTACTTTAAAATACTCCACCAGAAACACCCAGGCTCACCCCCAAACAAAACCCAACCTTTAAACCCCATACCTCATGTCCAAATTGTTTATCTCAGCAATTAGCTATTACCGCCATCACCCGAATCATTGTTGTTCAAAAACAGCTCTACGCCAAAAAGTGCCAAATTGTTGAAAAAAACCCTTGTCTAAACCATATAAGTTTTGTAGTATCGTTGAACTTTCATGTTAGGAAAAATATACAGTGAAGACACATATGACAACTGCCGGCGAAATTGATAACAAATGGTTTATCATTGACGCTGAGGGCCAAATTTTAGGGCGTCTTGCAAGCGCAATTGCTCACCGCCTACGTGGTAAGCACAAACCAAGCTACACACCTCATATGAATGATGGTGATTTTATTATCGTAATAAATGCTGAAAAAATTGCAGTAACCGGCAAAAAAATGACGGATAAGAAATATTATCGCCACACTGGCTACCCTGGTGGAATTCGCGAAAAATCATTATCTGAAATGCTGGACAACACGCCTATTAAGGTTGTTGAAAAAGCGGTGAAAGGCATGTTGCCTAAAGGACCTCTTGGCAACAGCATGTACAGAAAATTAAACGTTTATGCTGGCGCTGAGCATCCACATCAAGCACAACAGCCAGAATCTTTCACTCTTTCAAATGAAAAAGAAGCATAAAATAGGAATTCATTATGGCAGCATCTAAAGCGATCAAACAAAACGTTACGACGGGTCGTCGCAAATCATCAACTGCTCGCGTTTTCTTGCGCAAGGGAAGCGGTAAAATCACCGTTAATAATCGCCCTTTAGAAGCGTTTTTTACTCGTGAAACCGCATGCCGTATTGTCATGCAACCCATTGAACTACTTAGTTTAAATGGGAAGTTTGACCTTCTTGTTACCGTAAAGGGTGGCGGCATTAGTGGCCAAGCTGGCGCTATTCGTCTAGGCATCACTCGCGCACTTATCTCATTTGAAAGAGACAGCGAAGGTGAAGACGGCACGAAGAGCTGGCACAAAGCATTACGCGTAGCTGGTTTTGTGACACGTGACTCGCGTGAAGTTGAGCGGAAAAAAGTTGGTTTCCGTAAAGCACGTAAGAAAACACAATTCTCTAAACGTTAATCGTTTAAGGCAACTTGTCAGGGCCTTAGACCGATTTCAACCATTGGCCTGCTTTTGCAGGCCAATTTGTTGCTAAAAATCAACAACCTGGCATTGGCAAAACGAGAAAGGATCACTTACCATGTCTGTACTACGTCGCTCCACCCTGACCCTATACTCTGGCCCGCTGGATATTCACAGCCATCAAATTCGCATCGTACTTGCTGAAAAAGGCATTAATGTTGATATTTTGTCGGTTACGCCCATTGAGCCCTGCCAAGATTTAATTGATCTCAACCCTTATAACTCATTGCCAACACTAGTCGACCGTGAATTAGTACTTTATGAGCCCACAGTTATTATGGAATACCTGGACGAGCGTTTTCCTCACCCACCACTGTTGCCAGTTTACCCAATTGCCCGGGCAAAAAGCCGTTTAATGATCTTCCGTATTTATCGCGATTGGTACAGCCTGTTACCTGAGGTTTTCAGTAATGATCCTCAAACGGCTAGTGCAGCTCGCGATCAACTGGCCAACAGTATTACCACACTAGCGCCTGTTTTTGCTGAAATGCCTTACTTTTTAAGCGAAGACTTTTCACTGATTGACTGCACTATTCTGCCTTTATTATGGCGCTTACCCAGTATGGAAGTTCAACTGCCAAGGCAAGCCAAAGGCGTGATTGAATACGCTAACCGCTTGTTTGAACGTGAATCTTTTCAAGCTAGCCTATCTGAATCAGAGCAAGAGTTACCGCCACTATGACTTCATCCAGGCCCTATTTAATTAGAGCCATGCACGAGTGGCTCAATGACAACGAACTGACACCTTATGTTATGGTCAATGCCATGGTGCCAGATGTCATGGTCCCTGAGCAATTTATCGAAGACGGCAAAATTATTTTAAATATTTCCTACCAAGCGGTAACCGACCTAATCATTAACAACGAAGCTGTCTCATTTACTGCGCGTTTTTCTGGTATTGCTAAAAGCCTGTACATCCCCTGCCCTGCCATTATGGCAATTTATGCCTTTGAAAATGGCCGCGGCATGGCTTTTGACGAAGATGATCAACCACCCTCACCGCCTAAAAGCTCAACACCCAGTACAAATAAAAAAGCCAAGCCCAGTTTGCGCATTGTTAAAACCAACAAAGATAAATAGCCCAACTGCCTCTTTTTTATTACAAATAACACTTATTATGGCAACAGAGGTCCTCGCAAGGCATATTTCTGGGCCAACGCAATTTCCGATAAAAACAAACACTTAGCAACAACAGCCTTTAGTCTAGCAACTCATTGTTTTTTTCAAAAAAAACCTCCATCCATCCCAGCACCGCCTTTGTCTGTTTTTTTTCACTTTTTTTCGCTTATTTAATATTACCTTAAGGTTGAGCTGGTATAATGGGGTATAGATAAAAAAACAGGGGCCTACAATTATGTCAAATGCTGCAGAAAGAAAAAAACAACTTGAAAAGTTGAAAATAAAATATGGCACCGAAACTCTTGCGATGGCTGTTTCAAAAGAAATTGAAAAATCTAACGGCAGCGCCGAACTTCATTTCGATCCAAATGCACTTCCCACTACTGAAATGGCGGGAAAACTTGAGGAGCTTGCAACCAAAATAGAGAAAAAGGTAGGCGATGAACACACTAGGCTAAAAGGCCTAGCCGGTGAAATTGAAGGTCTTGTGAACACTTTTAAAGAGCCACTTTTGGGCGCGGAAGAAGAATTTTCATTTCCAGAAGGTTGGCCAGAAGGGAACAACGATCAAGAAAAAATGGCTGAACTAGTATCTGCTGCTAAAAAAGCGTATAAAGAAGCCCCATCAAATTTACAACTTTTAATAAAGTACTATTGGTGTCAAAAAACACTGAACACGCATAAACCAACCCAGGATCAACAAGCCGATGATGCTATCTTGGATAAAGAGTTATTTAAAACTCATATACCTGACTATATAAAGTTAGATGGTCAGTATAATGGACTGCTTAATGGACGAACATACAATGAAGACATGGAGGCTTTTAGAACCAATGACACTGCCCTCACAAAAGCTAAAGACAACTGGGAAAAATATAAAAAACAATATGAAGACCTAAATGCTGAAATTAATACAACAGGGCTCGATATTAAGAAAAAGAATAGGGAAATAAACCAGTGTAAAGCTGAATTACAAAAAAAGATCCGCTCGATTCCCACTGGACCACATCATTACCGTCGACCTGACCCAGGTCAAAAAATACTGGAAGGCGACATTCGTAAACTCAAAAAGGAACTTAAACTTGCAAAAGAACAACATCAAACAGCCCTTAGCAAAAGAAGCGAACTCTTCTTTTCAGCGCTTCAACAACTTCCAAAAGCAGAGCAGCAGGACTTTATTAAAGAAAATATAAGCTCCTTTCAAAAGATTGAACTGACTAAAGATGAAGATATTTTTAAACAGCGACGCCAACTGGTAGAAAAGAGCTATGAACAGGCAACAAAAACAATAGGTAATATCCAGAGGGCGGGCACTGTCAAGGATGTTGAGCAATTTTTAGTCGATGATCCTCGTACAGCGGAGGCTATAAAGTCGCTTGAGGGTGATAGGAAAAATAAAATAACTGAGATTCAAACTAAGGTCAGCGATCTCAACACTGATAGTTCAGATAAGGCTGCTCTCCTTAAAGAAATTAGTGATTTAACTAATACGGTTATTCAGTTTTACCCTGAAACTAAAGGGGAACTAACCAAGGTCCAAGAAACTCTAGGAAAAAAGGATGAGTTAGGCGACACTGACTTTGAGCAGCTACAACATGATATAAGTGCAGCCAAAGGTGCACTGAACAAAAAAGAATACACACTAATTAATCTACTTAAAAACCAAGCCATAGCACGCGACGAAGCACAGCAAAGAGTACAAATGATTATTCGTGAGCGCCTCAAGATGGAAGAAGCCGCAAGCTTAAAAGAAGGGGTTCAGGGAGTTCCACTAAGTGAAAGACTCCAAACGCTAATACAAGCAAGCAAGCACCCTGAGCTATCTACCAAAGAAAAAGCTGAAATTGAAACAAAAATTGAGTTAGTGAAAGCAATAGACAAACTAAGTTTAGAAAACAACCCAGATCTTTTTCTAGCAAAGGTGCGAGGTGAAAAAACTTATGCGCATCTAATTCAAGGCCAGCCTATGTCTTTTAAACAGATAAAAGCTCTTCTTATCGAGCAAGGCTACAACAGAGCTGCTAGCAACCTGAAAGAAACTGCTGATGGCAGACTTAAAAACCTACCCGCCTGTCTGCAAGACCAACGGTCCTACAAAGCCGGAATCGCCCGCGGCCTCGGCTCACTCGCCCTCAATCCTGTTTCCTCTGTTTTAGAGGGCATGTACCTCGGTGCAAGCAAGCTTCACTCTTGGGCGACTGGCAGCACAAAAGTAAAAAATGAAGTGATTAGCAATCACCTTGATCAAAAACATGGGCAAAGAATAAGCCAAGAAACAATCAAAAAATTCTGTGTAAAACTCACCGACCCTCATCCAACAGCTCTCAAGAGCACCACAAACAGCTCACAGAATAATAGCGCCTTGGAAGAAGTGCTCCGCCAAGGGCAGCAACAACCGCGTTAATAAGCTAGCCCCCCAACCCACGGCGCTGTTTAATTCGGCTAGCAAGGTCTTCAAAGGTCCGACCTAAGCGATCTCGCTTAAGAAGGTCTTGCGTTGTTGGCTCGAAGCCTTGCAATTCAATGCCATTAAAGCTTGCTTCAACCCATGCTGCCCATTGCATCATTGGTTGACCATCAACCAAAAAAACATCCGACCAATTTTTATTTTCAATAACGTAATCCATCACATCAACCGCCGTATCAAAAGCTTGTTTAACCGTAGTACCAACATCATCGCCAGTAAAGGGTGTCCCTTTAACAGTGGTAACAGAAGATTCTTTTGTGCTGGGCGTATATTCGTCAAAAGGATTGTCGCTGATTTCTGTTTGCGCTGCTTGTTTTTGCTCACGCTCATTAACGATACGCCTGTAGTCCTCACCTGAGCTCCACAGCAAATCTCCCTGAGAGGCCAAAACTAGCTTACCATAGTCATGGATCAGCCAGCCGGATGTTGCTGTTAGCTGACGATCTGGCTTGCCTTGCTGGGCCTCATCCCTGGCTTGCTCCGGTGAAATTTCCGTGCCAGAGATAATCAAAAAGGGATATTGATTAAACAAATACAATAGCTCACTTGCCGATACGGGCTCGCGCCAAGCATCTTCTGTTTTTCGAGCCAATTCTTCAATAAAAGCGGCCTCGTCTATTTGCTTGCTGTCATCATGCTCATTATCTGCCATGCTCATCACCTGTAGTCATTTATGTTTTTAAAAATTGTACCCCAAGCCTAAGCGGCTGTCATTCATTTAGTCAGTATTGCTGCTTTAGCCACGCCTAGCAAATTAACAGCTTCTCAATGGCCAACACCTACTTAAGAGTAGTGTCTAAACGGCCTAAATGGACAGCTAAAAAAGCAACCCCTCCTTTTTGGACGTAAAAAAAGTCAATTCACTACCAATGGTAAACCCTTTCAATTCAAAGGGCCTATTCAGCAAAGCTAAAGCTTTACATTAGATAAAAAACTTGTTAGGGTTAAATGCTTATAAGAACAAGTAAGACAAAACGCACAGAAGGTTAAGAAAAACGAACATCTAGCACCCAATTAACTTTTAACTAAACAAAGGATACGCCATGCGATCAGCTATTATTGCCCTTTCACTACTTTTGCTATCTAGCACGACTTTTGCCAATGGCAGCAGCCATGCCAAGCCTATTGTAGCGACACCCAGCGCCCAGTCTTTCAGCAAAGCCAACTATAATAGCCAAGCTATTCGCTTTACCATGAAACCTGGCTCACTGCGCAAAAATATCACCGCACTTGCCAAACAACATGGCTGGAAAAATGTTATCTGGAAACCTTCTCATGACTTTAGCTGGAAGGGACGAACCACGATCAAAGCATCTACCTTGCTTGCCGCAATGAATGACGTGCTCAACGACTACCCATTGCAAGCTCGCTTTTACCATGGCAACCATATCTTAGTGATTGTTACGAGGAACTTAAAATGAAAAAACTGATTACACTAGCTAAAAAATTACTGATTATCACCGTCGGCGCCAGCCTGCTTTTTGGTTGCGCAAACTACCAAGAAACAAAAAGTGAAATCCGAAAAACACAACAACAAATAAGCGGTGCGCAAGATATGGATAGCACATCAGCGCCCGCTGCAATTAATTTGTCTGGCTATTACACCGACAAAACACCCGTTGAAATTTCAAACGATCCTGCTTGGCTAAGCCACTCTATCTCGCTACAAGCCAAAAAGATGCCTTTAAACGTGTTAATGCAACGACTATTACGCACAACAAAAATTGTCGCTAGCTATGATGGCTCAACCCAGCCGGACATGCCCGTCAACATCAACTACACCGGCTCTATTAAAGGCGCACTAAAGTATATTTCTGCTAAAACAGGCCTACACTACAACATCCATAATCAGAGTCTACGCTGGTCTGCCTTTATGACAAAAACCTTTAATGTGTCCTTTATGCCAGGCTCATCAAGCTACGCGGTTGGACAATTGTCCGGTGCTGGTGCTGGTGCTGCTGCTGGTGGTGGTGGTGGTGGACAAGAGGAAGGTATGTCGCAAAACATGGTCATTAATGATCAACAACACAGTGATCTGTCTGCTGCAGAATTATCCGTTTGGAAAGATCTGGAGAAAACGCTCGAACAATTAAAGTCTGAAAAAGGAAAAATTGTTATTTCAGAGTCGACCACAACAGTAACCGTTCACGACTATCCAGCAAATGTTGCCGCTATTAGCAAATACATTCAGCATATTAATGATATTTTATCGAAGGAAGTTGCTATTAAAGTGGAAATTCTTGATATTCAACTAAACAAGCAATTTCAATTTGGTATTGACTGGGGACTGGCTTCTAAAATGACACTAGGCAACCGACATATTCCAATTAAAATTGAGGCACCTTCTTTTGCTGGTGTTACTGCCGGCACCTCAAACAGTCCAGGGGAAATCACTAAACTTACATTTGGTGGTAACAATCAAAGCATCATTAGCGCCTTAAATGAACAGGGCAGCGTCAGTGTTGTTACCCAACCGAAAGTGGTGACTATGAATAACCAAATGGCTTCTATTCGCATCACACAAGACCAGGGCTACCTAAAAAGCGTAGCGACAATCCTAAATGGCGTGGGTGGCCAATCACAAACCACCCTAACACCCGGGAATATTACTGATGGACTGACTTTATTTATATTGCCTAAAATACAGAAAGATAAAGTTATTATGCAAATTTCCAGCACACTGGCTAGCCTTGTAAAAATAGAAAAAGTTTCATCTGCTCCGGAGGGTGAATCGAAGGGTGATTATTCCGCTATCCAAACACCGACTATTAACCAAAAGCAATTTAACCAACGCAGTGCAGTCATGTCAGGTGAAACATTAATTATTGCTGGTTACAAAAGCCTACACAATGAAACAAGTCAAGCAGGCATTATTGAGCCCTTAGGTGGCAGATCATCATTGACTAAAAACCGTGAAACCATTGTGTTAATCACACCAACTATTTTAAACAGGGCAGCAACACAATGACAGTAATTGTACGCAGCGACGGAAAGCAGTTTATTGCTCAAGCCTACCGAGAGCTGCTGCAGCCTCAAACGCCTGAAAAAGCTCAGCAAGCTGTTAAAAAACTTGCTGGGCAGCAGGGAAAATACCTTTGCTTTTCTGCATCCAGAAACAAAACAAGCAAAACCATTGAAGCGGCGTTCTCTAAAGAGCCTGGTTACTTATTGGGTGAAACCATTGCCAAGCACTTTAACAGGCCTCTTAATTTTTTATATTGTGAAGCACTGCCGAAAGAAGATGATTGCCTCGTCGTTATTATCCGCAATGGCACTATTTTTTTTGATGGCAAGGTAGCTAAAGATAATCTCAACAGCGAACTCATCCCCCTAATTACAGGGACGCAGCACTTTCACGTTAACCTTTATGGCAAGGTTGCCATCAGCGACCAACCAGAACCGGGCTGCTTTCATTTTCCCAAAAAACACATTGCATCATTTACACAACACGATGAACCCCTGTTTCCAACACTGAAAGCACATACAGAATGCCAATTAATTCCATTGCAAGCAGCCTTAAAATCACCGCTGTTACCACAAAAAAATGCAAAAAAAACTGTCTTTTTAGCTAGCATTATCTTTTTAGTTGCCGTCCTGGGATTATTCTTTTTTATGAAAAAACCTGCAGAAGTAAAAACACAGAGCCCTATTGCAGCAATACCTTTCAAAAAATACAACACCGCTCTTAGCTCACCCAGCCCTACTGAAGTTATTGACAATGTCGTTAACAAAATAAACTTTGGCTTTTTGCCAGCGGGCTGGTCTATAGCATCAGCTTTTTTCACGCCAACCAGCACTGAAATCACTCTTCAAAATACTGGTGGCACACTAACCCAACTCAATGAGTGGGCGAATAAAAACAACATCGTCAGTAAAATCGAAGGTAGCAACGTTACACTGGCTATTAAAGACACTTACAAAAACAGACAGACGCCGAAATATATTTATCCAATCAAAGAAGTCACTTCCTTCTTTATTGATAACATTAGCCAATCAATATCAACAGACAGCGTTAACATAAGCCAAAGCCTTGATCATCAACGCTTTAAAGAAGCCAGCATTAGCATCAAACTAGAGTCTGTATCACCACAAACACTAACGCTTATTGCCAACCAAATTGCGAACTTGCCTATCAGCTTATTGAACGGCAGAATATCAATCAAAGAAGGTCTAATCAACGGAAACATCAACCTATCCATATGGGGGAACTAAATATGTCAACTACAAACAAGAAAAAACAAACCAAAACCATTATCTTAGTCGTTATTGCTTTTGCAGCACTCGCCTGGCAAATTCATGGCCTATTTGGCTCTAGCTCTTCATCCGATGACAATACAGTTAAGTCATCCACTGTAGCTAAGGCAGAGCCCAAGCCAAACCAAACTGCTGTAAACCAACCTCAGCAACCGGTTGCTACAAACATCAACAGCGGCTTGATTCAACAAACCGCCAACAAGCAAAGCCATTACACAAAACTACTAAACCAATTAGAAGTTGCAAAAATGGAACGCCAAGTGCTTGACCAACAACTGGCCATCACAAAAACTCGGCATGAAATTGCGACATTAAAAGATAAAATGCAAACACTGCCAAAAACAACAACAACAAGCACAACAGAATTCAGTTCAAGCAATGTTGATGACTATCAACTCGCTTATATTGATGAACAAGAAGGCTCATGGAGCGCAACCATTAGTAACAGCGGCACTTACTCCACCGTTAAGGTTGGCTCTAGACTTCCCAACGGTAGTGTTGTCTCTGACATTAACAAAAGCGGTGTCTATATCACTACTAGAACCAATGCATCCGAGTTGCTAAGTTTTAATGGGCTTGAGTCTGTTGCAGCACCTGCAGTAAAATCTGTTGCCGTTAAGGCCATTGCAACACCACCAAAGTTGGTAGAAAAAAAGCCTGTAGTGCAAATGATTGCGGCTAAACAAGACCTTAGCAAAACCACACCAACAAAAGCTCAAGCCAGCAATGCCCCCGTCGTATCATCTTTTTCGGCCAAGGCTACCCAAGCAGCACTGCCAACAACAGCAAAACAACAAAATAAAAAAATGCTTAGCTTGCCACACAAAAACTATACTGTTCAATTAATGCAGGCTGACAGCATGAATGAACTAACCGCCTTTGCAAAGCAACATAAAATCGCGACACAGCAATTGCATTTTTACACACTCGTTAATAAAGGCCACCTAACTTACACAATGACTTACGGTAACTTTTCTAACGAAAAACTTGGCTTGCAGGCTTTAAAGGCTCTCCCTCAAACGGCACAAGGTCAGTCTGTTAAACTTGAGTCACTAAAAGCCATTCAAAACACCATCCTTGATCAAACAGTATAAAACCAAGTCTCGCCAGTTTGCTTACTAAAAAACAGACTGGCGAAAACGCTGCCTACTAGCACACTCCTATTTACCTCACCTTCCTTTCAGTATTCATTGAGTCTTAACTAATATCATCCGCATACTTTAAAGGTATTCTTGGTTTTTATCGGTGTTATCGCGACACAACCCCTAACTCAGCAAAAAAATTAGCACCTTCAACCCCCTATATGCTTTACTAAAAGTAAATTTATGGTATTATTCGTCTTGTTTTAATATTTGGAGGCCCGTCATGCCCGGCACTAAAAGAAGTTTACCAGACAGTACCACCGAACATGAATCACGCAGTAGTGCCGGAAGCGCGTCAAACAGTAGCGCCATAAGCGAACCAAGCAGCGCTGGCTCCCCTGACGCAAACAGCACGAGCAAAAGAGCAGACATAGAAGCCTTGCTCGAATCAAAAGACCTCCCTTTTGGGCAAAGTCCAACAACAGTCAGCAGACTTATAGACGGTACTCCTTTCGAGCTAGAAAAAGGTGAGGCAACAAAACTACTTAAGCTACTAACAACAAGAATAAAATTAATAATTGCATCATTCCCATTTACCGAAGCCACCACAGAAGAACAAATCACATTATTATATCAAAACCTAGATAACACCCTGGAAGCAATTGAAAAAATATATCATTGGCACAAAACACTCCCCCCATCTACCCCATCTAGTGCACAAAAACGTAAAACCAAAAAGGTGATTGAAAAATTACTAGATACAGCTTCTGAAGGAACAGAAATCGTCCTTCATAAATTTTATCCAACCATTGTTGAGAAAAAACTAGAAAGTGGAGATCTCATATTAATACTGCATGAGCTTGATGTTCTTTCTAAATTTGTTGTGCTTTTCAAACACGGCCTTCCTTATCTTTTTAACACCTCTCCACTTATGGATGGCTATAAAAAAGAAGAGTGCCCGCTGCTGGATGAAAACTACCCTGCCCTAATATATAAAACTTGTGTTTTCTTATTAAAGCAAATTGAAAGGCTTAAAACAGATTACCCTGAGGCGATCAGTGAAATGGTTGAAAAAAAAATTACCTTCATAGAAGAAAACATGGACCTCTTTCGGCAAAAACTAAATGCAAAAGAAATGAAGGAGGCATTAAAGAAACAACTCCCCAAGGAAGAACCACCAACATACAGATTAGAATATCGCGTAGAACATGGGGCAGTAGCCGAAATAGCTTACGAAGAAATCCTCCTAGATCATTTTCGCGACCCCACTTCTCTCGCCAAAAAAACAATACGTAAACTGACTAAAAACTCAAAAAATATAGCTTCTTTTTGTGAATCATTAAGCTGCAATAGAGATGCAATGTTTAGACAATGCTTGGAACTTTTCCAAGAGGATCAAGGAATTCTGCTCAAAAACATTTTAAAGTCTCAGGCGATAAGCACAACTCTGTCACCCAGCGCTCTTTGTGATCTAGCAACAGCACTATCTTTTAATCAAAATTCAGTAAATAAATCAGAGCTACTGAACCAATTAATCTTAAGGAGTCAAGCACTCATTTTTCGTGCTAAGCATGAGGAAAAACCTAACCTGGATAATACGCTTGAAGCCATAACAAAAATACTATCTAGTGAATCAACAGAAGATCAGACTAAAAAAGAGTATCAATTAACAAAATATCAGAAAGATCAGTTAACTGAAATAACAGAAAAACTAAACACTCTAAATCTCTCTGATGAAATTGTGCTAAAATTTTCAAAAGGTATTTCAGATTATTTAAATCCAGCCCCTGTCGCAAAGAAAGCAAAAATCGGGCCAGACCACGGTGCAGCCAAGACAACTGCTCTTAGCACCAGCAAACAACGGAACACGGAAGGTCAACCAAAAACAACTGGGGGACAAAGTACCTTGTTCTCGGGCCACGTAAACGAGAAAGAAAATAGTGAAAACAGCACCTCGAAAGCTACTGTTTCTTCGCCCTAAGTACATTAAGCATCTCAACAAACAACGAAAAACAAATGGCGGCATAAATGTATTTTCGATCAATATGATAATGCAACCCGTCAGCAACTAACACGGTGCCAATCAATACTAAAAAAGCCAATGCCAGCATTTTAACGGATGGATTTTTTTCAATAAAAGAATGCAAAGGCCGGCTCATAAATATCATCAAAATAATTGCGATGGTAATAGCCGTTGCCATAATCCAATACACTTGCGTTAAACCAACCGCAGTTAAAATACTGTCAATAGAAAAAACAATATCTAACACCATAATTTGACCAATCACCACCCACTGATTTGCTGAGCGGGCAACGACTTCTTCTTGCTTGTGTGCAACAAACATTTCATGAATTTCTGTGATTGCTTTGTATAATAAAAACAATCCGCCAAAAAATAAAAAGAGATCACGAAATGACACATCAAACGTACCAACTGAAAACAGTGGATGTGACAACTTCACCATCCAGGTCGCGAGTAACAACAGCAACAATCTGGTAATCCATGCCGCTGACAAACCGAGCCGCATCACTGCAACCTGCTTATTCTTAGCAACCTTGCCTGCCATAATTGAAATAAAAACCAGATTATCTACACCCAAAACAATTTCTAACACGGTTAGTGACAATAAGCTTGCGGCAATATCTAACATAGCGACTGTTTATCCTTAAACAAAATTACATATTATTTTGGCAATAAAACTGAAATTTCCACACGGCGATTCATCGAAGCTCCCGCTGGCGTTTCATTCGATGCTATCGGATTAACAGCACCCTTGCCCTGAATTTTCATTCGCGACTTAGCCAAGCCATCATTCCATAAATAAGAGGCAATTGCCTCAGCCCACGCTTTAGAATCTGCCAATTGATCTTTCGCACTACCAACCACATTCGTCGTATAACCAATTACATGAACCGGCGCTCTGTTTGAATAATACCGCGTCAACTCAACGACCTGCGCTAAAGTGGCCAACTTGGATGATTTAACCTCGCTTCGGCTGCCCGCCACAAAAAAGTCATCGACAGGGACAACTAAGCGCAGTGTTTGACCTGCCATTTCAACATTAACGCCTTCTGCTTTAATCTTATCGGCCAAAGACCCCAGTTGACCATATTGGTTGCTATCTTTATTCATTGCAGCTTGATTAACTAACACCGAGTTATCATCTTGTTTTGGGCTTGAGCAACCCGCCACAATAACCACCAGTGACAATGCTGCTATTTTTGTTATCATTTTCATGCGTTTTACTCCTTCAATTAATTAGCGCGACCAGCCGGCTTGAAAAATATTACCTGACTCAATGCTTCTTTTTGTAAATAATGACGGCGCTTTATAATAATAAATATTACTTTGACCTTTCGCAAAAGCCCGCAGACTTTCCGTGGCTAATACATGTGCTTCAGCAGAGCCGGCAGTTTTTACCCAAACATCTTTTGCTCTTAAGTATTGCCCATAGAATTGCGATTGACCCGTCATTTGTAAGTGCAGTTGATTCGCTACTCCTGCCAAACGAACGCGGCTTTTACCACTCGCATTTACATGCACATCAGAACTGCTTGATACCCACTGAAGATCAATATTCGCATTACCTGAGGCATTAATCGCATAAACATCCACTTCACCATGCAACTGCAACAACCCTGATGAGCTATCATTAATATCTAACTTTTTGCCTTTTAAATTAAATGCGCGAACTGTTGTATTGCCAGAAAAATCAATTGCATCTAAAGGGCCTGCGTCAATTCCAACACGCAATGGCACTTGATAGCGCCCTTTACCACTAACGGATAAATACAGTATTTTATTTTTCACATGAAAATTTAAGTGACGCGTGTCTTTATTCGACTGAACCACACGAAGTGCTGACTTTTTATGACCACCCGTGATATGAATATCCAAATTTGGGCCCACCATAATCTGGTTAAATGCTGGCAGGGCATGAGAGGCCGGATGCGCCAACGCGCCTTTTTTATATGCTGATACTTTTTTCTTATGATCGGTTGCCGCCAACGTGCTCAATGAAAAAACACTCAATAAAACCACTAAGCCACAACGACGTAATATGTATCGCATTATCCCCTCCTAACAAATGATGGTGTTAACGTTAATAATAAAATGACTATTAACGACCTATATTTATTATGCGGGAAAAGTTGAACAAATTCCAGACAAAACTCATAGCGAAAAGACTGAAACTTCTTTAACGTACGTAATTTTTATCCTAAAAATAATAAGCGATCTGATAAGTCACCGTCGTTAAAAAAGGAACATATTTTTTCACGGTCAACATTGAAACCGGGGCACTGCCAGTCGCAAAATCAAATTCTAAACGCTGAGCGAAATGTTTGGCAAAGCGTTGGCTCAAGCCAGCACCAAATACGCCACCAAAACCGTTTCGACCCGTGCCTATCTTTTCTGTAATAACAAAGCTAGGGTACTGATAATGTGTCATCGTATAAGCACCGCCTAAAACGGAAAAAACTGAAAATGAGCGCCAAAGGTGAGCACGCAGCTTAACTAATAACATAACGGATTGTGTCTGTGATTTTAGAGTAAATGGCGAACCAGGACCCACAGGGGGGACATAACTATTCAGGTCATCAAATTTTGCTTTAGCTCGTGAAAAATACAAATAACGACATTCTACACCAAAGTTTTTTGCAAAATCCCAGCCTAAAGCTACCCCTCCGGCAAAGCCTTGATCTTGTGTGCTAGTAGGAAGCGTTGTGTCTAAGCCAACTGTGTCATCACTTGGTGCACGGGGGTCAATACCAATTTTACTCCAATTTGTGCTGCCCCAACCACCTAAAGCCGAAATATAAATGCCCTTTTGGGCATAAGAGAGAGAAGAAAACAAAAGCATAAACAAAGTGGCTAGCAAGAACCCACGTCCCCTAATAGAATAAAAGCTTCTGCGTATTAAGACATATTTACCTTTGATTTTCTTAAAGTTCATTATTAAGCAAAAGGTAAATCAGCTGGGCATTTAACTGCAAAATAACTGCCTTCTGTCTGGCACTGGGAACTAAAGCCCGGAGCTTCCTTTTGACATTCTGCAATCACAAATCGCGTGTTAACTTTTAATAACTCAGGAATTTTATTTTGGCAAAAAATGGCCGGATATGTTTTGCTGCTTTCGCAACCTGAAACAAAGTTTTTTTTCACACAAGCGCAGGCATTCGCTGGAGTGCTTAAATCACAATTCACCCACGCCAACGCATTTGTACTTAGACCAAATAAAACAAGCGACAATGTAAATGCAATAATTTTTTTCATGGGGCACTCTCAATAAAAATGAATTTGAGGGTGGATAGTACGTGGTTTACTGGCAAAAATAAGTGCGATAACACCGACAGGCAGCGTAAGAAAAAAACCCGGGCAATTTAGTAGGGCCTCACAACGACTGTCGTGCCGACATCAATAAAGTTTTTATTCAACCATTTAGCATCTTTCGGCAGAACGCGAATACAGCCATGGCTGGCATTGCGATTAGGCACATCAGGGGAGCCATGAATGGCATAGCCGCGATAAAAATGCATGCAGTGAGGCATTGGTGCACCACCACGCGGTAGGGGGTATTTACCAGACCGACAATAACTACTGCCTTTGCGATGTACTTTAAATTCGCCTCGTGGTGTTCGACAAGCACGACCAACATCTCGGCAGTAATTAGCACCGCCAGAAGCTCGACCTGAAGCCACTAATCGACCTCGATTGTTATAAGCCCCCCAGGCAAGCTTCTTGGGATCAAAAATAAATACCTTATTCCCTGTGCCATCTTGCCAGCGAGGAAAACTCCGATTGACCGCATTCGCATCAGAAATAATGCCGGAAGGTTGCACAGCCTCCGTAAGCTTGGTATCTCCTGAGATACAAATTAATTGGTTTGTTTTGGCTTTCACTTCATTTGCAAAAACCATCACTGGCAATAACACAATAAAAACAAGTACGGCGCGAAGCAAGCTCAACATATTCCACCTCTATTCTTCATTCCCAATAAAATAGCACGTAAAACAAGTATAGACTTTTAAACAGAGGACGTTGAAAGAACCTTAGTAACCAATTAATTATTAATGTTTTTTAAATACCGACCAACGACCCCATTTCGGTAATAACTCAACCAGCAAAAGGCCTGACAAGACCAAAGCACCACCAATGAGCGTGTCACTGGTCACCACTTCATGATTGATTAGATACGCAAAAATAACTGCAAACACAGGTTCTAAAGCGTAAATTAAGGTTGCATGAACCACCGAGACTTGCTTTTGAAAAGTATTTTGCAAATAGAAACACAGAATCGTTGCAAATAACGAACAAAACAACAAAGCAATCCAGACACCCATTGGCCAATGCCCAACAACAATCGGGGGCGAAATTGCAGGCAAAATCAGCGGAATGCCCAGTAAAATCTGCAAAAAAACCAACACCCAAACATCACTAATGTATTTTGTCATTTTCTGCAGTGAAATAACAAAACAGCCATAGCAAATAGAACTGAGTAAAGTCCAATAATCACCCGTAGAAAACCCATTAAAATGAGCTCCAGTTAAAATATAAATCCCTAGCATGGTTAAGCTGATAGCAACAAACTGGCTCACGCGATAGTGCCCCAATCCAAATAGTGGTGCGAAAAGTGGCACCAGCACCACGTAAACGGTCATAATAAATGCGGAATTATCTGGGCTAATTGTTTGCATACCTTTTGTTTGACACACATAACTTACTGTATTAAAAAAAGCTAAAATCAAACCACACCAAAATAACGGCCAGGCACATTTTTTTATACGCCGCCATAAAAAGGGCAATAGAACAAGTGCCGCCAAAGACAGGCGAACAAGAACAAACAACAACGGCGGCACATCCGCCAGCGAATTTTTAATCAGCGGAAAAGTTAAACCCCACATGGCTGTCACACCAATTAATACCAACACGGCCCATGGGGGGTTTTTCATGCCTAAATACCCAACATTTGCGTCAAGGCTTGCTGCAGCTTGGTTAGCGCCTGCCCACGGTGACTAATAGTGTTTTTCTCCACCAGATCCATCTCTGCCGCAGCGCAGTGGTGGGTCGGTACATAAAAAACAGGATCATAACCAAAGCCACCAACCCCTTTAGGTTCGGTTAAAATTACGCCTCGCCAAGCGCCTTCTGCGACAATTGGCATCGGATCTTCAGGGTTATCAAGAAAAACCATCACACTATAAAAGGTTGCACCACGCTGATCATCACTCACGCCTTGTAAGTTTTTCAGTAGAAAGGCATTACGCTCAGCGGATGTGGCATTTTCACCTGCATAGCGTGCTGTGTATAATCCCGGAGCCCCGTTTAGCGCATCAACCAGCAACCCTGAATCATCAGCAATAGCTGGAAATCCAGTTAACTTGGCAGCATGACGGGCTTTTAAAATAGCATTTTCGACAAAGGTCAGCCCCGTCTCTTCTACAGATTGTACGCCGAGCGATGACTGGGTAAGTAATTCAATATTCTCTGAATTTAAGCGCTGCTGAATTTCAACTAACTTGCCTTGATTACCACTGGCCAACACAATTTTCTTTATCACCCTTAGCACCCCGCCATCATCAACAAAGCAACATCATGGCGCCTTGAGGGAAAAATTGCTAGCTTTTTTGTTCACGCCGGGGCAGGCAGTTTATTTCATGACCTAGGCTCTTAATCGTAAAATTTTTTCCAATAAGATTTCAGACTCTGCTCTAACGCTCCCGCTCCCGCTCCACACAAACACCAACACGATCAACGTCTGAAAAAATATCTAACTTAGCAACAGAAAGCGTGATTTTTTTAATTATGAATTTCTCTAACAACAGTGCTGATAGCTTTTCAGCAATGCTTTCCAGTAAGCAATGATGTGCGTTTTTAAAAAACTGGATTATAAACAACCTGATTTGCGCATAATCTAGCGCTTCTTGAATATCATCTGTTTTTGCAGCTGCCGTAATATCTGTTTCACAACAAACATCGATTAATAAACGCTGTACAGAACGCCTTTCTTCATCAGGCACACCAACGTGGGCATCAACAATAAGCCCCGAAATAAAAATCTTATCCATAGCTTTTATGCAAACGACTACGCTGCACCTTGTTTTTCTTTAATCTCTTGAATAGTTTTACAGTCAATGCAGCGAACTGCTGTTGGCCTTGCCTCTAAGCGATTCAAGCCAATTTCAATGCCGCAATCTTTACAAAAACCATAATCACCGGTTTTAATATCATCCAGTGATTTTTCAATTTTTTTAATCAGCTTGCGCTCTCGATCGCGAGTTCTCAGCTCAAGTCGAAAACCTTCTTCTTGTGCTGCTCGGTCCAAAGGATCCGCCAAAGCCTCAACATCTTCTTTTAAATGTACAACCGTAGAGCCAACCTCTTCCAGCAACTTTTCTTTCCAGGTATTAAGAACCTGTTCAAAATGCTTTGACTGCACATCATTCATGTAGTCTTCAGTTGAAATTCCCTCAAAAGACAGGCTGTCTGGTGTAGCATCGCTCTTTATAACACGACTACCCTCATCTTTTTTTACGCTTTTTCTCACATTTATTTCCTTATTTACACCGGCTGAACTGCTGGACTTGCTCACAGGGCCAACCACCATACCATTATTTTTATTCTTGTCTACTTTTTTTATCACCTTTTTTATCGGCTTTTTTACTGTTGTTTTTTTTGTGCTCACCGTTATTTTTTTAACTGGCTTTTTAGCTGCTTCTTTAGCTGCTTCTTTAGCTGCTGCTTTTTTCACTGCTGGCTTTTTCACTATTTCTTTTTCCACAGCCTTATTAGCTGTGCTTTTTTTTGTTGTGCTTTTTGCCTTGCTAGATGCTTTTTTTACAACTGACTTCGTTTTTGTTTTTGCAATACTCGAGCTTTTTTTAGCTACTGATGTTTTCTTTGCCGACGCTTTTTTCACGCTTGTTTTTTTTGCTAACTTTGATTTTTTTTTATCTACCATAATTTCCCCCAAAGCTTGTCGTCCAAGTCAGTAACTAATTATACACGCTTTTACAAATTTACTATAGCAAACAATAAATGCTTAAAACCACCGTCCTTGATAAACAATTTCTGCAGGCCCTATCATTTCAACAACATGCCCCTCGCCAGCCCAAGAAATCAGCAGCTCACCAACAGCTAACTTAACGACAACTTTAGCCTGCAACAGCCCCCAAAGGCGGCCAATCACAACGGCTGCACAAGCGCCACTGCCACAAGCAAGTGTCTGACCAACACCTCGCTCATAAACACGCAGAATAATCTCTTCATCATTAACGCACTGAAAAAAGCCGACATTGACCCCCTGAGGAAATAATTTGGATTCATTCATCGCAGCACCCAACGTGTCAACCAAAGCACTGGCCACATCTGGTACCTGCATAACCGCATGAGGATTCCCCATACTGACAACACCAAACTCTCGCTTTTCACCACAAAACACTGCTTCATATAAGCTAGCCCGATTAGCCGCAACGAAAGGAATGCTTTCTGGCGTAAAATCAGGCGCACTCATGTCTGCCTTCACTAAGCCACTATCCAATAGCTCAACTTGAAACACCCCACCCAAGCTAGCTAAGGACCACTTCCGTTTCCCTTTGCCTAAACCCATATGCTCAATAAATTTAGCCATACACCGAGCACCATTGCCACACTGCTCTACCTCTTGACCATCAGCATTAAAAACGCGGTAATCAAAATCTGCATCTGGGTGTGTTGAAGACTGCAATAATAACAGCTGATCAAAGCCAATCCCTAAGCGTCGATCAGCCATTGCACAAATTTTATCTGAATCAAGCGAAATGGTTTTATCCACTGCATCAATAACAGCAAAATCATTGCCTAATCCCTGCATTTTAATAAATTCGATTCCATTCATTGTACTAGCTCCCCTTTAAACAAAGCTATAAATTAAACTAATATTCGTATTGGTGTCAGTTAAAAACTGATTGGTATTGCCTGGAGGAAGGCTCGAAAAATGGGTCACCACATAAGAAACTCGAACAGCTAAATCATCGATGATTTTATTGGTCAGCGATGTGGTTGAGCGCACAAAATCATAAGACTGAAAAGGCTTGCCTACTTCATAAACCAGCTGCTCAGAAACAACACTGCCTAATTTTGAAACTTTCAGAGACGCTTTTGCTGCCGAAGTAATAATAAAACGGTTTTGCACCTTATGACTATCGGTTATTTGATCAGAACGCCAACCAGGACCAAGCTGCAGCGACAAGCTAAAAGATGGTTTATCTATCGCCGTAAAACCATAACCAGACGCCAAAACATACTGTAAATCATAAGGACTAAAATAATTTTTTGTCACATTGCCATTAAAAAACATAAAGCGTGTTTTTTTTGGATTGAAGTTATAATTTAACTGGTTTTCGCCATAATAAAATTCCTGTGTTTTTCCCGCGTCCCGCGCGGTTGCATACTGTGCCTGCAGTTCCAAAGCGTTTGACCATTGTTTACCACCATAATTAACATTTAATTGGGAATTAAATGTTTTATTATCCGTATTTCCTGTATTGACCAACAAGCCAAACTGTAGCTGTGAACCTTTCCATGGGCTAATTTTTTCACTTTTAGCCTTTTCTTTTTGTGCAGCATAAACACAAAACGGTGCGAAAGCTAAAGCGACAACAAACACCTTCACAATCTTTTTTTCAAACATAATGTTTCTCCAAATTATTCACAGGCCTGTTTATCTGCCGAATAGTTTGATGGCAAACAAAGTCGGCCAGACTGACCACAGCCAATCAATGAAAAGCCAATAAAAAACAACAGTACAATCAAAAAAAATGCTTTTTTCATCTTTACAAAACTCCTTCTTATCTATTGTGTTTTTATCAGCAAATGATACTCTCGACAACAAAAATAAGAAACGCAGTATAGCGGCTTTTTACCAAAGGAACAGCCCGTGAATAAAAAAAAGACCTCGCCTCTGACTATTGAACCAATCATCAAAGCAAAAAGCTGCGTTATTTGTGCACACGGCCTTGGTGCAAGCGCAGATGATTTTGCCTGGCTTCCTAGCCAACTTAACTTACCGAACTCCCTAGCAACACAATTTATTTTTCCACAAGCGCCAACACAACCCGTCTCGCTCAATGGTGGCTTTAGCATGCCGTCTTGGTTTGACATTATGCGCCTGGATAATTCCGGCCAAATCAATCTTAATCAACTTAAAGAAAGCCGTGACGTGCTATTTCAACTGATTGACAAAGCCATTGCCTCAGGCATTCCCGCTAATAAAATCATTGTCAGTGGCTTCTCTCAAGGCGGTGCACTCGCGCTCTTTACCGGACTTAGCTACCCTAAAAAGCTTGGCGGCATTTTAGGCATGTCTACCTTTTTATCACCGATGGATAATATCGCTAGTGACTTTCAAACAGCCAACATTGATACTTCAATCCTCTTGACCCATGGCACACTTGACCAAGTCGTTCCATTGTCACTCGGTAAAGCAACCTTTGATGAACTCGCTGAAAAAAAATACCCAACAATCTTAAAGCAATATCCAATGGAACATACTGTTTCACTCGATGCACTTAGTGACATTCGAAAGTGGCTACTGCAAATATTGAGTTAAAGCTCGCCAAGCCGCTTCGGTATTCACATTAAAATATTTGCCATCAACTCGCTCAGCTGATATGCCCATTTTTTCAACAAAACCATGCAGCACATCACCCAAGGAGGCTTCCTGACCCCGAGACAGTGATTCAAACAGCTTTGGTGACAATACTGCCGTGCCACTATAGGTCAACTTTTCTCCACTCAAGCCTGCAAGATTATCGGCAAGCAAAGAAAAATCACCCAAATAACCAGCTTCATTTTTTACTAACAACAAATGCCCTAACCCCGGCAATGTTTTTGGCAACGCCTCATAATTATAATCAAGCCAACTATCACTGCTTTGTAAAATAAAAGGCTTATCACCCAATAATGGCAGTGCTTGACGAACCGCACCTGCTGTACCCAGGGCTTCAGACTCATAAGAATAATGGATAGTCACGCCATAACGCTGACCATCACCTAAATACGACACAATTTGCTTTGCCAAATAAGACACATTAATCACAACATCACTCACACCAGCCGCCGCTAAAGCAAACAGGTGATGCTCAATTAATCGGTGTGAACCAACAGCCAACAACGGCTTTGCAACCGTATCCGTAAAGGGCCGTAATCGCGCACCTCTGCCGGCAGCAAGCAACATCGCCTTCATTTACATACCCGCGAATCCATAAAATGCTGAAACTCTTCAAACTCAGGATAACGAGCAATAACGGCACGAACATAGCCCATTGCTCGAGGAATATCATTCAAATAAGCATCATTTTGATCGCGCAAATATTTTCGTGCAAAAATAAAAATCGCTTTTAAATGACGCTGCAAACCCATCCAATCAAACCAACGCAAAAACTCGGCAAAACCAATCACTACTGCGCCTTTCGCTTGTAATTGCTGATAAAAGTTACGCACCCAATAAACGACTTTTTCGGCAGGCCAGTCGATGTAGCAATCTCGCAACAACGACACCAAATCATAGGTTATTGGGGCCCAAAGCGCGTCTTGGAAATCTAAAATGCCAGCACGGACCGCTTTCTAATATCATTAAATTGCGCGAATGATAATCTCGATGAGTAAAGACCTGTGGCTGAGCCAATGCCGAGCCGATTAAATCATCAAATAATTTATTCAGCATCGCTTGCTCAGCTTGCGTTAAGGTCAGGCCACAGTGCTTCTCAAGATACCACTGGCGAAAATTATTTAACTCAGACAGATACTCCTCTCGATCAAACACTGGTAAATCCATGCCGTTAGCTTGGGTCAGATCCTGCATTGCCAATAAATCGTGCAATGCATTACCATAAAGATGATCTGCTGTTTGCAAAGTCAACTCCTGACAGTAAACACGCCGGCCAAAATCACTCAACAATAAAAAACCTTGCTGCTGATCTTCATGATGAATAATCGGTGTACACAAACCATGGGCTTGTAAGGCTTTCGCAATGGCAACAAAACTTGCCACCGGCTCAAGCTTAGGCGGCGCATCCATCGCAATAAAAGACCGCCCATCAATCACAACAGAAAAGTAACGCCGAAAACTAGCGTCCCCTTTAAGTGGAACAAAACTGTCTAGTGATAAATTGAGCCTTTGCTCCAACCAAGATTTCAGCAAAACAGCCCGCTCATCCAAAACCACGCTTTCTAAATCCACCATCACTACACTCCTAACACAATAAAATATCCGCTCATTATGGCTAAATAAAACAGAAAGCGGTACTATCGCGTAAAGATAATTTAAAACCAACCTTGAAAATATGGCAAAAAAAACCAAACTTTCACTATTATTAATCCCGTTGCTGGTATTGTGCACAAGCACAGTAGCATCCACACCATCAGCATCAACAAATCGCGTAAAAAAAAGCACTAAAAGCCGTGAAAAACAACAGGCCCGAACAACAGGCAACCCCTTGGTATGACATAAAAGCCAGTAGCCAGACACGCTACACCAACTTAGACGTTGCCAAAGCCCTTGGATGGATCAATAAAACACAGCCCAATAGTCTTTGTTCTGGGTATTTTACTCAGCCTGACACACTAAAAGCTTTTCCAATCCCTGCTAACGCTAATGATGCGGTGACTACCATTAGCGCTGAACATTCGCGCTTTTTCTCTTGATCAAAATCGCGCCATCCTTTATCACAACGTAAAAATGTCTCAACCCGCGCCGGGTTTTAACGGGCGACAAAGCTTTTGTCTATCGCGGCAACGACGACAAATTAAAACAAATCGATTTGTATGGCCAAGCAAAATATCAACAGTATAATGAACTAATACTCGGCACCGACGCACACCTTTACACCAAAAACAATATTTTGCATGTCAACCAAGGCCTCTATCATTTGATTAGTGCAACAAACAGTGATGACAATATCAGCCGTGACATTTGGGGTAAAGCGGACACCATCACCCGCTATGGTGACAAACAAATGCTCGTCATGACAGATGCCACTTATACTACCTGCTCGCCAATCAAGCCAGTATGGCATGTCTCTGCCACCAAACTCACGCTAAACAAAAAAACCGGTAAAGGTGTTGCTCGCAACATTGTGGTTTCTTGGAAACGAATACCTTTCTTCTATTCGCCCTACTACAGCTTCCCCATTGATAACCGTCGCAAAACGGGTTTTTTAACACCGACTTTTTCTTACTCTCATTCAGCCGGCAGCTTTATTGGCTTGCCTTTTTATTGGAATTTAGCGCCTAATTACGATGATCTTATCACCCCCATTTGGTTCACCAAACGGGGCATTCAACTTAATAATTTATTTCGCTACATGGGCAACGACCAAACCCGTGGCCAAATGTATTTAAGTTTTCTGCCTGGTGATAAATTATTTAAGCAATTTCAAAAAGACGGCCCCCAACAATATCCAACGAAAAAAACCTACCTTGATCAGCTAAAAGATTTTTCAAGCAATCGCGGTTTTTTATCGGCCAATTACACAAACACGTTTAATCGACACTGGTCGCTCTCATGGAATGCTAACTACGTTACCGACCCTTATTATTTTCAAGCTTTTTCTTTGCACCCAGGCCAATCACTTGCTAACCAGCTAGATAACAACGCGAAATTAAAATTTCATAGCAGTCATTGGCACGCGCAAGTGCTCACGCAAGCTTTTCAAACGCTGCACCCTATTAACCAACCCGCTGCTGCTGACCAGTACCAATTACTGCCTCAGGTTGATATCGGCTTTAGCTACCCACAAGTACTGAATCTATTTAACTTCTCCATGAGCAGTGAATGGACCAAGTTTAGCTTTGCAAACACCCCTTTTCTAACCAAGCAACCACCAATTGGTGAGCGGCTACACGCAAGGCCCACCATCAGTTTGCCAATGCAGTTTGCTGGTGGCTTTATCACACCGGCTTTTTCACTGGACGCAACCAGTTACGACACACAACGACCTGCCTTGCCAACATCAATTACCAACGCAACAAGAACTATTCCAATTACTGATGTGAAGGCCGGGTTATTTTTTGAAAGCAAATTTCATTTTGGCACACATCATTTCACACAAACATTGCAGCCTGAAGTAAACTACTTGTATGTCCCCTATAAAAAACAACAAAACTTACCGGTTTTTGACACCGGCTTACTTCCCTTTAACTATAGTCAAGTGCTTGCCCTTAATGAGTTCAACGGGCTTGATCGAATCCAAAATGCCAACCAACTTGGCTTAAGTCTTGACACTCAGACCATTAACAGCGACACCGGAACAACCCGGCTTGATACGCAATTGGGCATGATTTATTACATGACTGCACGACGAGTAAAACTGTATCCTACCGATACAGATAAAAAATCTCATTTCTCCGAGCTTGCAGCACAAAGCACCTTCACCCCCAACAATTTATGGTCGGCAACAGGAAGTTTAGCCTGGAACCTAAAACCACTAAAAGAAAACAACAGCCAGCAACAAAACACCGCTGGCCTAACCTTTTCTTATCATCAAACCGCTGATCGCACCCTTAGTCTTGGCTACCAATACGTCACACTGGGTGATACCAATTACTTAAGTAACGGCACCAGCAAAAAAGTTGACCTAAACATACTTAATATGGGTCTTGGTTGGAAACTCAACCAACACTGGAACAGCGTTAACTATGTGAACTACAACTTTGGCCAAAAACTACTGGTTGGTTTCTTTACTGGCTTGCAATACGATAGCTGTTGCTGGGACATAAACTTCTTGGTGAACCGCAACTTTATCAGCTATACTCCCCAAAATCGTCCAAAGATGCAAAATACTTATTTTTTCCAGCTAACGTTTAAAGGGTTAGGCAGCTTTGGTGAGGGGACACCTCGCGGGATGCTTCAAGCAGACATCCCGGGGTTTAGCAAACAAAACAATTTTGGACTCTAATTCATGAAAAATTTACGTGTCGTTTTACTCACCAGCTTAATTGCCTTCTCTTGTTTCTCTGCCTTTGCAGCCAACTCGCTGCCAGGCCCTCAAAAAACACCCGTGCAGACCCTAGATCTCATTGTTGCAAAAGTAAACAGCGATATCATCACTCAGTCAGAATTAAGCCAGGCAATTAGCAAAGCAAAAATACAACTTCATGCTGCAGGCAATGCTGTTCCAAGCAACGCCGCTCTCAAAAAGCAGGTTCTCAGACAGCTGATCTACCAAAAGCTGCAATTAAATCTCGCAAAAACAAATAATATGTCGGTTAGCAATGAACAACTCGAACAGGCTGTTACAAAAATTGCCCAACAAAATGGCATTTCTGTTGCTGTGATGAAAACAAAAATTCAAGCACAAGGCCTTAATTACAAAACCTACCTGCATGACCTTAAGCAACAAATATTATTAAGTAATTTACAACAAGAAGCGGTTCGACAGTCGATTAATATCACTCCTGAAGACATTACAGCCATGAAGAAAAAACTGGCCAATAACCCAAAAAAAATTGAATACCATTTAGCCAATATTACCGTCGCGCTTCCAAGTAGCCCGACCACACGAGACATCCAAACAGCTAAAAAAAGCGCTGATACGCTCTATCAAAAAGTTGCCAATGGTGCGAACTTTAATGCGATTGCCACAGCAAACTCCTCTAGCTCAAAAGCACTTAGCACCAACAGTCTTGGCTGGCGGCTTTTACCTGAATGGCCAGATGTTTATATCAATGCAATAAAAAACTTAAAGCCAAATCAAACTGTCAGCAAACCATTTCGCACCGGTAATGGTTTCCAAATTATTAAAGTGCTTGGGACTCGTGCAGATAAAGCAGGCCAGTTATCGGACCAACAAATTGAACAAATGCTGTACCAACAAAAATTCGGGGAAGAGCTTAATGCCTGGCTGCAAAAGCTTTACTACTCAGCATACATAAAAATTTACTAAAAAAATAAAGCGAGGGCTAAAAAATGGCAACACTAGAAATTAAAACCGGCTTAGCTGAAATGCTAAAAGGCGGCGTCATTATGGACGTCATGAATCCAGAGCAGGCAAAAATTGCTGAAGATGCTGGCGCTGTTGCCGTTATGGCGCTAGAGCGCATTCCAGCAGACATCCGTGCCGATGGCGGCGTTGCTCGCATGAGTGACCCCGGCATGATCAAAGAAATCATGAAGGTTGTTTCAATCCCCGTGATGGCTAAAGCCAGAATTGGCCATTTTGTTGAAGCGCAAATTCTGCAAGCCATTGGCGTTGATTACGTTGACGAGAGTGAAGTACTGACACTAGCCGACCCTGAACTGCACATCGATAAAATGGCCTTTGATGTGCCTTTTGTCTGTGGCTGTCGCAATCTTGGTGAAGCCTTACGCCGCATTGGCGAAGGTGCAGCAATGATCCGCACTAAGGGTGAAGCAGGCACTGGGGATATTATTGAGGCTGTTCGCCACATGCGTGCATTACAATCGGACATGAAACGCTTGACCATTATGTCCAATGAAGAACTGATGAATGCGGCAAAAAATATGGGTGCGCCCTACACGCTAATCAAACAAATAGCTGAAACAGGTCAGCTCCCTGTGCCAAACTTCGCTGCTGGCGGTATTGCAACCCCTGCTGATGCGGCACTAATGATGCAATTAGGCGCAGATGCGGTTTTTGTGGGTTCGGGGATATTTAAATCTGGCGATCCAGCAAAACGCGCAAAAGCCATTGTGCAAGCAACTACCCATTATCAAGATGCCAAACGCCTAGCGGAGCTGTCTGAAAATCTTGGCCCAGCGATGGTTGGCATTAACTGCAGTGATTTGGCTGAAAAAGACATTCTTCAAACCCGCGGAAACTAATTAAAGCGAGTATTGCTGTGACAATTAAAATTGGTGTGTTAGCACTACAAGGTAATTTTCATGCGCACATACTCGCGCTCAAAGACCTGGGCATTGACGCCCTTCCAATTAAAACAGCCGAGGCATTAAACACTGTCGATGGCCTTATTATTCCTGGCGGTGAAAGCACCGCGATGCTTAAATTAATGCAGCCAGAAAATCTCTTAGAAAAAATCAAACAATTTCACCAAAGTGGCAAAACCCTTTTTGGCACTTGCGCTGGTACTATTTTACTCGCCAAAAAAGTCTCGCCCGAACAAAAAAGTTGTCAGCTGCTTAGTGCTCACATCACACGTAACGCTTACGGCAGACAAATTGATAGCCGTGAAGCAACGGCCAAAGTTATTGACGCATCTTGGTCACAAAAAACCCTGCCCATGACGCTGATTCGCGCACCAAAAATTACAAGCATAGAAGAAAATGTTAAGGTCATTGCGACTTATCAAAATGAACCGGTTTTAATTGAAGAAGAGCGTTTACTTGCCTGCACATATCACCCGGAAATGACCAGCGACCGCAGCGTTCACCAATACTTTATTAAGAAAACACAACAAAGCCGGTCATCATCATGAGCACACACCACCGACCACGCAAACGTTTTGGCCAGCATTTTTTATGTGACCCGGTCGTGATCACAGACATTGTTAATGAAATCAACTCAGGTGAAGACGACCACTTAATTGAAATTGGCCCAGGTCCTGGCATATTAACTGAGCACGTCATTAAATGCTGTCGTCGTTTAGATGTCATTGAAATTGATCGTGACCTGGTCAAAAAGCTACAGCAGCAATTTGGCCACTTGCCACAGCTCCACATTCACAATGCTGACGCGCTTAAGTTTCCACTCGACACACTTGATATTAGCGATAAAGCACGTGTTTTTGGCAACTTGCCTTATAATATTTCAACGCCTTTATTATTTCATTTATTCGGCCAGCTTGAGCACATTGAAGACATGGTGTTCATGCTACAAAGAGAAGTGGTCCTACGCATGGCAGCGGACGTTGGCAGCAAACACTATGGCCGACTCAGTGTGATGACACAATACTTTTGTACTGCAGAAAGTTTATTTGATATTGAGCCGACCGCGTTTAATCCACCACCCAAAGTCATGTCTAGTATTGTGCGACTCGACCCCAACCTTGATGCAGACAGGCCAAAGGCTAATGATTTATCAACGCTTTCCGCCGTGGTCAAGCAAGCCTTTATGTATCGACGTAAAACCGTTCAGAATGCCTTGCAAGGAATCATTAACAAAGATAGTCTAGAAGGCATAGGCATCAACCCAATGTCTCGACCACAGCAATTATCCGTGGCTGACTTTGTGGCTATTGCAAATGGATTGACTCAACCATAAGGAGCGCGTTATGACTGCACACACCAATATTCTTGTTGCCATCGACCTTTCTCAAGCCAGTGATACGGTCATGAAAAAAGCCAGCAAATATGCCAAGCTAACTCACGGCGTCATTCACGTTGTTCATGTCATAGAGGGCTCTCCTGCTATCTATAGCGGTGAATTTGCTATTCCCATTAATGTTGATGTTCAACAACAAATTGCTAGCTCAACGCATGATGCTATTCTGAAACTCGGCAAAAAACACCATATTCAAGAAGATCGTCTATTCACCACCGAAGGCTCAGTTAAATTAGAAATTGCCCGCATTGCAAAAGACATGAAAGCTGATTTAATTATTGTTGGCACCCATGGCCATCACGGCCTGGAGGTATTTATGGGCTCACGCGCCAATGCTATTATTCATGCAGCACCTTGTGATGTCTTAGCTGTGCGCACAGACTAATAAAAAGCACCGACAAAGCCAATTGCACTTTGCTATTAGTTATCGTACCCTTTAGGCAGTTTTATTCACAATAAAAAGGGCAGCGAAAACATGGCAGGAGAAACACTTAATAAAGCGGTTATTGAAGAATTACTCGGTGAGCGAAAAAAAGATCGGCGCTGGCGTATCATTCGTTTTAGCATTGTTATCGCTTTAATCATCGGTTACATCGGTTTTTTCTTACACCATGCCACAAAAGGTGACGGCGCTCTAACCAACAAAGACGCGCCTTATGTTTCTCTTATTCGCCTTAACGGGCCAATTATGCCAAATAACGAATTTTCCGCACAAAAAGTTATTCCGTTATTAAATGAAGCCTTTAGAGACAAAAAATCCCGCGGCGTTGTTTTAGAAATCAACTCACCTGGCGGAAGTCCAGTGCAGTCGGCAATTATTCATGACAAAATTATTGCCCTTAAGAAAAAATACCCAAAGAAAAAAGTAACGGTTATTGGTGAGGATGCCCTAGCTTCTGGTGCTTATTTAATTGCAGTATCTGCTGACAAAATTGTTGTTAACCCAGACACCATTACTGGATCAATCGGTGTTGTCATGAGCGGCTTTGGTTTGCAAGATGCCATTAAAAAGCTTGGCATAAGTCGCCGCGTTTACACAGCAGGTGACTTTAAGGCACGCTTAGATCCTTTTGAACCAGTCAAACCCGCTGACATTAAAAAAGTAGATTCTATTTTGCAACAAACACACCAAGACTTCATTAATATTGTCGAGGCTGGCCGCAAAGGAAAATTAAAAGGTGATAAAAAACTCTTGTTTTCAGGTGACTTTTGGCTAGGAACGCGTGCGGTACAATTAGGCCTTGTTGATCAAACCGGCAACTTGTGGGATGTTCTTAAAGATGATTACGGTGTCGAGCAATACAAAGAATACAAAAATCGCGCATCGTTGCTTAAGTTATTAAGCGGACAAATTTCAATGAAAATGCACGCAGCATTATCGGACATGTCTGCTCATTTAAGTGAGCAGCTATAAAAAATGGCCACCTATATTATAGGCGACGTGCAGGGCTGCTTTGATGAACTTATGGCCCTGCTTGATAAAATCAACTTCAATCCCGAGCAAGATCAACTCGGTTTTGTCGGTGATTTAGTTAATCGCGGGCCAAAATCACTGGAAGTATTACGCTTTGTGTCTACGCTTAAAAACCCATTGGTGGTTTTAGGAAATCATGATTTATATTTGTTGGCCCTGGCTTTAACGGACTTAGACTATCCTGCACCCCACACTCTCGATGCCATTTTGACCGCACCAGACAAAAATGAATTAATAAACTGGCTTCGCCACCAGCCCCTCTTTATTAAAGATGCTGCGAACAAACTAACCCTAAGTCATGCTGGCGTGCCTCCACAGTGGTCTATTGATGAAACAGGTCAGTATGCGGGTGAGGTGAGTCAAGAATTACAAGGCGACAATCACATTGACTTTCTTACCCACCTATTTGGCGATGAGCCAACTGCCTGGTCAACACAACTTACTGATTACAGCCGATTACGCTATATTTGCAACGCTTTAACTCGAATGCGTTTTTGTCAAAAAGACGGCACGTTGAATTTAAAAGACAAAAATAATACCAGCAGTGTTCTTGGTGAAAAGCCATGGTTTGAATTTAGTAACCCTGACCATCAAGGCTGGACAATTTGTTTTGGTCACTGGGCAGCCCTGCAAGGACAATGCAGCACAGCAAACATTTATGCGCTTGACGAAGGCTGCGCTTGGGGTAATTTTCTTTGTGCACTAAGAGTTGAAGACCTTGTTCGATTTAGAGTGCCGGCAGTGACAGTTTAGTGCTCTGCACATTAATAGGAGACAGAATTATGCCGCAAAGATACGACGGAACTTACAAAACATCGCTTATCTTATTTTCCGTACTTAATACCATACTCTCTCTTTTTGTTGGCCTCACTTGTGAAACCAAGCCCCAAGAAAGCCCTTTCTTATGCGGTACACCCGGAGCACTCTCGCCGCCAACAAAATACTATATTTATACGGCAAATATTACTAGCCTCATGCTTCTCTTCAGAGCCTTATGCTCTTGCTGCTATAACCATCCAGAGCAACTTCTTCCTTCAGTATATGCAAATGCAGGTGAAGGCAACGCAGCTCAAGGCACCCCGAGACCACCAACATAATGCACCGCCAAAAAGCGGAAAATGATAGAATTTATTGAAAATTGCTTTATCATATACTTAAGCTATCAATAATACTCAGGGCAATGCCATGAACTTACGCGACCTTAATTATTTGATTCATCTTGCTGAAAGCAAAAATTTTGGTCTTGCTGCAAAGCTTAGCTTTGTTAGCCAGCCGACTCTCAGCGTGCAAATTAAAAAACTTGAAGAAGAATTAGGCACGCCCTTATTTGAGAGGCAAAAAAAGCAAATCCTGCTAACACCTGCCGGTCAAATTGCTGTAAATACCGCGCGACAAGTAATAAGTGAAATTCATGACTTAAAGCAAAATATTCAACAGCTGGGGGACCCACTATCTGGCCCATGGGGCTTGGGCCTATTTCCAACGCTTGCACCGTTTCTACTACCATTTATCATCAAGGTTACAAAAAAAGAACTACCAAGGCTTCAGCTGAGGTTACACGAGGCTCTCACAGAAAAGTGCATAGAGGAACTTCAAAACACAAACTGGGATGCCATTATTGTTGCCGAAGCTATTGATCAGCCCAACGTACAATCAGAACTCATTTTCACTGAAAAATTCTATCTGGCTGTACCCAACAAACACCCGCTAAGTAATAAAAAACGAGTTAATGCAAAAGATATTCCTGAAAATGAAATGCTGCTATTAGGCAGCGGTCACTGCCTTGGTGAGCAAGCACTAAATTACTGCCAGCAAATCAATAAGCCTCACCAACAACAATTTGCCGGCACCAGCCTTGAAACCATTATCACCATGGTGGAACTTAATCAAGGTGTCACGCTTATTCCGCAATCTGCTCTGCCCATGATGAAATATCGCAAACTCACTATTTGCGCCATCACTCATCCACCACAGCGCAGCTTGTATCTGACCTGGCGTAAAAGTAATACCAATATGACCTGCATCAATGCCTGGATAAAACTACTCAAAAGCATAAAGTTACCAAGCCTGGCATAACTAATTAATTTTATTGAAAAAAAAACCTTCCAACGGTAGACTGCTGAAATCTATACTATACTTTTAGTATGCATCACCACCAGGGATCATTATGCTTTTCAATAATAATTACAAAACTTCCAAATGGCTGCTTTTAAGCTTTTTTTTAACATTACTGGTTGGCTGCAATGACAACAGCAAACCCGTCAAAGATTCATGCCAAGTCACTTGGGGCGACCCCACCTTCAGCTTTCATGAAACGAGCACAACCAATAAAGAAAAGCTTGTTTGGGATAAAGCTATTAAAGCCAGCAAACAATGCAAAATCTCCAGCATCCATTACTCAGTAAAAAGTGACAACAAAAAAATTGTGGGCGAACTTATCACTAAAAACACCAAAGAAAAATCCATGCAATTGTTTTCCTCTAACATTCAAAAACCTGAAACTAGCTGCAGTGAAAACCTGACGTTAAACACCACGGTGACCTTAACTAATAACAAGAAAATTAAACTCCCTCTACAGTATATAAACTTTTATATTGCTGGAAAAAACAATTCTGCTGATGAAAAAATAATGAGTCAATATATCTCTCCCGGCTGCCTAACGAAACTCCAGTCTTCACTTAAGCGAGAATTAAATTATCAAATATGCCGATCTGACAACAGTGGCTTTACAACAAAGTGGTTGGTTCATTCTAATCGGAAAATCCTGGACAACCAGAATGTTAATATTCGATCCCCCATTGGAACCTACGCCAATAAAAATCTATTCCCCTACGCAAACAGCAAGGGCTATTACATCAAAGGGGCTGAAAATATCTTTTCCAGAAGCATTAAAAATTCGAAGCTTCTTATGGACAACTATGACAGCCAAGTTAACGGCTCGCCTGCTGGCCGAATAATCTCTTGGGCGTTCCCGCCGCAAGGCTGCCCCAAAACAGGGTGTCCTGTGTTAATATTATTCCCTGGCGGCGCTAACCACGCCATGGATAAAATGCAGCTCAACCCAAGCACCGCCGCCAACATCAATCCAGCAGAAATGGTTTTTAGTGACGCCTGGAATTGGCCTGAAAAAAACTTTAATCCAAAAAGCGGTTTTGATTTTAACTACGGCTATTATGTCAGAATGAAACTGCTACAAGCCGCCCTTAAGAAAGGTTATGCGGTTATTGGGCTCAATCCTGAAATCAACCAAAAAACAGTGAAAAGTTTTGATAAAAACCCCCTGGGATGACTGGTCTTTTGCTCGCAATACTGCCCGAACAACAAAAGACCCTCTGTTTGTACAGGAAAAAATACCGATCCTAAAGTATGCAACTGGCAAAATGCTGACTCTTTCTTGTGGCCAGGAAGTGACAAAGGTTTTTTAAATGTTTTCTTTAAAAACTAATTAACACCAATAAAAAAGGCATTATTTATAGCAATTACACCTCACTTGTATCTGACATTAAGCGGGTGAAAGGCAACCGGAGGATAAATCTTTCCATAAACACCAGCGATATTTTCATGATTGGATACAGCTCTGGCGCACAAATGGTCAGCCGAATGATTAACGAGTTTGCACTACCTTTCCCTGCAAAAGAAAAATCACCACAAGCCATCTATTCTAACCCTGGCCAGGATAATGAAGACACTTATTGGCTACCCACACTCAATGGTAAAAACCCCGATGAAAAAACAGCAGATAACTGCTCAAGATCAAAGGCGCCATTATGCTAGCAGGCGGCTCTTATTACAGTTACTCCAACTGCCCAAGCACCATGCCCCCACCACTTGGCAACAGCACCGCATGCACAGACTGTCAATATTGCGGCAAACCTTCTTGTGCAAAACAGCAATCAAAAAACTTCTTTGATCGCTTTATTCAAAAAGACCCATCTCGCCTTGCTGAAAATTGCGTGCTAAATGATGACTTTTATCTTGGCTACATTGACAATGCATCAGGCTGCGGATCTGATAAAATGCTTGAGGCCAGCTATCAATCAAGTCCTGGCAACTTAACCCCAAATCCTCTGGCAACATGGAAAAACCATCCACCCGCACTTTTAGCACAATCAAACTATGATAGTTATGCCAATCGTAATGTCTCACAGTTTTACTACTTCTTAATGAAACAACACGATGATAGCCAAAATAATGTTTATCGAATTTCCTCTAACAACCCAACAACAGGTCATTTCTATTTTGCTGAAATGGTTGTCCCATCGATAAACTTCATGCTGAAATACACTGACCAAACCGATAATAACTGCAATATTTTTTCAGGGAAAAAATGCCCCAAAGGCGCAGTTAAGGCGCCAAATAAATATGCATCCACTCACAAAAATGACACAAAACCTTTTGCAAAAAACTTTAACTTTGAAGTTGGTGGAAAAAGCATGTCAGAATACCCAACAGATGGCTATGGCAAATACGTTTACTGTAATGACCAAGAGCTTTCTTATTTAGGGATTCGACGGAGCAACCACCTAGAAGAAACTTTTCCCGAGCAGTACACCTATTGCAAAAGTGCTGCTGACATTCTGCCTTACTGTAAAAACTAACTACAAAAAAGCCAGCGCAAAGATACCCGTCCGCCCTGGCTTTTCATCTTACTCAAAACAACTGTTTAAACCAAAGCATCGCGCTGATGCATGGCATAATAAAAACATCCTTTCTCAGCATTTACTCTCGGACCATTATACTCCTCCTAACACGACCGCCAAATAGACAAAACATTATAACTGGCCTTAATTACTTTTCGACCAAAAACAAAACGTAATGTCATGCCACCCCCCTTATTTAAAAAGCGAAAGCTCATTTAGTTTAATCTTAGTATTATTTTTTGAGTGAAAATATCGCACTAGCATTCCCCATAACGATACGAGACAAATCAAATAAAAACGGCTACTCATCTTTTTTCAAATGGCGCTGAAAACCAAGCGAATCACAAGCAATATCCGGAGATAATGATGAGCTTACTGAAAGGCAATGGCTGGGGCTTTTCAATGAATTCTTTCCTTCCTGAAAAACCCTCCGTAATATTTTCAGACTTATCACCCTTTTTTTAATAACGAGGCTAAACTTGGGGTCTGACTATCCCACTCGACACAGGCTGGCTTAACACCAATAAATGAAAATGACTTTTTCATAAAAACGCCAAACCTCATCACTGACCCTTTCACCATGTAAATCTATCAATCGCTATCTTTCTTTGGTAAAGCCCGCCAAATGAAATTGCTTAACGTGGCTCGGATTTATTTGTCCCACATACGCCATAGGATCCAAACCCATATTAAAACAAGACACATAAATGTTGTTTACATCAAGTAGTATGCCACAGCCTGCGTTCTCACTTATTGAATTTAAAACTTTAGGCTCTAATAAATAATTTTTTGGAGTATTTATATAAGCCGTTGACTAAGCATAATTACGGGTACTTATTTTTTATTTTTTCCCAATAGCCTGCTTTAGTTGGTTTTACGACTTTACCGCCTACTTTTTCGCAAAGTTTTTCTGGAAAAGCTATCCACGCATCGGGGCGCTTAGCCTTACTTGCTGAACCAGCACACGCTGAACTTTTTGTTCCACAATCATTCTTACCACCGGCGGCAACGCCGTAGCACCTAATGTATGGATCATAGGAATATGGCTTATAATTTTTTTGCTCAGACTCTGTTGCCGGCTGTGCCGTGCCACCAGCCAGCTTTTCACACTCACCTGCCGACATGAGCAAGGGCTGACTTGACCCATCATTACTCACACCAAAACACTGCACCGCCTTACTAGAACTACCACAACCAGCTAATCCACCTACTGCCGTCAATGCAACCAGGCTACCCATTGCCGCTTTAGTTAACTTATTTTTTGCCACCGGGTCCTCCTTTTTCATTATTCCTTTAACTTGAAAAATTTTGACCGATGAAAAAAGTTTTCGCTGCTGTTTTTAAAAAAAATGTTATAGTTATCGCACCTATTCACTATTGTAGTTTTGATATGGCCCTTAAAATCATTTTTGCCGGCACCCCAGACATTGCCACCCCAACACTAAAGCAGCTTATTAGCTCCGAACACGAGGTGGTTGCGGTATATACTCAGCCAGACCGCAAAAAAGGACGCGGCCAAAAAATGCTGGCCAGTCCCGTAAAGCAGCTGGCCGAACAGCATCAAATTCCGGTTGAGCAACCGAGCAAACTCAGCTGTGACCATGTGCTTAGCACTTGGCAAAGCTATCAAGCTGATGTGGTGGTGGTTCTTGCTTACGGTTTACTTTTACCAGCTGACTTCCTAAGTGCCAACCGCTTAGGCTGCATAAATATTCATGTTTCACTGCTGCCACAATGGCGTGGTGCCGCTCCCATTCAACATGCTATCTTAAATGGGGATAAGCAAACCGGCATCAGCATTATGCAAATGGATGTTGGACTTGATACTGGTCCCATTTGGTCACAGTCTGTCTGTGATATTCTGGCGGACGACACCACCGCCAGCTTAAGTGACCGTCTTGCCAACGAAGGAGCCAGCCAACTGCTGGCCACATTACCGATTATTGCCGATGACAAAACCCAACCAATGGCACAGGATAACAGCCACAGCAGTTATGCCGGTAAAATCCAAAAAGCGGATGCACTGCTTGATTGGCAGCTCCCCGCCGAAATCATTTTACGACAAATTCGTGCATTTAATCCCTGGCCGGTTGCCTACACGTTCTGGCAAAATTCACGCTTGCGCATTTGGACAGCCTCACTAAGTGATGCCAAGCCACCTAATAAAAAAGTCGGTCAAGTTTTTATTAACCAGCAACAATTAATCGTACAAACAGGTGAGGGTTGCCTTCAAATTGAAAGGCTGCAATTACCCGGAGGCAAAGCCATCGCAGCAAGCGACTTTATTAATGCTCAAAAAGAGTTATTCGCCACCCAGTCTTATTTTTTTACTTCTGAGGAGCAGTAAGAAATGATGATTATTCTTGATCGTGATGGCGTCATAAACCAAGACTCACCCGATTACATTAAATCTCCTGAGGAATGGCATGCAATTCCAGGCAGCCTTGAGGCAATTGCGCGCTTTAATCAAGCCGGACACCAAGTGGTGGTTGCCACCAATCAATCAGGTATTGGCCGACAATTTTATGATCTAGCAACTCTAGAGGCCATACATCAAAAAATGACTAATGAATTAAAAAAAGTTGGAGGTCATTTAGATGGCATTTACTATTGCCCACACCTTCCCAGTGATCACTGCAGTTGTCGCAAACCCAAGCCTGGCCTACTTCAGCAAATCAGCCAAGATTTTTCTGTCGACTTAAGTCAAAACGCCGTTTTAATTGGCGACTCTGCTCGTGACATACAAGCAGCTCATAACGTTAATTGCCGTGCTATTTTAGTTTTAACTGGTAATGGGAAAAAAACTGCCGAGCAAAATAACTTTACTCGACCTGTTGGGGTTTTTGATAGTTTGGCACAAGCTATTATTAATTAGCCCTTATGCTGATGAACACAGGATCATCAACAAAGGATTAAAAAACCGTCAAAAAATCTGCCACAAAGCCTCTTTCACTTGCTTTAAAGTTTGCTCGGCAATGTGATTGGCTTTACGTGAGCCGTCGCGCAACATTTGCAAAACCTGTGCCGGATCTTGCGCGTATAAATCACGGCGCTGTCGCATTGGCTCTAACAAAGTATTGAGCACATCAATTAATTGCTTTTTACACTCCATATCACCAATAGTGCCTTGCTGGTATCGCTCTTTCGCCTCAGCCACCCAAGACTTATCCGGATTAAAAGTATCATGGAAAACCCATAACGGATTACCCTCGATCGTACCCGGATCAGTAGCGCGTAATCGCTTCGGATCGGTGTACATGCGCTTGACTTTTCGAGCGACAGTATCACTATCGTCACTCAACAAAATAGCGTTGTTAAGAGATTTACTCATTTTTAACAACCGGCCTTGCTCATCTGGTGCGCCGGTACCAATTAATCGTTTAACGCGACCAAGCTTTGCCTGCGGCACTGGAAAAATACCACCGAGTTCAATGGCTTTTTCATCGGGCGCATGAGGGTCGACGCCACAATAGAGCTGATTAAACTTACGCGCGACCTCTCGCGTTAGCTCTAAATGTGGAATTTGATCTTCACCCACCGGCACGCTTTCAGCACGAAACGTTAAAATATCGGCCACCTGCATGATCGGATAAAGCAAAAAACCAAATGAATAATTATCACCCAGCTTTTTATCGCGAATCTCATCTTTAATTGTCGGGTTACGCATTAAGCGTGGAAAAGGAATCCACATGCTAAATAAAGTTGTTAATTCAAAAATAGCCGGCACATCACTTTCGACGACAATCGTGCTTTTTTTCGGATCAATCCCTACTGACAAATAATCCAGTGCAATATCTAAAGTGCTTTGATGGATCGCTGCAGCTGACTCAGGTCGCGTAGTAAACGCATGGTCATTGGCTAACAAAAAATAGCAGTCGTATTCATCTTGCAAAGCAACTCGATTTTCTAGCGAGCCCACCCAATGCCCCAGATGCAATTGCCCGGTTGGCGTATCGCCAGTTAAAAGGCGTTTTTTTATGTGCTGTGTTGTCATGACGACCATCATCGTTGCTGGTCGAGATAGTGTCAACCGTTGTTGCACCTCTTTTAGACAAACAAACCAAAAACGCATATTTTCGCTGACTCGGGCAAAGCAATGCAGTACAATCGCCGACATGGAAATACATCAATCAAAAATCAACCTCGACGCGCTTAATCCTAAGCAACGCGAAGCTGTTGCCGCCGACCCTACGCATCAATTAATTCTTGCCGGTGCTGGTAGTGGTAAAACCAGCGTATTAGTCCACCGCATTGCTTATTTGCTGGAAACACAGCATTGCACGCCATTTGCTATCTTAGCGGTAACCTTTACGAATAAAGCTGCCCGAGAACTGCGCGGTCGGATTGAAAAACTTTGTGGCCAAGAACTACCTGGCCTATGGGCTGGCACCTTTCACGGCTTATGTCATCGCCTTTTGCGTATTCATTGGCAAGATGCTGACTTACCAGAAGGCTTTCAAATCCTTGACAGTGAAGACCAACATCGCCTAATTCGTCGCCTACAGCGCAGCATGGAATTAGATGATCAACAATGGCCACCCAAACAAACGCAATGGTTTATTAATAAACAAAAAGAAGAAGCTCTACGGGCAAAAGATGTGCCTAATGACGGCCAGCTCTTTACACAGGTTATGTTAAAAGTTTATCAAGCCTATGAAGAAAATTGCCGACGCAGTGGTTTGGTTGATTTTACCGAGCTTATGCTTCGCTCTTTAGAGCTATTACAACAGCACCCTGATATTCGTGAGCATTATCACCGACGTTTCCAATATTTATTGGTCGATGAGTTTCAAGATACCAACACCTTGCAGTATGCTTGGCTGCAGTGTTTAACCGGAAAAAATAGTTTTGTCACCGTTGTTGGCGATGATGATCAATCCATTTATAGCTGGCGTGGTGCAAAAATTGAAAACATCCATCGTTTTCAAAAAGAATATCTCGGCTGCCAATTCACTCGGCTGGAGCAAAATTATCGCTCCACTAAAACCATTTTATCGGCTGCCAATGCACTGATCCGCAACAATGATAATCGCCTTGGCAAAGAATTATGGACCGATGGTGCCGAGGGCAAACCCATTACCGTTTACGCTGCTTTTAATGAACGTGATGAAGCACACTTTATTTGCACCCACATTGATCATTTACGGCACCATGGTGCTAGCTACAACGATATTGCTATTTTGTATCGCTCTAATGCGCAATCACGGGTACTGGAAGAGCAACTTTTAAATCGCCGCATGCCCTACCGTGTTTATGGTGGTTTAAAGTTCTTCGAACGCGCTGAAATTAAAGACGCACTAGCGTACTTACGCTTGCTAAGCAACCGAGATGACGATGCCGCACTTGAACGCGTTATTAACACACCAACCCGCGGCATTGGTCACACCACCCTTGATCATGTTAGGCAAAACGCGCGCAGCAACGGCGTTTCCCTATGGCACTCTGTATTAAGCACCATTGATAAAGTTGAGCTTTCTGCTCGCGCTGTTTCAGCCCTAGCCCACTTTGTTAATTTAATTAATGACATGGATACGCAAACTCAGGCGCTTGACCTTGACAAACAAACGTTACACGTACTTGATACCAGTGGTTTGGCTGTGCACTTCCGCAAAGATAAAACGGAAAAAGGCCTATCGCGTGTTGAAAATATTGAAGAATTAGTTAATGCAACCGCGCAGTTTGCGGAAAACTATACGCCGGCCCCCGATGAAGAAAACATGACACCGCTGATTGCTTTTTTAAGTCATGTCTCGCTTGAAGCAGGTGAAGGACAAGCTGAAGAAAACAGTGATTGCGTCAGTTTAATGACCCTACACGCAGCCAAAGGTTTAGAATTCCCAACGGTATTCTTAGTGGGCATGGAAGAAGGTTTATTTCCACACAAAATGTCTACCGAACAGCTTCATGGTTTAGAAGAAGAGCGACGTTTATGCTACGTTGGCATGACTCGCGCCGAAGAAAATCTCTACTTATGCTACGCAGAGTCACGTCGCTTACACGGCTATGAACAAATCAATCGACCCTCTCGCTTTCTAAAAGAAGTCCCAGCAGAATTTTTGCATCATGTCAGACCCAACGTAACGGTAAAACGCCCTAGCGGTTTTTCTGCATCTGGCTCATCACACAATAAACGGGCACCAACGAACAATGTCGCCCCCACCAAAAAAAGAACCAAAGCTGGTGATACTAACTTATTTTTAGGTCAACGGGTCCAGCATGTGAAGTTTGGCAAAGGCACTGTAACCAGCTACGAAGGCCGCGGACCTGACACTCGCTTGCAAATTCAGTTTGATAAACACGGCAGCAAGTGGCTTATTGCAAGCTACGTTGGCTTAAAGCCATGTTAAATTCCTGAAAAGGCCAAACGAGATACAACTTAACTTAATAAAAGACTATCAATAACTTACAGCAGCCTCCATTTTAGGCTGGCAATTTTGAATTCCCGAAAAACCTATATAAAACAAAATCTTAAAACATACTGTCACTCATTGCTTGACTCGTAGCAAGTAAAAACGTCTTAGGTACCCCCCAACCGCTATCTTGTACAGTTCTTGACCAAATAGATTTAATTGTGTACAATTAGTACAGGCCTTCTAATTAAGCTTTTTTAACCACCACTTCACGGATTGATATGGAAAATAACCAACAATCCGGGAGTACAGACAATGCTAAAAGAAATCTTAAAAAAAATCGAAGATAATCTAAATACTCAATATAAAGCATTAAGAGAGGAAAACACTAGCGCCATGTCGGACCATACACCAGCTGGTGGGAAAACGAAAGAGCAAGTCACAGAAGCGTTCAATGAAATAGTAGAAAAAAAGAGAGCGTTCAATGAAATAGCAGAAAAAAAGAAAGCGTATAGATCTTTAATTTTAAATATACAAGCCAAAATAGGCCGAACAAGAGGTAAAGATCCTGCCACCGCTGAAAAAGAATTCCTTGGCGAAATTATAAAAAATTCGTGTTTTCCTGACACTGTAACTAGAACAACCTCATCAAATCAAGAAAGGTATTTACCTGTATTTGCAGCAGAAATTAAGGGTATTGCAAGGACTAATTTAGAAGCACATTTTAAATTAAGCTTACTGCAAAATCTACCCGCGATTCTTTCTAGTAAAAGCCTTTCTGCAGTAAAAGATGCACAAGAAAAAAAGAACGCGGGCTCGCTTGGTGGACCATTAGACAAAGCCTGGTCCGAACTAGAAAAGCACTATCTGGCTGAGGCAACATTTTATGAGAATACCAAGCATTTTATTGAAAAAAACTTAGACTATTTTAAAATGAATGGAAAATTCCCTGAAATAGAGCCATCAGAATCGGAAGAATCAAAGCAAGCAAAAAACTTATTGGCTTATACCTTACGAATTACTGATGACTTTATGGACTTAGAAAAACATGACCATATTGACTTGACCCCTGCGCTCGGCCTAACTGGTGACGAACTTAATTCAGTCATCGATGGTATAATGAAAGGGTATGACCTTGCATTGATGTTACCGGACGATAAGAAATTAGACAAAAATATTTTGTATCTAAAATTAGAGGGCTCTACATTGCACTATAGATGTATAACTCCTGAAGGTAGTGTAGAGGAAGGAACCATTGAATGGAGTGAATTAATTGAAAATGGCGCTGATCGTACCTTAGAACCAAAAGTTGGCTCTTTGGATGATTTTAAAGCGATAAAAAACTACATTTTAAATGTTACATCAAAACGACGTCACGCCCAAAAAGGTCACCTTGATTCAATTGTAGGCCCGGTAAGAGGAGCATATTTTCATGACGTTGGCATATCACATCAAATGAAGTTAAGATATGGTCTTGGCCAAGAAGGTCATACAGGTTCTTATGATATTAAAGATTGCGAAGCTTTTTTACAATTTAGAAGCGGCCCTTACGCCGGAAACTACACACAAAAGGTCAACTTCATCGACGGTAAATTAAGTGCCTCGGTTATTGAGCGCTTAGGAGCAGCTAATACAAAGGAAGGTCGGGGCATATATTTAATGATTAAGAAGCGAGGGGACAAAGTTCAAGCTTTTTGCAGCACTGCTAGCCCAATAATAGACGACTGGACAAGAAAGACACAGGTCGCCACTTGCGGTACTGGCATTCAATATCACATCATGTCAAAAGACCTTGATCAATTTGATGCAGCTAAGGTAACACTCGAAGATATCCAAGATATCAAAGCTTTTTCCAGCACTGTGTTGAAAAAGATTGATGGGGAAGAAATATCATTAGAAGGTGACAAAACAGCATTTATTCAGGAAACTGCTAGCCTTGCAGAGAGCAAACATTCTGCAGCAGCCCTTTTTAACGAACTTTCTCCACCAATCGCTGAAATAACCGCTAAAGCAGTAGTGATCATGAGGCATCCAAAACCACACTCCCCCCCTGTTACACCACCACAAGACTCTTCTCCTTCCAGTGGCACTTGTAGTGCCGACACAGACAGGGCGTCCTTTAAGCCCATACCCGCGGCATCCGGAGACGAAAAACGCCATCAACCCTCATTTTTTTCAACTAAGCGGCAAGCTGCGCACACACAAAGTGCAGAACCGACTAGGGAGTTAAAATATTAACAAAAACGCCAGCCTAAAACACAGCTCGCTCAGCCAGCGCCCAAGCACCTGCTAGGCCCGAATTGGTCTGCAGACCAGGTGCTACCACATAGTTGTCAATGGCTTGCAAATAATGATGATTGACATAGCCGTTTATACTTTGTTGCAATTTTTGGCGAACTTTTTCGAGCAAGTGGGTTTGCTGCATCACACCGCCACCCATGACAATGCGCTGTGGTGATAAAATCAGTGTGTAATTGGTTAATGCCGCGGCTAAATAATTGGCTTCTAAATCCCACGCCGGATGATCTTCTGCCAACTCCATCGCTGACTCGACCCCCCACCGATCTTTAATGGCTGGGCCTGCCGCCAAACCCTCTGCGCAATTTTCGTGAAACGAGCATACGGATTTAAACGCTCGATCATCATCTCGTCGTGGCAATAATACATGACCCATTTCAGGGTGCATTGCACCATGTAGGACTGCACCATTAGCAATAGCGCCTACACCAATGCCAGTGCCAACCGTAATATACAAAAAGTCGGTTAAGCCTTGCGCTGCACCCCAGCGTCCTTCGGCGATAGCCGCAGCATTAACATCCGTATCAAACCCAATGGGTAAGTCAAAATGCTGGGCTAAATGACCACAAATATTATAAAAAAACCAAGCTTTTTTTGGCGTGCTAGTAATAGTGCCATAAGCGTCAGATTGAGGGTTCAAATCTAAAGGACCAAAACAACCTAAGCCAATCGCTCTAATGGTCACTTTCTGCTGAATTGATTTTATATACTGCACCACTTGCGCCATGGTTTGCTCGGGATCTTTTGTCGCAATACGGACTCGATCGCGCAAATCAGTTGGTGCATAGCCCCAAGCACAAACAAACTTAGTGCCGCCAGCCTCTATTGCGATATATGCAGATTCTTGAATATTCATAAATGCTCTTATACCGGACTCGTCATCAACATACAAATGGTTTTAATAGCCCCAGCCCCTGTATACAGTCAAAATATCCTAGAACATTTTTCTTAGCGTTAACCCCCGTAATAACCTATGATATAGCCCTACTCAGTCATAAAGGACTGCCATGCTATTTCAAGAAAAACTTTTGGGGCCTTCGATACTAATACACATAGAAAACGAAAAACACCGACAAAAGGAAGAACGCCGACAACAGGCATTAAAACGTCTAGCCTGGGCAAGTCTGCTTATTTCTCAAAAAAACCCAATTCTTCCTTTTATGTCATTCGATATTGCGGAGCTTGTTGGTGAACAAATTAAAATGACAACACCCAACAGCCCTCCTGCGCACTTCTCACCAACCTAGCCTGCCTGGTGGTAAAATACACCCCTAAAGGCACAAAGATCTTTCAAAATAATCCACTTTTAACAGTACGTTGTGATCACTTTGTTATTTTAAGAACTAGAAAATACTTAAGAGAAGCTTAAATTGAAATAAGGCCTTTGACAGAAATTCCCAAAAAGCATATAAAGAAATAGATTAATTAATAACCAGGGAGAAAGAAATGCTCGCTTTTTTGTTTACCAAGATAGAAAAAAAACCAGCAGCAGCAGCAGCAGAACCAGAAGCAGCAGAACCAGAAGCAGCAGCAGCAGCAGCAGAACCAGAAGCAGCAGAACCAGAAGCAGCAGCAGCAGAACCAGAAGCAGCAGTAGCAATAGCGCCAGGGCGGACTCCTCCGATTCATATTAATCGGCCGGAATTAGATCTGGGTCTGGCCAATCTAGATCCAGTACAAAAACCTCAGGAAAATCAATTGCTGACTTTTCTTTACCTGGCTAGCATGACAAAGCCAGAGCTTCCCTCGCCTTATCTGCCTCCGGAATCGCAGCTAGATAATGCTCGCTCTTTTTTTGTTTACCAAGATAGAAAAAAAACCAGCAGCACCAGAACCAGAAGTAGCAGTAGCAGTAGCAGGGGGCCCCTACCAGACAAGAAAACATAAGAAGAAAGTATTACTTTAAATTACAAATGCTTGCATTCGCTCAATGTCTAGAAGCTAATGATGGGGTGATTTGTAAGTATTTATGCCAAGAAGGTGGAATTACGAATAAGATAGTAGGTAATATATATGATAAACACTCGCCTTATGAGACGTTCGCAGATCAGCCAGACCAAGACCGCGGCATGGGGTTTCGTCTACTATGATTAAAAAAGAACAAAAAATCTACCGCCTTTTTAAGCTAAGATAATGATAGCAAAAGTCATCATACTCATGTGATGACTTTACTAGCGTTTGCCAATCTTGAGGATTCCATTCAGGAAAAAAACTATCGCCCTCTACCTGTTTATCAATCAATGTTAAATACATGCAGTCGACTCGACCAATTACGCTAGCATATAATTGTGCACCCCCGATAACCATCACTTCAGGTTCGGCCGACAGTGTCGCCAATGCTGCCTCTAACGAAGCATAAACCTCACAACCGTCAATTTGAGTGATACTTCGTGAAAGCACAATATTCTTTCGACCTGGCAGTGGCTTGCCGATACTTTCAAAGGTGCTGCGCCCCATAATAATCGGCTTGCCCATCGTTAGTGATTTAAAATGCTGTAAATCGGGCGGCAAGTGCCACGGCAGTTGATTGTTCACACCAATGACCCGGTCATTGGCCATTGCCACAATTAATGATAGCTGCACCAAATTTCTCCTCAATAAATCGCTTTAACAAAACCATAGGCTATTTTTGTTGTTTTTAAAAGTAAGAAGTTCACCGCCTCGCAACACAAACAATGTTTACTGCTTTTAAATCGGCTTGGGGGGACTACCCGTAGAAAATGGGGGTAATTAAAGCTCGCCATGATTTTTCCAAAAAAAACGCTCACCTTTTTAAACGACGAAATTACGGTGTTTTTATTTGGGTTTTATTTTGTTAAGGTTTGTCTATGAACAAATACGACACGCTCACGCCTGGAAGTAAACAGGTCATGAATGAGCAAGGCACTGAGGCTCCTTTTTCAGGGGTTTACAACACCACAGATGTTGATGGAACGTATTTATGCCGTCAATGCGGGCTTGGCTTGTTCTGTGCGAGTCATAAATTCATAAGCCAATGCGGGTGGCCAAGCTTTGACAATGAACTGCCCAACGCCATTCGTCGACTGCCCGATGCCGATGGTCTGCGCACTGAAATTCGGTGCCAACGATGTGATGGCCACCTGGGTCATGTTTTTTTAAATGAAGGCCTAACCGAAAACAACAGTCGTCATTGCGTTAACTCACTTGCCATTGATTTTGTCCCACACATCGACATTTTGGACAGCGAAGAGGCCATTGTCGCCGGCGGCTGTTTTTGGGGCGTGCAACATTTATTTAACCAGCTGCCCGGCGTTTTAAAAACGGAAGTTGGATATATTGGCGGCACAACCGACAACCCCACTTATGAATCCGTTTGCGCCAAAAACACCGGACACTTAGAAGCTATTCGTATTATCTTTAACCCCAGCTCCATCTCTTACCAATCCATTATTCAATATTTTTTTGAAATTCATGATCCCAAACAGGAAGATGGCCAAGGCCCTGATATTGGCTCACAATATTTAAGTGCTATATTTACCTTAGACAAAAGGCAGCACACAACCGCTCAGCAGGTTATTAACAATCTCACTAATATAATCGGGCCGATTGCCACACAAGCCCACCCCGCCAGCACTTTTTGGCCCGCAGAAGAATATCACCAACATTATTATCAAAAAACCGGGAAAGCGCCTTATTGTCATATTCATAATGCTATTAACTGGTAAGCTCACCCTGCTTGGCTTTATTGCACCGACGTTGAGCATACGACTTTAATAACCCAATAAAAGCGTCAAAAACAGGCTGTAAACAGAAAGAAAAAGGCAGCCTAATTAACATAGACATCAACATTCAACTTCATTACACTCCTGTTATTAAGAAATTAGAGGGAGCGTAAAATGAATTACTGGCTAATGAAATCAGAGCCCAATTGCTATAGCATTGATGACCTTAAACGCGACAAAACTACCCACTGGGATGGTGTTCGCAATTATCAGGCTCGCAACATGATGCGCGATGACATGAAAAAAGGTGACTTAATTTTTTTCTATCATTCCAATGCCAAGCCGACAGGCATTGTTGGCGTCGCTACGGTCTGCAAAACTGGCTATCCTGATCATACCGCCTTTGATCCTAACAGTGACCACCCCGACTTAAGCTCTGACCCAGAAAACCCACGCTGGTTTATGGTTGATATTCGTTTTAAGAAAAAATTATCTGAAATTATTACGCTTGACGTGTTAAAGAAAAATCCAGCGCTCGATGGCATGCAATTAGTCAAGCGTGGCAATCGCCTATCCGTCATGCCCGTGAGCGAAGAACATTGGGATGCGGTTTTGGCCATGGAATAAAAATTAAAAAATGGGCAGAAAAAACTGCCCATTACTTTCTTTTACACAGAAACCGCCTCAGCTTTTTCAACCGAAACATCCGCCATGACTAAAATCCATGCGTGCGTTAATGCTGCTATTTTTCCAGCCATCTGAATGACTTCCATAGACACGCCGTGCTTTTGCAGCTGCTTGATGTGTGATGAAATGCACAAACCACAGCCATTGACAGCAGAAATTGCCAAAGACATTAACTCAAACAATTCCACACCAACCTCATGCTGTCGCATCGCTTGCATACGTAAACCTGGTGGCATGGTTTGTAACTCTTTAGACTCACTTAAATGTACAAAACGATAATAAATATTATTCATCGCCATCATGCTATGTGCAATTTGACTGGCGTGATTAATTTTTTCATCTTGAATTTCACCCTCCAAAGATGAAACTAACTGACTCACTCCAGCATAACCAGACAATGAACGCAGCACGCTCAATAAAATCGCCTGGCGAGACTGCAAAGATAAAGTATCATTGTCTTCATCCATCACGCTTAATAAATTAACTCGAATATCTTTTGCCGTGTCTGGCAGACTTTTCAATTGGTTTAAAATACTCATACTAATGCTCCTTCTTTAATTTCAATAATCTCTTCACCTGGCTTCCAGTTGCATGGACATAGCTCATCGGTTTGCAGTGCATCAAGAACACGTAAAACCTCTTTCGGGTTTCTACCCACATTCAAATCATTGACCATGACAAAACGCACAATATTTTCAGGGTCAACGATAAATGTACCTCGCTGCATCACGCCTTCTGCCTCATCAAAAATACCCAACGCCTTGGCCAAATCTGCTTTAATGTCTGACAGCATTGGGAAATGTAAGTTTTTCAACTCTTCTTTTTGCTGGCGCCAAGCTAAATGCACAAACTCACTGTCGGTGCTTCCACCTAAAACTACCGCATCCCGATCAGAAAAATCACTTTGCAGATCATCAAATGCTTTAATTTCCGTTGGGCAGACAAAGGTAAAATCTTTGGGCCAAAAAAAATAAACTTTCCATTTATCTTTATAATCTTTTTCAGTAATTTGAGTGAAGGCCGTCTTCACATCGCTACTGACTACAGCTTTTAGGTTAAATGCCGGAAAAGGCTGGTTTACTGTTATCATTTTTGTCTCCTTATTGTTTAGACAAAAACAGTGTATGCCGCAGCAAAAATCATTAACAATGAATTGTTTCTATGGTTACCATAGGATAAAACTATAGGATGAAGCAATAATAGCCAGCAGCGCCGAAAACAACAAACATGCGACGGCACTCTCGCGCTGAACGCCACGACCATCTCGAGCAAATTAGAGCCCACAAGCATTTGACTTCACCCCCCATAAAAACTAGCATCTGAGGCATGAAGCAACTGAGAAACACCAAAAAACCAACCAAGACACGCAGCTGGCTAATCTCTCTTGCCGCGCACAGTGCTATCATTGTCTTTATTGCCCTGATTTTCATACTGCATAAAAAGAATAACGAGCTGGTCATTAATCACTCCAGTCTCAACCAGCTACCCGCTAACACCATCGCTCATCAGGGCGACAAGCTTGCTTGGTTAAAAAAGCAAAGTAATCAAAACATGGTCCTTGATAAAACCTTTAAAGCCAGTGATGGCTTAACTGGCTATGTTGTGCATTTAAAAAACCAACCCGATGTGAAGTCCATTATCTACAGTGGCAACCACGGCAACTTTGTTGTTAGCGGTAACGTTTTTGATAAGACACAGGGAAACATCAGCGCCAAAAATGCTGATAAGTATCTATCTCATGAAGGCTATGCGGAGATTTTCCAAAGCAGTCAGCAATTATCTGGCATTGTTCAAGGGAATCCGAAAAACAAACATCAAGTCACCCTTGTTATTGACCCCAACAGCCCCACCTTCCCAACCACTTATAAAAACTTGCTCAATGATGTGCAAACGAATGTCTTCTCAGTTAAATGGGTACTGCTTGATTATCTAAAACCCAACGGCCCGAACACGGCCAGTGCCATCATGCAAGCTGAAAACCCACTCAAAGCCCTTGCTGACAATGCCGAGCACTACAACATTAACAGCCAAACTGGCGGCTTTACGTCCAACACCCCCGCAGTCAAACAAACCATCAAACAGCTACAAGCACACTGGGACTTTGTCCAGCGGTTTAATCTTTATCACCTGCCACTCACGTTATTTGCCGCACACAACGACGTTCATATCTTTCATGGCTTTACTCTCGACGAGACTATCGAAAGCTACTACCAGTAAGCGCGCTAAGCGTCTGGTTTTTATTTAAAAAATCATGCTATACTACTGAAAAATTCAAAGCTGTGACAAGGATTTCACATTGCTTGCCAACAAAACTACCGCATCCATTGATCGCCGCGTCTCATGGCTTGAGCTATTCCTTGACCTTGTCTATGTTATTTTAATCTCTAAGCTCACGCATCTTATTATTGAAAGCCACACCAGCAATGTGTTGTATGATACAGCGGTTAGCATCACGTTGTTTTTAATTATTTGGCAGTGCTGGATTACTCACGTCTTAACCGTCAACCTCAACGAATCCATTGCCGATGCCACGCGCATTAATACCTGGCTACACATGCTCGGAATCATTTGGATCACGCTAATCATTAACAATGCCAACAATATCATTCACAATTATGCCAATAGCTTTATTGTTGCTTTTATTTTTTGTCGACTTACTGTTTTTTCAATGTATTATGCCGTATTCAAAAAAAACCCGCATGATATCGACTATTTTAAGAAAGTTGCAAAAGATGCCTTAATACCCATCATTGTGTTTTCTTCTTCTTTATTCTTCAAACCGCCCTATAAATATATTATCTGGTATTTAAGCTTGCTGTTTTACTACCTAATGCCACTGGTAAGAGGATCATTGGTTGAAAAAGTTAATATTCGCAAAGCTCATCTAATTGAGCGCCTAGGTGGGTTTTCTATTATCATATTGGGTGAATCACTCTGGTCCATTGCCAAACACTCGGGTGACTACTCCGGCACAAAAGTATATTTACTCTTAGCAACTGCAGAGCTCATTTTAGTTTTTTCTTTTTTCTTCTACTATTACTGTGTTATGAAAAAAGTATCGAGAGAGCCAAAACTCAAACAAGGGCCGCTACTTATTTATCTTCATGTGCTTCTTTATATTGGCTTGATTCTATTTTCAGCACCTTTAGCCGAACTATTTAATTCCATCAACTATCTTCATGTTTGCTGGTGTTCAAGAATGCTGGTTGCAGGATCAGCTATTGTGTTTATTGCTATTGACCTTATTTACTTAACACAGATTAAAAAAAGATATGACAGCAACCGAGCCATTTACTTTCGCATCGCTTTCACCGCCATTGCCGCAACGACACTTATTGCGCTCATGAAATATCTTATTTCCATCAAGGTTTTATTTTTATTAATTTCATTAATTGCTCTGTATGTAGTTATTATCACTACACGGCGGGGGTGGTAACCAATGGCCGAATTACGTATTGCAATTAAAAACGATAACACCAACTGGATCGAGCTCTTTCTTGACCTCATTTACGTAGTCCTAATTTCCAAGATCACCCATATGATCTCTTTTTTAGGCTTTACTTCCGTTAATGAATTGATGAAAAACTACGCCATCTTTCTCTTCTTTTTCTTATTATTATGGCAATGCTGGACCGGCTACATGGTTGCCGCCAATCGATTTGCCGCAACCGGCGTTAACTTTCTATTCCCTACTCTGCTACACATGATTTTTATTTTAGGGATGATTTTCAGTATTAATGAACCACTAAAACACCCTGATGAAATAAATTATTTCATTGCTTGCTTTATTATCACAAGACTTACCATCTGCCTTATTTACGCTATCGCCATACGGAAAAAACCCAACCTTACAAAAAAATTAAATAAAATCATCCTCACTTACACAGTGCCGCTAACATTATTAGCTGTTTCTATGTTTATTAGTCACCCCTACAACATTATTCTTTGGGTCGTTTATGGTGCCGTCGGCCTTTACACACCCAATATTATCAAAAGAGAATACCCAGAATCCACGATCAAAAAAGAACATTTAATTGAAAGACTGGGCAACTTTACAATTATTATTTTAGGCGAGTCACTCTGGAGCATTGTTAAACATTACTCATTATCCATTCAAGCTTTTTATGCCCTATCACACCAAACATTATTTAGCGCGTTAATTGTTCTTATCTCATTCTTTTTAATTTGCTCTATCTTTCATTATTATTTCCGCATTGCTGAGTTTTTCACGATAAGCAAAAAAACTCACCCCGGTGTATTTTTATTTTATATTCATATTCCACTGTATATAGGATTAATTACAATCTCCTCCTCACTCATGCACATTATGCTAAAAGCTGAATATTATCATTTTTGGTTTGCCCGCATGTTGCTAGTCGGACTGGTGATGACCGCGTTATCGATCGACGCCTTCTCCAGCTTCAAGCACGGCATCAAACAAAAAATCATTCCTTTCAGTAAATATCTCTATACCATTGTTTTTGTGCTAACCAACGCCGGTTTGTTTTACTTTATACCCAGCATGGGTTATCTCACCAGCCTCGTTGCCATATCCGCCTTATTTATCACCTACACTTTTATATAAATAGAGGGTAGACAAACCGGAGCGCTAACCTATAATGGTAATCTCAATGAATGAAAAGGAAACCACTCATGGATGCTCTTGCTAATTACGGAATATTTTTACTAGAAATTATCACGGTTATTGTTGCCGTACTGCTAACGGTTGGTGGCGTCATGGCTGTTATTGCAAAAACAGCCAGCAAACTTAAAAATGAAAAAGGCAAGCTGTTTGTCACTAAACTCAATGATAAATACGATGACATGCAAGAAACCCTACAGGATGAAATGCTGGGTAAATTTGCCTTAAAATCTCTAAACAAAGAAAAGAAAAAACAACAAAAAATTGATGACAAGCAAGAGAAAAAAGGTGAAAGCAATCCAAAAAGCAATGTCTTTGTGATCAACTTTAACGGTGATGTGCGCGCTAGTGCAACGGGCCCGATGACAGAAGAAATTAATGCCATCTTATTAGCTGCTAACGGCAATGACACTGTTTTAGTCCGCTTAGAAAGCGCTGGCGGCATGGTACATGGTTATGGCTTGGCCGCATCGCAGCTACAGCGAATTCGTGATGCCAAACTAAAACTCATTATTTC
>CBDETP010000007.1:0-39273 GCA_965242995.1 Coxiellales bacterium
TTTCGACACCAGCAGGATAAGCACGATAACCTTAATTAGGTAGTCATACAGTCACCCGCAAGTTCATCTTGCGGGTGATTTTTTTGATAAAAGTGAGATTCATTGTGTTTGAATAATTTAGGAGTATGGAATGAAAATTTACCAAAAGAAAACAAGGGGTTTTGCTTTACTAGAAACTCTACTAATGCTTGGAATTTTAGTGGTCGTTACAGTCTTGTCAGTTTATACTATTTATTCTAAAGTCAGTGAGGCAAGGCATATTAGTCAAAATTCCAATGAAATCATATCGATTTCATCAGCTGTGAAAAACATGGCGGCCTTAGATCCTACTAGGTATATACATGACGGTAATCTGAAAGCATACGGTGCTTTAGACATGTTTATTGATGGAAAAACCTCTGATGGCCATTTTATTCATGGAAAAACCTCTGATGGCCATTATGTGGCCTGGTTGTATGACGCATCGTTTCACGGTGTAAAATTCACGATTAAGGGTGTAAGTAAAAGCGATGAAGATCGATGGAGAGTTGTTGAAGCTAATGTAAAGAAACATTCTCCAAGTATAACTGCTCATTATCAGGATGAAGATATTACATTCATAGTTCCGGCACACCCGGTGCAATAGCTTTTATTTTAAAGAGTATAAAGCCTTTTCTTGTTTTTATCAGCGGGAAAAGGCTTTTTTAATGTCCTGGTTTAACACGAAACAACCAGTGGCTTTATTCTTAATAAGACATTGTTTAATAGCTATTTTGTCCTAAGATCGTGCACAGATAAACTTGACCAAATGTCTCTTTTGTCTAGAAATGGCATTGGTACTCCTGAGATTATTAATATTTTAAAAAGACAACACAAAAAAGGCTTCCTTAATCACTGCTATAGCAAAATGTATCAGGCTATATCATCCGGACAGCAAAACATGGGAGAAGCCATGGATCAAGGGTTATTTAGCGATGAACAAATTAATGATTTGGATTTAATTTCTCGCTTTGTCGATGAGGAAAATCAAGAGAAAATATATGAATCCATGGCAGATATAACGTATAAATCGTTAAAAAGTAAAATGACTATTTTAGCTAATGTCTTTAATTTAGCAGCACTTTTCTTAACGGCTGCGGGAATCCTATAGATGTACGGTTCGTATGCAATGCTGGCAACTGCGATTAGTCAATAGTGAACAAAAACAACAATAAAAGAAAAATGGAAAAAAAAATAACAAAATCCAAGGATATACTGCACAAATACTTTACAATTTAATTAAAATGCAGTAATATTGTACTTGAGGTAATGAAAAAGGAGCCCTACGTCAAAATTTAATCCTTAAGGAAATCTTAAATAAGATGAAATTTTGAGCAATAAAGAACGAAGAATTGATGGACTGAAGCTTAAAAGATTATTAAAAATAATCATCAGTCATTAAAAATTGGAAAGAATTAAGGAAACAATCACGGAGTAGATTACAAGGATACGGAAGATTAATGAGATGGATTTTTTACATAAAATATATAAGAGGTAAAACATGAAAAATTTTAACTTAAAAAAAATCGTCTCTAAAAATAAATCTGGTGGTTTTGCACTACTTGAAACATTATTAATGCTTGGTATTTTAGTCGTCGTGACTGTGCTTACTGTTTACACGGTGTATGCAAAGACTAGTGAGGCTCGTCACGTTCAAATAAACTCTAATGAGCTTGCTAGCATCCATGCTGCTACGGCCAATCACATAGCCTTACATCCGAGTGAAGATATTGTCTTAGGGCGGTTAGGTGCCCATGGTGCTCACGGCGGGATTTATACTAATATGACTACATCTGATGGTTTCAGTGTAACTCACGGTCCAGCGGCCCCGGATCAGTTGGTTTTAAACATTGAAAAGGCAGGTCCAAGTGCGCACTGGGAATTAATCAGCTCTAATATGACAAAACTTCATCCTGGTGCTTCTTGTGTTCCGGATCCGCAAAACGAAGACATACAATGTATCTTCTCATTGGCAAAATAACCGATAAAGGTTAATTAGGTAGTCATACGGTCACCCGCAAGTTCATCTTGCGGGTGATTTTTTTGATAAAAGTGAGATTCATTGTGTTTGAATAATTTGGGAGTATGAAATGAAAATTTACCAAAAGAAAACAAGGGGTAATGTAAAGAAACATTCTCCAAGTATAACTGCTGAATTCCTTACTGATTCTAGTGGAGATATTAAATTCACAGTTCCGGTACACCAGGCACAATAGCTTTTATTTTAAAGAGTATAAAGCCTTTTCTTGTTTTTATCAGCGGGAAAAGGCTTTTTTAATGTCCTGGTTTAACACGAAACAACCAGTGGCTTTATTCTTAATAAGACATTGTTTAATAGCTATTTTGTCCTAAGATCGTGCACAGATAAACTTGACCAGAAGCTGGCTATTATTTATACTATACTATATACGGGCGTACTTTTAAAAATATCTGCTAGGAGACTTAATGAGACCTAATAAAAAAAAATAGCGGATTTGCATTAATTGAAATGCTACTGATGATTGGAATTTTAATGGCTATTTCTGTTGTGGGCGTTTATAAAATATATAGTCACGTTAATGATGCTAAAAATAGTCAAATTATTGCTAATGAAATTGCAGCACTTTTTAGCGCAGCAAATGTAATGGAAAACCAGGGAGTTGATGATGATTTTTTTTTAGGCCCTGACACCCTTTCCGGCTATGGTGCTTATGGATTTTTAGCAAAGGAGACAACCCCCATGAGCCACCCAAAAAAAATCGTCAAGATGGGCAAAAGGAATCATGATAATATTTTTACACTTATCATTTATGATACTGAAAAAAATAAAGCTCTTTTCAACACCATTGCCGAGCTTGTTAAAAAAGCAGATATTTCATGCAGACAAGCTAATGAGAGCAATAACGACAGTTATTTCATATGTCATTTCATAAAGGATTTACAATAATTTTTTAAGGGCCGAACAATGATAACTAACAATTTAATTAGAGAAAAAGGAATCATGCTGCTAGAGTTATTATTGACTATTGGCATAATTATTGTCATAACCTCTGTGATGGTTTTTGCTATTTATTCAAAAATAAGCGGATCAAGCAAAGAAAATATGGCGCTGCAAGATATGATGAAAATTGTTGCTGCCGGACAGTTAGCTTTGCAATCAAATAAAGAAGCTTGCACAGCACCGATGGGCTCTCCAGATAGAAAAAAGTGCGGGCTATTATCTGAACATGAAGGTGGGCCCTCAGGTGAAGAACAGCGCTTTGCCTGGCTTGCTCATTATCAGCTTGAAAGTCGATTAGCTTCAAATCCGCTTACTGCAAACCCATGGGGCGGAAACTATGAGGTTCGGTTTAGCTCTAGTCATCCTAACTATATTGAAGTTGGAATAGGCAGACTGCCTGCAAGTGTTCTTAAAGAAAATCAGCTTAATTCATTGATTCACTCAATGAATCAGCGAGGTGGCCCCAGCTGTCAAGAGTCTGGAGATCAAACAGCGTTACGATGTTACGCAGAAAGTGGCATCTAAACTTAACAGGTATTAGTATGACGAAAAATATAAAAAAACTAAAAACCCAATCTGGCTGGCTTTTGCTTGAGATCCTTTTGGGAATTGGCATAATTATTATTATTTCTGCAGGCGTTTATGCCACTTACGCATCAATCCAGTCAAGCAAAGAAACAGTAAGTTATATCAGCACAATAAAAAGCATTAAAGATGCAACGAATTCTTGGAAATTAAACAAGCCGCAAACTGGCAATAAAGAAAATTATAGAACAAACTACGCGGATATTTCAAAAAGTAACTTAATACAATATGGTTTTTTAGACAAAAAAATAGAAAACCTTAATAAGGTTTCTATCCAATCTGGTAGTGAAACCTCCAGCTGTAAAAACAACCAATGTGTCACCATATTTCTTTCTGACATTAGTCTTAATCCATGCAGTCTTACGGAGCAACTTGATCAGACCAACCCAGTTGCCATATCTCCAAGTAAAACAGAGTGTGCAAAAAACAGCAAAACCATTTCAAATAATTTTTCAATAACCTATAGGTAATCCATGAAGTTAATTAAAAAACAAAAAGGCTTATTATTAATTGAGATACTACTTATTGTCATTATAGGCGCTATTATTGTGGCGGGCCTGTCTAAAGTAATTATTGATTATTCTAGCAGCCCAATAAAAAAAGAGATTGAAAGTTCTTTTAACATTATCAAAGATGCAGCAATTCATAACTACCAAGCAAATATAATTTTTAACCAAACACAGCCAAACGCTCTAAGTGAAAATGTTCGGTCAAATCATTACGAGGTATGCCTAGAGCAAAACGGTATTTTAAAAAGATCTGCTAACAATGCCCTTTTACTGGGATATGGCAAAACAATAAACCCCGACAGCCTTCATCAAAAATTCTTCTTATTAAAAGACATTAGCCTTGGTCCTGCTGATAATGAAAGCTATAGTGGTCAGAATAATTATATTTATAAAATTCAGTATAACTGTGGACCATTGGCTAATGAAAACAGTAGTAGAAATGTCATTGCCGCAACTATTTCCATCACCCTACCCTCTAATGATTTTGCAAAAGACACTGCAGCAGGTGAGTCTGAAGTGATTTTTAATGGTGAAAATAAAACATTAATTTGGAATAATGTTCCGATGAGTTTTGAAAATCAAAAATCTCTTGCCAATCAAAAGATAAACCAGGTTAATCAATTATATAATCCTCATGATTAAGGATAATAAACATGATAAAAGAAATTAAACAAAAAGGATTTTTAATGATCGAGGCGCTTCTGGTTGTCTCTATCGTTATTGTTTTAAGCATTTGGTGGTTCCGTCAAGAACAGGTGAATGCAAAAAAACAAACAGCTGAGCTAATGAAAGAGCAGACGGCTAATATTATTCATGCTGTTGATATTATCTATAAGAACCCTACCAACAAGAGTGAATGGCCGCCAGCAGTGCTTGCCAAATCAATCAGCTCAAAGGGCGGTGAGTCTAACACTGACGGCTGCGTTAATGTCAGGCAGATCCCTGCTCTTACCCAATATTTATCTGCTAAAAACTTAAGTGACCCTTTTGGCAATGATTATCAACTTTGTGTCAGCAGTGACGCCTCAGGCCAATCAGATCAGAATGCCAGAAAAACAATCGCATTACACACAAACATAGACCCCAATGACGAAGACAATCTAATTGCCGCACAGAAAGCTGCTAGCGCACTAGCGGGTGCTCGAGTTGATATTAATCACTCTGATAAAAGCATTGCGCCGCGTTTAAGTATTAACATTCATCAACCCATTGCAAACAGCACCGATCGAAAAGCGGTTCATACCATAAAAGTAGTTCATCCCGGTGATTTAATCACCTTTGCCGAGGTTAAATCAGAAAACCCAAGCTGCAATGTTGAAAACGATATGGAAGCATTTACATCCATTGTCAGCTGCTATGCACCTGGTAGCGCTGCTGCTTCAACAAAAAGTGATGATCAAAATGACGGAATGCAAGCCTGTGAGGCATCGGCTGAAAAAACCAGCCAAGGATGGGTGATTCATATGCGAATTTTAACGCGTCTTGGTTGGATCGCCTCTAACGGCATTCAGGGCAATATTGACAAAGCTAAAAACGCTGTCCAAGTCACATTCAAATGTTCAAAATAGGATTTAGGCTTTTGGGCAACTTTCTTTGAGAAATGGTAAGACAACCAGGCTCACTAGCGTGCAGACTGGAAGTGCCACCATTGCTAGACGATAGTCGTGCGCACTATAGACGGGAATATTATTAACCACAGTATGATCCCAGCCCCGCACCAAAATTTTGCCAATAATTGGCTGAAATAATGCACCGACCAAAACAGATGCCATGTTCGTAAAACTCATGGAGGTACCTGCTACTTCACGCGGATTGATTTCACAAGCGACTGTATAAGACGTCGCGACACCCACATTCATTCCACCATAGATAAATAATAAAATAAAGATTGCGTGAATCGATAAGTGTGGTGCGTATAACACAACACTAATAGTCAATAGGCTGCCGACGGCTGAAACTAGCATGATTGGTTTACGACGTTTAATTTTATCTGAGATAAAACCGCCAATAGGACCAAAAATCATCCAGCCAATAAAAATCATACTGATCGCAAAAGCTGCAGTGGTTTCAGGCAAATGATGAACATGCTTCAGATAAGTCGCTCCCCAGAATTCGCCAAAAGCCGCTGTCGGTGCGTATAAGAAGCCAATAAAAATGGCATTAATCCAAGTTTGTGGGTTTTTTAAAACGGTCAGCAGACTCTTTAAGATAGACTGACGAGTGACTTTTTTAGCAGCCGAATCCTCTACTGCTATGGCTTTGAAAGGCCTATCACGAACAAAAAAAGCAATTAACACACCAATAAATAATAAGACACCGCCGATACCACTCATGGTATCTCGCCAGCCAGCTTCCTGCACCAACCATGAGACAGGTCCCTCGCCCGTTGCCGCACCGAGCATGCCAATGGCTTGTGTGGCGCCAGCTAACAGACCAAATCGTAACGGGGAAAACCAAACCGATGCGAGCTTTAATGCACCAACAAAAGCAAAAGCTGCGGTAAACCCCATGGTAAAGCGACAAACATTAGCAACAAACAATGAGTGAGTCATTGCAAAGAAAAGACAACTCAAGCCGCACAATAAAGCGGCAACCGTTAATAAACGCTTTGGTCCGTATTTATCAACTAAGGTACCCACAGGAATTTGCATCGCCACATAGGCATAATAGAACATTGCTGATAACGAGCCCAAAGAAAAGGCATCGACATGAAAAACATCCATAAGTTGTGGCACCATTACGCTAGGTGCAACACGAGCAAAGTACTCGGCGAAGAAAAAAGCTGCTGCCAGGCCCCAGACGAGCCAAGGCCTAAAGCCACGAACCTCACTATTCAGGTTATTCAAATGATTCCCTTATTTTAAATAACAAAAGCCGTAGTAGCGCTCGACACTACTTAACTTCAATAGGCTTAAAAAATGATATGCAGTGTGCCGGAGCGCGGCTGTAAATGCAAGTGTGAGATAAGTCGATTACTTTTACTAGTATTTTTCTTTGCCAACAAGTAAATTCAACTAGCTACTGAGACCCGCACGATACACTCTTTGAATTTGACTTGACCTGCTGTCAGTGACCCCCTTCTCCTCTACTGTAAAAATTCCACCACGCTGAAGTGTTAGCTTCTTAGTAAGACCTATCGAAACTGTACCTTCCATCTGACTTTCACTCAACATCTTTCTAATTTTAAATATCACATCTGAAATACAAACTGTTAGGGTACAGATATAAACTATTACGGTACGGATATAAGAAATATAGCTAAGTTGGCGCTCCTCTTGAGGAAGCATAGCAGCGATAAATGACTTAAAAACCGCTCTGGAAACAACCCAGTTAGCAGGCTGTGCTGATAAAATCAAAAGAATTAAAATCATGTTTTTAATTGCCAGTCGCCAGTGGCTACATGTCTGCTTCCAGCCAGCCTCTAGTATTTCAAGAACTTCTCTTGTTAAGGCGCCACTATTATTAGCCGTCGTCTGGATCATTGTAAGAACAAGTGAAAAAATTGCAAGGCCCATAAAAAATGGCTGATAGATAGCGCAATCCGGGCGCTCCTTACTAAGCGTTGTGTTATTGTCAGTTGTTGATGTATTTAGTTGGTCGTGGCAGACACCAAGAAATTGAAAAAATTCCCCGCTAGTTTTTTTTGTAATTTGAAGACTCATTGTGCAGAAATTAAGAATTTGAATTATAACCAAAAAAAAAGTCGCAAGGTTTATCGTCTTCAAACACTTTATGAAACCTCCAAAAAGATTATCCAACCTCCATTTAAACATTTGATAACCACTTGCTGCTGCTAGAATAAAAGCAGAAATATCAATGGCGTCAACGTAAGGGTATTCAACGTCTCTCCATAGACGGCCTGGTTTAGTCATATCTGACAAGCTGTCTGTTTTAAAAAGTTCAGGATTGGCCCAGTGTGCGGCAACTAATAGTATTAATCTTGCGCCTAAAAGTGTCGGCAAAAAGGAAAAAAGCAACAGAAAAAAAATAACCATTTTTTCTATTAATCGACAACAAGCATTACCAGGATTTACCGCCTGGACACCTCGCTCATGATTTTTAAAACATTTTATTGCATTATTAAGGTCTGCATTCACAACTTGATTATTAAGTCTTACCAAGACCGTAGAAAAAAAACCAAGTACTAATGAAAGACTGTCAGATAGTGTTAGCTTTCCTCCTGCTGCTAATATCGCGACAACATTAAAAGAAGCGCTTGCAAAAGCTTTTAATAGCACCGTTAAAATAGGCAAAACCTTATCCAAGCGCTCCGTCGGCTGAGGATCAATCTTACCAATGAAGCGTTGCAAATCAGGAATATTATGAATATCAGAAAGTTCTTGACAACGTAAAAGCAGTTTGGCGATTTTATCATAGCTCACACGAACAGTGCTGCTAATAAGTAATGGCATTGTTGCGTTATTTAATGATGAAACTCCTGGCATTATTTTTTCTCTAATTTTTTCACCTGATCATAGTTTCCACAAAGACCAATTACAAGACAAACCATGCTTTTGTGCATAAATAATCATAGTAACCTTAAGGTAAAATTAAGCGGGTAATGAAGCTGGGCAATTTGGGGTTTTTATTGTTGCCACCGGTCCTATCTGTTATGATCGTTACCAACATAATGGACAAAAAAACGTAACTTTTTGCATGAGTAATTCTGACAAAGCACGCAAATGGGTTCGCCCCTCGCTATGGATTTTAGTCCTAATGGTCTCTATTGGACCTTTTGGCGACACCGAGTACATTCCATCCTTAACTCATATTGCCAGAGACTTTGGCGTAAGTTATAGCGATGTTCTATACACCATGACATCTTACCTTTTTGGTTACTCGCTAAGCCAGCTATTTTACGGGCCGCTGTCAGACCGCTTTGGCCGTAAACCTGTCATGATGTCTGGTGCTATTATTTTTATTATTGGCTCTTTGTGCTGCTACTTCAGTCACAATATCACTCAACTAATTGCAGCTCGTTTTTTCCAGGCCATCGGGTCTTGTGCTGGTGCTATTTTATCGATTGCTGCTGTGCGCGACGCCTTCCCTGAACGTGAAAGGGGGAAAATGTACGCTCGCATTAACGCCGCCTTTGCCCTGGCGCCGACACTAGGTCCAATTGTCGGGGGGTATATTGATAGCCTTTTTGGCTGGCAGGCTAATTTTTTAGTGTTACTTGTACTCTCTATTATTCTTTTCTTCAGCGTTTGGTGGGCATTTCCAGAAACCTTGAAAAAACCCAACCTCCTCGCAATTAAAGCTTCACAATTAATTAAAAACTATCTTGTTTTGTTTAAAGACCCTTACTACAGCACCTATCTATTAGTGCTTGGCCTGTGCGTCGGCATGGTCTATACCTGCTTAACCGAATCCCCTTCACTGATCATGATTACACTGGGTCTTTCTATTCATTGGTATGTTGTCGTGGCCTTGTCCGTCTTTTTTGGTTTTTGTTCAGGCTCACTGCTTTGCAGTTATTTTTCCGCTTTTTTTCGTCCGAACACACTTATTTTAATTGGCCTGAGCCTGATACTAACAACCGCCATAATCATGGGTATTGTAACTTATTTAGGCGTTCTTTCATTAACATCCATCTTAGTACCCATCTCCATTATATTTGCTGGCATTGCTTTAATACTCCCTATGGCTACCAGCATGGCAATGATTCCTTTTGAAAACGTCACCGGCTCTGCCTCTGCGATGCTTGGCTTTTTCCAAATGGGGCTAGCCTCACTTTGCACTGCGGCTCTGGGGATATTCCGCCATGGATCTCAGCCACTAACTTTGCCGATCAGCTTTACTATTCTTAGTCTTATTGCACTAATCATTTTCCTAACTTTTGTGCTTTGTCGTCCAGGAAAAAATCGGGCCGTTGTTTAATCTGATTTTACTTGATAAGTGTCATGTTATTACTTAGAATCAATAGCGCTAACTTATCCACCAAGGAGGCCTACATGATTCGTTTTTTCGCTTTTATTCTAGCTACATTACTTTCAATCCACCTATCAACCAGTTTCGCTGCCAAGCAAACTGCAAGTAAAGCCTCTGTGAAAATCCCGCTTTACCAGAGCTCCGCCGCTAAAAAAATCATTCAAGAAGTTTCAATTAATCAACCCATGGTTGAAATTATTCAAAAAAACAACATGATTAAGGTGGGCCTGAAAGATGCTACCGGCACAGTAGGCTGGATTAACAGCCCACAATACCAACAGGCAAAACAGCAGCAGTTTAACAACTCATTACAAACTCAGGCTATCTATATGGAGCGTCAGCAAAACAAAGGCTCAAAAGAGGCTACAACCAAAATTACCGCCTATCAAAATGGCAAAAAACTTGATCAAAAAAAAGCTGATGCACTACTGAAAACTATGCAACTACAAGAAAAACAACAAGAAAATCAGTTTAATCATCTGCAAAAAATGATGCAGCAAATGATGCAAACAGACATGAAAGCCCTCGATAACAATTTTAATCATGTCTCGCTTGACCAGCCCAATCAAACCTGAGGCAGCTAGCGCCTAATCTAGGTTAAAGAATCGTTTGCATTCCTTTATATTTTAAACAATAATGGCTGCCTTGTATCGCGCCTTTGATCAATATTTAGCAATATCAATCCGAGCAGCTTACACCCACAAAAACAACAATATTAGGTATATATTATGTCAGCACCCATTACTTTTGATCAATTTGAGCTAAAAAAATCTGTTATTCAGGCCGTGAGTAATTTAGGCTATGAAAGTCCTACGCCGGTTCAAGCAGAAAGCATTCCACCACTATTAGAAGGTCGCGATATCATTGCGCAAGCGCAAACAGGAACAGGTAAAACTGCTGCCTTTGCCCTGCCCGCTTTGACTCGAATCAAATCCGATAGCAAAAACACTCAGGCACTGGTACTAGCCCCAACACGTGAGCTGGCCATTCAAGTTGCTGAAGCTTTTCAAAGTTATGCTAAAGGCATGAAAGATTTTCATGTGACACCGATATATGGTGGCCAAGACTATCAACCACAGCTCAGAGCACTTAAACGTGGCTCACAGGTTGTTGTTGGAACACCGGGCCGAGTAATGGATCACCTGCGTCGCGGTACTTTAAAAGTAGATCAGCTGGATCTGCTTATTCTTGATGAGGCTGATGAAATGCTTAATATGGGTTTTGTTGATGACATTGAGTGGATCTTAGAGCAAATTCCTGGCGAGCATCAAACAGCGTTATTTTCAGCAACGATGCCTTCAGCCATCAAAAATATTGCTAAAAAATACTTAACCGATCCTGTTAAAATTCACCTAAAAGATAAAGAAAGCTCAGCTAAACTCATCGAGCAATCCTACGCGCTTGTACCTCAATCTAAAAAATTAAATTTACTGACTTGCTACCTAGAAGCCGAAAAAATGGAAGCGAGCATTATTTTCACGCATACAAAAACACTATCAGCAGAACTTGCTGAAAAATTACAAGCTCGTGGTCATTTAGCGTCAGCACTTAATGGTGATATGAATCAAACCGCACGTAAGAATGTTGTTGATCGCCTGAAAAAAGGTACATTAGATATTGTCGTGGCAACCGATGTTGCTGCTCGTGGTATTGATGTTAGTCGCGTTAGTCACGTTATTAATTATGACATTCCATACGACACTCAATCTTATATTCACCGTATTGGTCGTACTGGCCGAGCAGGTAAAAAAGGAAAAGCGGTATTATTTGTCACGCCCAGAGAACAGCGTTTGTTTAGAGACATCATGCGAGTCACTAACAATGAAATGCAGCCACTCAAACCCCCATCACTTGATGAAATGAACCTTAAGCGCAGCCAAGAATTATTAGAAAAAGTAACCACGTTGCATGCTAAAAAATCGCTTAACTTGTCTCATACAGAGTCAATGGTACAATACGTTTTAGACAACAGTGATTTATCCTTAGAAGAAATTACCACAGCACTGGCTTATTTAATTAAAAAGCCAGCACCCATTGTAACATTTAATGATGTTGAGTTTAGTCAAGGTGGCGGCTCAGGACGAAATCAAGGACGAGGCCGAGGTAATCAAAGTAATCGCTCACAAAGAAGACCTGGCGACAGAAGATCAGAAAGTGGCGATAAGCCAAAAAGAAAACGCCGTTTTGATAAAGATGAAGAGCAAGGCCAAAGAGGCGACAGAAGAAAATCATTTGGCAAAAAAAGTGATGGGGAGAAATCTTTTAAAGATAAAGCTTTCCCAAAAAAAGTCCGGAAAACTGAAAAGCCAAAATCGGCAAAACCCGACTCAAAAAATCGCTTAACACTTAAAAAGAAAAAGATAAAACCTAGTAAATAAAAAAAAGTCCTAATAGCGTCCTTAATTAGCCTTGCTAATTAAGGCGCTCCCTTAGATTTCAAATAATTTACTATTGGCTCATTTTTTATTTTTTTAGCTATATCTAAAGCAGTATCTCCATCTTTGTTTCTTAACTTCAAGTTTGCTTTACTCTTAACAAGTGCCTTGACCATCAGAAGATCGTTTTTAGCTACGGCAACCATCAAAGCAGATTCGCCATTACTATCCACCTCATTCACTTCTGACCGACTCAATAAAAGAAACTTAACCATCGTGTATTTTCTCCCATCGGCTGCCATCATTAGCGCATTGACATCTGTTTTGCTAAGCTGGTTGATCTGTGCCCCCAAACTTAAGAGTAACTTCGCCATTTTGATATTACCAAGATAAGCGGCTGCCATTAAAGCCGTTTTTCCATTAGGGCCTTGCGACAACATATTCACATTGAATATTTTATTTTCAACAAAATAGTTAACCACATTTGTTTTTCCTGCTTCTACTGCAAGTAGAAAAGCGTTATTTCCAGTTTTATCAGTAAGCTGTATATTGGCCTTTTTACTTATTAAGAAACTGACTATATTTACATTTCCTGCTGATGACGCCTCCATTAGTGCCGAAATTCCATTTTTTGCTGTTGCATTAATGCTTGCACCACTATTTATTAATAATTTCACTAAGGATAAATTCCCAGAATGAGTAGCTAGCATCAGAGGTGTTGCGCCAGCATCATCAGAAGCATTCACATTGGCTTTATTCTTAATTAAAAAACGAACGATTGATTCATTACCTTTTGATGATGCAAGCATCAATGAATTTAATCCTCCTTTGTTTTCTTCTTTAACACTAGCCCCTGCTGTTATTAACTTATAAGCAACCGCAGTGTGACTTCTAAGAATTGCATTATCAAGAGCGGTTATTCCATCTGTACTGCTCGCATTGACATCAGCATTCTTGCTCAGTAATAAGTCAACTATTTGCATGCTTCCAATAAAAGATGCATTCATTAAAGCTGTCGCTCCCTGACTACTTGATGTATTGACATCTGCCCCATGTGATATTAAGTAATCAACAGTCTCAGTATTGCCTGAATATGAAGCACTCATTAGCGGCGTCACTCCTGTATCGTCTGCTAAATTGACGTTAGCACCTTTTTTAACAAGAAACTTCACCACATTACTATTTCCATTATATGCAGCGAGCAAAAGAATTGAGTCACCTTTGTCGTTAGTATGATTTACATTAGCACCTTTACTAACAAGAAACGTAATCATCCTTAAATTGTCATTTTTCACCACATTAGCTTGCCGAGTAGTCGTTACTTTTTCCATGCCTTTTAACAAAAAAACACCGACTTCTGCTGCAATTAATGGTGTATCGCCTTTCTTACTCTTGCCGTGAATATCGGCAGAATTCTCCATTAGAAGTTTAGCTATGTTTAAATTACCCATCGCTGCAGCCATTATTAACGCTGAAACGCCATTATTACTTTTTTCATTCACTTTCGCTTTATTTTCTAATAAGAGTTTTGCTATTGATAAATTTCCAGTTGAGGCAGCATATATGAGTGGAGTCAGGCCAGCTGCACTGACCTTGTTAACATCTGCCCCACTTCTTATCAAATGCTTCACTAGCGGTAAGTCATTATTAAGTACCGCATTAATTAGCGGCGTTTTTCCCATAGGGCTTGGGGAAGCTATTGATTTAGTTGGCTTTACGCTCTTTACCGGAGATGCCACTAACGACATTGATGAAAAAATAAAAAATAAACTTACTACGACTAATAATACTTTTTTCATTGTAGGCTCCCTATAAATTAAAGGATAGGCACATGGAAAAAACAAAGAACTTTTTCTTTATTATAGTAAAATAAATGGATTTTTTCTTGAACGCCTATACTTCTTTGTTTTTTAAAAGCTTTCTATTATTTTCTTAATAAGCGCTGGCCCTTGATAAATAAAGCCCGTATAAATTTGCAGTAAACTAGCCCCAGCATCAATCATCTGTTTGGCCTGCTCTGCTGAGGAAATGCCGCCAACAGCAATAATGGGAAGCTTTCCTTTTGTTATTTCATGAATTTTTTTTACGCGATCTCGTGCTGTTGTGAATAGTGGCGCACCGCTCAATCCGCCCTGCTCTTGCGCTTCTTTTTCTCCAAAATCAAATCGATTCACTGTTGTGTTCGTTGCAATAAATCCAGCAATCCCTTGCTGTTGAGCAGTCTCCACTACAGATAACAATTGTTCATCCGTCAAGTCTGGTGAGATTTTAGCTAAAATTGGTACATCTCGTTGATGCTCTGCCTTCAGCAACTTCTTTGCCTGCTTTACTTTCGCTAACAATGCCGTTAAGTACTCTGGTTGATTCAAGTCTCGAAGTCCTGGGGTATTCGGCGATGAAAAATTTAAGGTTAAATAATCAACGTATGGATACAATGCCTTCATACAATAAATATAATCATCGGCAGCATGATTTAGTGGTGTTTCTTTATTCTTACCAATATTTACACCTATAAGACCATTGCCTGAGTAAGCTCTTAAGCGTTGAGCTAGCTGATCCACACCCTGATTAGGAAAACCCATGCGATTAATTAATGCTTGCTGCTTAACCAATCGAAACATTCGCGGTTTTTCATTTCCAGCTTGAGCTTTAGGTGTCACTGCACCCAACTCCAAAAAACCAAAACCTAAACGAAATAGTGCATCAATCGCATAGCCATTATTATCATAGCCAGGAGCAAGCCCTAAACGGTTAGGGAATTCTCTCCCCCAGAGCGAAATAGTTTTAGGGTTATCTGAGGCATGATTAGTTGCAAAAAAATAAGAAAGATATGGCATTAACCGTAGCACAAGACGATGAGTTTTTTCAGCATCCAACTTAAATAAGCAAGGTCTTAGCCATTTTTCATACCATTGGCTCATGAAACCTCGCAAGTCCGTCTCCATACTCGCAGCATCGCATGACCATTTGTCATTTCTTCACTTTGCCTTGAATACTCAACCGCTCGAAGCTCCGTACGATATTCACTGTTTTGCAGCATTAACAATAATGGCGCCAGGGCCCCAGGCTCTTGGTGATTTTCATCATGTATTGGGAAAATACGAATCTCTTCTACATAGCTCATCCAATTCATTAACGCATGATACAACTCATCAACCGTGTTTTCAGAATGAAAAAAATAATACGGTAATAGCAATAATTGAACGTGTTTGTTTTCAATAGGCAATACTGTTCCACTTAACATACAAAAGTGAGCACCTTGCTCATCCATTGGAAGTGCTGGCGCATTAAATGGAAAATAGCGAGTTTTTTGTGCTTTTTGATAATCAGCCAAAAATAGCGCCAAACTAGACCAATAAGCTGCAGGTTTTTGCTCAGCACCAACTTGATCAATTAAATGCTGGTTGAGCTGCTCTTGGCTTAGTGATAATTCATTAGCAATAAAAACCAACAAATCATCATAAGATAAATGATAAGCTGGGTCAGCACTAAAAGCTGCAAAACCATTTGCTGTCATCTCAGCATTAAAACTAGATAGGCCCGCAGGGCAATTCATGATGACTTTTTGCAAATCCCCAGATGATAAATCAAACATGGCTTGATAATCTTTCATTGAATAAACGAAAGGAGCATTGGTTCGTAAATCCACTGCCATAGGTACTCCTGTAAAAAGTTTTGATTAAGAAATCTGCCCGTATAATATCACCCTACTACGCAAATCGCGAGGTTGCACTTAACTTGCCCCTACGTTTTTTGCAGCTTGTAATAAATTTTCCCGACAAAAATGATTTAGCAGCTTAGGCAGATTTTTTAGTGCTGGGTTGATCGAGTTACTGATTTTTTTTGCATGAACAATAAAATCTGTTTGTGTCATTGCATTTTCATAAGGCAAATACAGTGTGACCTGTCTGTCTTTAATTTCACCAGTCGGCGCAAAATGCCCAATGCCATGATCCAGCTGATCTTTAGGAATAAAATGTCCACAACGCTCTGTGTCACCTAAAAAAAGCTCCGTGATTCGACCCCTTTCACATCGCGCCCAAATATCACCCGTCACCGCGGCGTTATCTGCAGTGGCTTTACCAACAATCTCATTGCCACTAGCCAAAAATGATAAACGAATTTTTTGTGGTTGTGGACTAAATAAACCACTCGGATCGGAATAAGTGCCCGACCAAGTGCCTGATAAGGACTGGCATAAAGCATCATTATCTGCCGATGAAGAGTTTGACTGACAACCCGATAGACTAATCATTAACAAAAAACAGAGCAATTTCGCCTTATTCATAAAAAATCCTTTTTTGAAAATTATAATCGAATACAAGTAAAGCCACCATCAAGCGATAAAGACTGGCCCGTGAGCAGAGGTGATTTCTGCTGACATAACCGAATGACCCATTGAGCAAGCTCATCAGGGCAAACCAATTCTTGCTGGGGCATTTCTTCGGCAAACTCAGCTAATACATCGGTAACGCTGCTACCTTTTTCTTCTGCAATAGCCAAAGCGGCAGTATCTGTCATGCCTGTCTGCTTCATTGTGCCAGGACAAATGCAATTTACCGCTATTTGATGCGGACTTAATTCCGCCGCCAAACTTTTAGCTAGTTGGACCAGTGCCGCCTTACTCATACCATACGCGGTATTATTTGGCCGGCCAATCAATGCCTGATCAGAGCTTACCAAGACAACATGAGCCATCTGAGCAGACAGCATAGCCGGTAAAAATTGCTGGATAATTTGATAATGAGAAAACACATTCACCGCAAACAAATTTTTCACGCGATCCAAAGAGGTATTCGTTATACTTTCATAAGCATATATACCAGCATTAGCAATATAGACGTCAATTTGCCCTGCTGTTTGCTGCAGAAGCCTTGCACAGCCTTGCTCTACTGCTTCGGGGTCAGTCAAATCACATAGTATATCTTGTACCCCTGAAATTTCTGCTGGCTGCAAATCAATATTCCAAACCAAAGCGCCTTCTCTTAAAAAGGCTTGAGCCAAGGATTTACCCAAACCACTGGCTGCACCAGAAATCACCACTATTTTCTTGCTAAGTTCGCTAAAAGTCTTTCTCATGGCTAAATTAAAACCTTCAATGCTTTTGGAATTCTCATCATTTTAGTATATGATGTCCCAAAATTCATGACATATAGAAGCGGCATGTTAGCATTTATCAATAGTTTAAACCATCTCCCCATTGCCTACTTATGGATTATGCAGGTCGTTGCCTCTTATGGCTTATTACTAGTGATGCTACGCATTGCTGGCGCCACAGGGGTGACGGTGATGATGGTCATAATCATGATTGCCGCCAACATCCAAGTGTTAAAACCTATTATGCTGCCGTTTTATTCACAACCTGTCCCGCTAGGCACTGCCCTGTTTGCTACTAACTATTTAGCCAGTGATATTTTAATTGAATACTTTGGCGTTGATGCCGCCAAACGGGCTGTCACCCTGACTATCTGGGGATTCATCATTATGCTTGTTTTCATGATGATCACGCTGGGTTTTCATCCTCTCTCTATGCAACAAATCCATCAATTCCATACTGATTCAGCGATTCAAATTCAAAATGCTATGTTCACTATTTTCTCTCCGACACCAATTCTACTTATGTGTAGCCTTTTTAGCTTTTTCATTAGTCAGTTTGCCGAAATCAGCTTGTTCGTATTTATCAAAAATATTACGGGGCAAAAAGCACTTTGGTTACGAAATAACATCTCAACTTGGGTAGCGGCCTTAGTTGATAATATCGTTTTCAATGTGTTGGCATGGCGAATTTTTGCTAGCAGTCCTGTTAGCTGGCACACACTCATTGCTGGGTATATTTTCGGTACCTACGCTTTACGTATCGCATTAGCTGTGTTTGATACACCCTTCATTTATCTGGCAAAATACTTTATAAAGCCGGAAAAAAATAATCAAACTCAAGCGGCTATACCAGATCAGTAATCCCTAAACGATTAGCAATTTCTTGATAAGATGAAACCACGTCTCCCAAGTCTTGACGGAAACGATCCTTATCTAAAGACTTCTGTGTTTTTGCATCCCAAATACGACAAGAGTCTGGGCTAATTTCATCACCTAAAACCACTTCACCTCGGTAAAGACCAAACTCATATTTTGCATCTACCAATGTCAAACCCGCCTCAGCCAGCAAAGCTTGTAACACCTCATTTATTTTGAGGCTTAATTTGTGCATGGCCTGCAGCTGCTCTTTTGTTGCCCAGCCAAAGCTAATGGCGTGATGATCATTAATCATCGGGTCATGCAGTTCATCATCTTTATAGAACAACTCGAATAACGGTGGTGTTAATGCTTGCTTCTCAGTCACACCAAGCCTTCGGCACAAACTACCTGCGGCAATATTGCGCACCACGCACTCAATTGGCAACATATCTAAACGCTTAACCTGCGATTCAGTTGCGTTGATTTGCTCAACAAAATGCGTTGGCACACCAGCTTTTTCAAGCACCTGCATAAAATAATTACTGAGCTGGTGATTCACTTGCCCTTTATCTTTTAATGCCTCTTTTTTGCCGCCATCAAAAGCCGTCGTGTCATCACGAAATTCAGCAATCAACAAATCCGGATTAGAGGTTGCGTATAAGGTTTTTGCTTTACCTTTGTAGAGAGCATTTTTTTTAATATGAGCAGACATATAAAAACTCCTTTTTCTTTTAAAACAAGGAACTATTTCTTCTTATTAAGGTCACGTCTTAACTTTTGAATATTGCTTCCCGGTGGCACTAGCGAAGGCGTGCTTTTTGCTTGAGACAAATCTACTGCCGGCGCAGGGTACTGTGATTTTATTTGGCTTGTTGACAGGCCAGAGCCAAGTGGAACTTTTAATGATGGGCCCGTATGAGAAGCACCCAGTAACAACGCCCTGTCTTTTGTAGCATTTGAGCATGCAATTAATAACACGCCACACAAAGACACCAATAATATACGTAAGAAAGTCATAAAAAATATCCCTCTGTTCATAACGCCAGTCAATCTACTTGTTTTTCGGCAAAATAGCGAGCGATTCAGCCACATCCAACACCTTCTGCTGAAACTCGCTACTCAGTGGCGTTAAGGGCAAGCGAATCCCACCGCTAATCATGCCCATTTGCGCTAAGAGCCACTTTACCGGAATGGGGTTAGACTGCAAAAATAACACCTGATTCAATGGCGCCAACAACTGCTTAATGCTGTAAACTTTTTCACTGTCTTTTGAAAGAATTGCCTCGCAAAGCTCATGTATTTTATTAGGAACAATATTAGCATTCACTGAAATAACACCCTTACCACCGGCGGCAATAAAGTCAGCCGCCGTGTCATCATCGCCACTGTATAGATCCCATTGCGGCAAGCTCTCTAACAATACATTCAATCGATCTAAATCACCCGTTGCCTCTTTTACACCGATGATGTTGCTACATTCAGCGGCCAGTCGAACCATGGTTTCAGGCAATAGGTCACAACCAGTTCGCGATGGCACATTGTATAAAATCTGTGGGATCGCTACGGCATTAGCAATGGCTTTGTAATGCTCAAAAAGCCCTTCTTGCGTCGGCTTATTGTAATATGGCGTGACCAGCAGGCACGCATCAGCACCTAACTCTAGGGCCTGCTGAGTGAGTTTACAGGCTGTTTTTGTGCAATTTGCACCAGTACCAACAATAATAGGCAAACGCCCCGCCACCTGTTCTACGGTGTGTTTTATGATCTCTGACCGTTCATTTGGGCTAATAGTCGCCGATTCGCCCGTAGTGCCCAAGATGACCAAACCGTCCGTTTTTTCGGCTATATGCCAAGTGATTAAGCGCTCAAGTGCCGAATAATCAACATCTCCCACTTGATTCATCGGCGTAACTAACGCCACCAAACTACCTTTAAACATAAAAACTCCTTTTTAATCATGCCATTACAAAAACCTAGTTTCACTTAGTGGCTATTCCAATAGAGTTTAAAACATTCTTAGCTATTTGCAACAAAAAAAATAAAATAATTTTTCATTCATTATCAATACCTTACATCAATATTGATCAAAAACAATCTGTTTTTAATATTTCCTTAAGAAAGCCTTAATACTGACTTAAGGTTGCCCTGGTATAATAAATTAATACGAAAAATAAAAAAGGATAACTAAAACATGAGCGTTGCATCACATCAAATATTTGGACAACACATTGTTGAGAAAAACAAACTTACTTTCCAGTGCCTGTCTAAGCTGTACGTGCTTGCGGATCACTGCCATGAGGCACCACTTAACCAGCACCCAAAGTTAGTAGAAAACATCAAAAAAGCTTAGAGAAGCTATTGATATTAAATTGGAAGAAGAGTTTGAAATTCTTGACGGGCATCCTCAGCAAGAACAATTAATCAGTGAGCGTAAACTGTCAATTAAAGAAGATCTGAACAATATCTATGACAGTGATTTTCGCAAGCTGCTAGCTGACATGGCTTTAAAAATCAATGAGGAGAAATGATATTATGGACGCAATGGGAAACTTAGAAACAATTACAGCACTTGCCGCAGCAGGGCTGAGCCGATTAGATATCCCTCAGCTATCACAGCTATCACAGGCATTAAATCACTCAGCTCAGGAAGAAGAATGTCTGCAAGGACCAAAACAGCCCTAAACTTAACAAATCAATTGAATAATCTAGTGTAAATTACTATAAATATTTACTTTATTTTTTTCACTATTCCGCACTGGGTAATGTGATTCTTTTTTGCTAAGATAAATTCTTTTTCGCCATGAATTAGGATGACACTCATGCTGGCAATTATTATTTCAACCACCATTCTCTCTGCCCTACTCATAGTAAGTTCCTTACTCATTATTAACCAACTTAGAGCCAGCAAAACAGCCATCAACCCCGTGCTTGACTCGCAGCAGCGACAAGAGCAGCATTTTATTCGCCTAGATGAACGACTTAACCATTTAGAAAAATCAAAAGATCAACTACAACAATTACTAAACCAACAGCAAAAAGCGCAGCACGAGCAAAGAACTCAATTTGATCAACACCAAATAAACAGCTTAAAGATGCTGCAAGACAGTCTCAGTAAGGGCATGCAAGAGACCAGACAGCAAATCACCAGCACACTCAAACAACACACTGACAGCTTAGGCCAGCGTGTTAATCAGCTAACCGAGCAAACAGGCAGGCAATTAAAAGAAATTAGCGGCCAAGTAGACAAACAATTGGCCCAGGGTTTTGAAAAAACCACCGCGACTTTTGCTGATGTGATGAAGCGCTTGACCATTATTGACCAGGCACAGCAAAAAATTACTGAGCTCTCTGCCAATGTGGTGAGCCTGCAAGATATTTTGTCTGATAAGCGCTCTCGTGGGGCTTTTGGAGAGGTTCAACTAGCTGCACTTATTCGGAATGTCCTACCAGAAAAAAGTTTTTCCTTGCAGCACACGCTCTCAAATAAAACCCGAGTCGATTGCCTGTTATTCCTGCCCCAACCAACCGGCAATACTGCTGTTGATGCAAAATTCCCCTTAGAGAGCTATCGCAAACTGATGAATTTGCCCGTGGGAAGCACAGAGCGCAAACTGGTTGAAAAACAATTTCAACAAGACATTCGCAAGCACGTTGACGACATTGCCAGTAAGTACATTATAAAAGGTGAAACCAGCGATGGCGCGGTCATGTTTATTCCAGCGGAAGCGGTTTTTGCTGAAATTCATGCACATCACCCCGATATTGTTGAATATGCTCAACGCAAACGCGTCTGGTTAACCTCCCCTACTACCATGATGGCTATACTAACTACCGCTCGAGCAGTCCTTAAAGATGAAGCTACCCGTGAGCAAGTGCACATTATTCAAAAACATCTCGTGGATTTAGGCAAAGACTTCTCCCGCTTTCAAAAGCGCATGGATAATTTAGCCAAGCACATTTCTCAAGCACAACAAGACGTGGATGATGTGCATATCTCATCTAAAAAAATCACCTCTCGGTTTGAAAAGATAGAGCAAGTAGAAATGAAGACTCAAGCTAATAATAAGGAGTCTCAAGGCTCGCTAGCGATAGATGGTTAATTACAGCCGCTTTTTCCATGATGAAAAAATGATCAAAAATTAACTAAAGCGCCATAATGCCTGTAAACAACAATAGCGCGGTTTTTAGCAAACCTGCAATTAATCAAACAGTTGAAACTAGTAAGGCATTGGCTGTGAAGATAAAATCAAAAAGCAATTAGCAGGCATTGACAAGGCCAATCACTTTAAATATAGTGGTTTTTTCGCTTGGGAGTGAGCGAAAGACCCGCTTTGGAATTTCTAAAGTAAAACCTATAGGTACACTCTCTATTTTTTAAACAAGAGGAAGATTAATGAAAAATTTAACTAAAGTAGCAGTAGCAGTAGCTGCTCTAACTGCATCAGCAGCTGGTTTTGCTGGTGGCACTGATAACTATGCACAACCTGCAGCACCACAAGATGCTTACTACGTAGGCTTACACGGTGGTTTCAACATCGTTAAAGGTGGGCCAGAAAAAGTAGGCGACTCCCTTTCAACAGGCATGGGTCTTGGCCTTAATGTTGGTTACAAATTTGCGTTTGCTGCAGACCAAGCAGCTAGAGCTGAGTTTGAATACACATACCTAGGCAACAAGTACAAGGGCTATGCAAAAACACTAGGCGCGAACAGACTTAGCCAAAACCTTTTCATGTTGAACGGTATTTATGATTATTCACCAATCAAAGAAATGACATTGTCAGTTGGTGCAGGTCTAGGTCTTGCTAATTTGTCTTCTAGCGTAACAAGTGGTGGTCTACTGACAGAGAATAAATCACAAAATAAATTTGCAATGCAATTAATTGCAGGTGCTAGCTACAATGTGATGGATAATCTTAGCTTAGGTGTTAACTACAAGTTCACTCCTGTGTTTGGAATGAAGTCCGACAGTGGCAAAAGTAAAGCACTTTACAACAACCAAATCGAACTTGCACTTAACTACTTTATCCCTGCATAAAGTAAGTAAGTTAACTTCGGTTATTAAAGCCCCTCTTTTGGGGCTTTTTTTTGGGCTGGAATTAGTGTTTATGATAAAAATAAATTGACTATCCGGTATCAGCGAGTTGCTATCTTGCAGAGACATTTGCTAAAAGCAATGTTAGAACAGTGTACAACAATTTAATCAATGCAAATATTAGCACCACTTCGGTACTTAATTCCTGCACGTCCCCAGTCGTCAATCGTTATTGGTCACTGGCACAGCTTTCTTCGTTGCTCTAATAAAATGCGATCTTTACTTTTCGTAAAATTATTGTCCTGCTATGATTTACTTAAAGCTCCCCTTGTGCTAGCTTTAGGTTAAGTGAGCTTTTTTATTGCACACTTACAGTCAACACAATGATAAAAAAGGAGAAAGTAATGAAAAATTTAACAAAAGTAGCAGTAGCAGTGGCTGCTCTAACTGCATCAGCAGCTGGTTTTGCTGGTGGAACAGATAACTATGCACAACCTGTAGCACCACAAGATGCCTTCTACGTAGGCTTACACGGCGGTTTCAACATCGTTAAAGGTGGGCCAACAGAACTTTCCGGGGCTAAGATTCCTGGAGGAGATCCCCTAAATGCAGTGGGCGACTACCTTTCAACAGGCATGGGTCTTGGCCTTAATGTTGGTTACAAATTTGCGTTTGCTGCAGACCAAGCAGCTAGAGTTGAGTTTGAATACACATACCTAGGCAACAAGTACAAAGGTGATGCAAAAACTGTGGGCTATAAAAGACTTAGCCAAAACCTTTTCATGTTGAACGGTATTTATGATTATTCACCTATGCAACAACTAACATTGTCAGTTGGTGCAGGTCTAGGTCTTGCTCACTTAAGCAGCAGTGGTGAAATATCTGTGCCAATTGAGTTTACTACCGCTACTGTTAAGCTTAAATCAGAAAATAGATTTGCAATGCAATTAATTGCCGGTGCTAGCTACAATATAATGCCAGAGCTTAGCTTAGGTGTTAGCTACAAGTTCACTCCTGTGCTTGGCACCAAGTTTAATCAGGAAATTATGGTTGCTGGGTTACCTGGTGCTGGTACTACTTCTAACAAAAGTAAAGTGTTGTACAACAACCAAATCGAATTTGCACTTAACTACTTTATCCCTGCATAAAGCAAGTAAGTTAACTTCGGTTATTAAAGCCCCTCTTTTGGGGCTTTTTTTTGGGCTGGAATTAGTGTTTATGATAAAAATAAATTGACTATCTGGTATCAGCGAGTTGCCATCTTGCACAGATATTTGCTAAAAGCAATGTTAGAACAGTGTACAACAATTTAATCAATGCAAATATTAGCACCACTTCGGTACTTAATTCCTGCACGTCCCCAGTCGTTAATCGTTAATCATTAATGTTCACTGGCATAGTTCTCTTTGTTACCCTGACAAAACATATAGTCTGCCTTTTATAACACAACCGTCCAGCTATGCTTTACTTAAAGCCTACTCTCGTGCTAGTTTCGCTCCAAGTAGTGTTTTTTATTACACACTTAGAGTCAACACAATGATAAAAAAGGAGAAAGTAATGAAAAATTTAACAAAAGTAGCAGTAGCAGTGGCTGCTCTAACTGCTTCAGCAGCTGGTTTTGCTGGTGGAACTGATAACTATGCACAACCTGCAGCACCACAAGATGCCTTCTATGTAGGCTTACACGGTGGTGCTAACATCGCTAAAGGTGGACCAAAGGAAGCAGTAACAAAGGAATACGCTAATAGCCCTTATATACCTAATTTACCTGATACACTAGGTGACTACCTTTCAACAGGCATCGGTCTTGGCCTTAATGTTGGTTACAAATTTGCGTTTGCTCAAAATCAAGCAGCTAGAGTTGAGTTTGAATACACATACCTAATCAACAAGTTCAAAGGCAAGTTGAAAGACTCTGGCCTTGATGGATTAAAACAAAACCTTTTCATGTTGAACGGTATTTATGATTATTCACCAGTCAAAGAAATGACATTGTCAGTTGGTGCAGGTCTGGGTTTTGCTTACTTAGGCAGTAGTGGAGAAAGAACACTTACTAGTCCCGACGACGGTTCCTCTATTAGCATTACGGCTAAATCAGAAACTAGATTTGCAATGCAATTAATTGCAGGTGCTAGCTATAATGTGATGGATAATCTTAGCTTAGGCGTTACCTACAAGTTCACTCCTGTGCTTGGCGTCAAATTTGATGGAGAAGCAAGAACTAATAGCAGCAATTATAAGGACTTCACCAACAACAGTGGTAAAGCACTTTACAACAACCAAATTGAACTTGCACTTAACTACTTTATCCCTGCATAAAGTGAGTAAGTTAACTTCGGTTATTAAAGCCCCTCTTTTGGGGCTTTTTTTTGGTTTGAAATTAGTGGCACCTAATTAAATACATGACCTTCAAAGCAATTATCTCGGCGAGCTATCTTTTGTTTGTTCTTTCTTACTTAATCAACATTACAAAAAGAAAGTAAGACTAAATTTTCAAATAACACCAAACAACTCAAAAAAAACTCAAAAAAATTTACCATGGCGCTAACTATAACAATGACACTAGCAGTTTAGGTGCCAACCATCACTTTGCCAGCTAAACTTCGAATAATTATCAGCCACTAAATTTCTTACTAACACTTTAATCCGCAAGGCCATTAAACTATATTTTACATAAAGTAAAACAATTGATTAGTCAGGTTTCTACCTAATATTGCAACTATACTTCGAATGTAATAACTGAAAAGGAGAAAGTAATGAAAAATTTAACAAAAGTAGCAGTAGCAGTAGCTGCTCTAGCTGCATCAGCTGCTGGTTTTGCTGGTGTAACTGGTAACTATGCACAACCTGTAGCACCACAAGATGCCTTCTACGTAGGCTTACACGGTGGTTTCAACATCGCTAAAGGTGGGCCTGACTCAAATCCTAATTGGGGTGAGAACCTTTCAACAGGCATGGGCCTTGGCCTTAATGTTGGTTACAAATTTGCGTTTGCTGCAGACCAAGCAGCTAGAGCTGAGTTTGAATACACTTATTTAGGCAATAAGTTCAAAGGTGATGCAAGAGACGCCCTTAACAGATTTAGCCAAAACCTTTTCATGTTGAACGGTATTTATGATTATTCACCGATCAAAGAGCTTACATTATCCGTTGGTGCCGGCTTAGGTCTTGCTCATCTTTCTTCTAGCTTTACAGTTACAGCGCCTCAATCGGTTAAAGATGATTTCGAAGGATTCGAACCTCCGACCGCCTGGTTCGTAGCCAGGTACTCTATCCAGCTGAGCTACGGGCGCACATTGCTCAATGAATTGATATAGTACGGATTTTTAAAAATTTTCCAAGCTTTTTTTTGCACTTTTTTGGCGGAGAGAGAGGGATTCGAACCCTCGATGAGGTTTAAGCCCCATACTCCCTTAGCAGGGGAGCGCCTTCAGCCACTCGGCCACCTCTCCATCTGGTAAAATATTTTTATTATCACCTGGTCTCTGTTGCCGACAAAACACCATAGCTTCAAGAATTACAGCTATTTAGCACACATACCAAAAACTAAGAGAAAAACAATGCTCCATAAGCAGCCACATAAAAAACAACAATTGAAGCAAAAACTTCTGATGGATTTTGAGAGTATATTGAGAACAACACTGCCCACAAAAGGACATCCCACAGAGAAAGAGAGGTTCAGCCCAGTATACGAGGGGATGGATGAGCACGGTTTTTTTATTTTTAAAGTTTTTATTGATGCTTGTAAAATGCTGCCGATGCTAAGGAAAAGTCAAATTCCTGATAATGCTCTTCACTTATTGGAGAAAGTCCACCAGGAAGTTTATGACAAGGCCAGTAAGGAATATGAAAAAAGGGTGAAAAAAAACACTTACTTGATATTGAGTAATAATTACTTAGAAAGAAGCATTGGAATATTAGAAGAAGGAATAGCAACGCTAACAAAACAACAAGAACTAGAGGCAGAAATAGCAGAGCTAGAAGAAGAGCGACAAACAGAAGAACTAAAAAAACTACTAGTGGAAAAAATGACCATAATATTTACACCACAAGGACAACGACAAGCACAACCAGCGCCAGAAATAAAAGAACGAGAAGAACTAGAAGAACTACTAGCGGAAAAAATGACAACAATATCAACAATACAAGAACTAAGGGCAGAAATAGCAGTAATAAAAGCAAAAATAGAAGAACTAGAAGAACTAGAAGAACTAGAAGAACTAGAAGAACTAGAAGAACAACGAGCGCCAGAAATAGAAAAACTAAAAGAACTACTAGTGAAAAAAATAATAACAATATTAGCACTACAAGGACAACCAGAACTAGAGGCAGAAATAGCAAAAATAGCAGAACTAGAAGAACGACTAGCGGAAAAAATAACAACAATACCAACACGACAAAAACTAGAGGCAGAAATAACAGAAATACAAGGACTACTAGCGGAAAAAACAGCAGAAATAAAAGGTCTACTACCGGGAAAAAAAGCAGAACTAGAAAGAATAAAAGCAGGCTTAGCCTCAAAATTAATAGAAGTAGCAAAAATACTACCAGAACAAAAAGAACTAGAAAAAGATCTATCAAAATTAACAGAAGCAGCAAAAATACCACCAAAACAAGAAAAACAAGAAGAACCAGAAGATGATCTAACTAGTTGTCCTTCAGAAGGAGAAACAGCAGAAAAAGCAGAAATAAATGATCAACTAGTCGTAGTAAAAGCAATAACAACACCAGCAGAATCGGGAGGAATATTTCCTGACTCAATAAAAGAAACATTAGAAAAAATACTCTGTCAGTTCAAAAAAACACTTGAAAAGCAGGCTGATATGTTAGAAACAGTTAGCCTAGAAGAGCTTGAAGATAAATTTGCTGACGAGTCCCACCCTAAGTCAATAACAATCGACTTATTCACTAGAATGAAGGCTGTTCTCAATGAAGACCCAAGCCATCATGATGGCACACGGAAAGAATTAATTGATGAACTTTTATTTTTACACCTAAACTGTAAGGGCTCTAATATTGCAAACAGTATCGGTCCCATGTTGTCCATTTTATCAAACACAACAGCAAGTAGCGAAGAAACAGCAGCACAACGAAGACGAAGGGGTGCTGCTCCTCCTACTCTTTTCCCCCCAGCTGCTGTTCCTACTTTTTCCCCCCCAGCTGCTGTTCCTACTTTTTTCCCCCCAGCTGCGCCTCAATCTCAATCAGGTAAAACCCAGCTATCTGAAACCCAGCTATCTGTGGATGCCAATAAAAGCCAAGCCCTGAATTCATCCTCCCCATAAAGCCATTTCGACCAACTTTGGCAACTTATTTTTTAAAAAAATTCATTGTTAGTAGCTACCAGGTCATTGATGTGCTACATTCCCCTAATAGTTGTACATTAGTAAAATAAGGGGATTTATATGCTGGGTCAACAACCTAATAAAGAAGAAAAAACATTTGACTGCGATCACCCTGCAATATTGCCAATAGCATTCATTGGCTTGACTGCATTAGGCGCCTGGCTCATGACCAAAAGCGACGAAAATACTAAGCTACTAGGCCATATCACACTAGGTGTGGCGGCCTTCGCCCTTTTACGGGCTCTTCTCCTCAACAAAGAGGCCGTAAAGAAATTATACGACTCCTGTCGCAGAGGACAAAACGGGTACACTGAAATTTCTGACGAAAATGGAAGTCCAGCAAGTCAAGCAAGTCAAGTAAGTCAGTAAGTCAGTAAGTCCAGTAAGTTCAGTAAGTTCAGTTTGATCAGTTTCAGTAGCCTAGAACACCCCTTATAAGCTCAACTCGACCCCATAGCCTGTGTGCTTACGAATATTGAGCACACCGCAATCTAAAATAAGGTACTGACCCTTTATACCGTGCAATATACCACTAATTTCAGGTGTTTTATCAAACGATAATGATTTGACTTTCTCTGGGTATTTTTCAACAGGATAATGAATCGTATATTGATCTGGCTGAGAAATAAATTGAATTTTCTCTTCGCCGTATTGTGCAACCACTGCATCCACTTCTGTTTTAGCCTGTAAAAGCAATGCATCTCTCGCGGCAATCATATCCAATGTTTCTGGCGCTTGTTTTAACATTCGGCGCCAATCGGTCCGGTCACTCACAAAAGCTTTTATAGCCACCTCCATATCACCCGACTGCTTACGGTTGGCTACATGAAATAGCGCAATTGCTTGCGCTGCGCCTTGATCGATCCAGCGTGTGGGCACTTGAGTATTGCGAGTAATACCAACCTTAAGTCCGGATGAATTTGCTAAATAGACGGTGTGCCCCACCATGCAGTGCGCATGAGCCCAGTCATTGTCTCGACATGTCCCCGCTTCATAATGGCAGCGCTCCGGTTTCATTATGCATAAATCGCACTCTGCTAAACGCATCATGCAAGGATAACAATGCCCTTGCTGATAACTTTTTTTGGTAATCACACCACAATGTGTGCAATGAATTTGTCCGGCAAATCGAAATGACACTGATTGATTAATTAAAGCATTCATGTCAACCAGCGACTCACCAATAGGTAGCTGATATTGCACCACAGGCTCAGCCAGCCGAGTCCACATTTTACGAAGGTTTCCGCTGTAAGTGGTCATATAAATTAGTCGCTTGTCTCGAGGGAATAATCAACGTCCGTTGGAAGTTGGTATTCAGTTACTGGGTTGCCGCCAATTAAGTGTTCTTGAATAATTCGCTCCAACACTTCTGGCGTGCAGGAATGATACCAAACACCATCAGGATAAACCACAGCAATAGGGCCTTGACAACAAATACGCAAACACTGAACTTTGGTACGGAATACACCCCCACTTTTTGTTAACTTTAATTCATCCAAGCGATCTTTAAGAAATTTCCATGACGCCATGCCATCGTCATACTGACAACACTTTGCTTTTTTTTGATCACAACACAAAAAAATATGATGCTTAATGGCATCTAAACGTAATTTGGCTAACTTTTTTGGCAGCTTAGGGTGTAAGCCGGATAAGTCACTCATTGACTCTGCCCTTTTTATTGCTCGGTATCTTGCGTATTAGAAACAGGATGGTGCACACGCCATTCCTCAAAACCACCAATCAGACTATAAACTTCGGTAAAACCACATTCTATTAAATGATGGGCAACTGCCTGACTGCTAATGCCGTGACGACAACAAACTAAAATCGGTGTTTGCGTTTGCACTTCATCACAAAAAGCTTGTAGCGTTTCCATTGAAAAATGTGAGGCACCAACAATATGCGCTTCATCAAAGCTGGCTTTATCGCGCACATCAATAACACATAGTGTGTGTGACAAATCCACCATCATTTTCTCTGCCTCTGCATGAGATACTTCTTTCATTGTCATAATTATTGCTCCTTTAAACCGATCACTATCTACATAAGAATTTAGCATGTAGCCCCTACAATGCCAATCTTTTCTGAGTAAAGTTATTTACAGTGCTTGACTCAAAATGTGTGAGGTCCACAATCGATTTAACTGCCTTTGTGTTTTATCTGCATTAAAGCGCTGCTCTAAATGATGGACATCAATTTGCCCCATCGGCTGATGCTGCCAAGAACAAGCATAAACAGCCTTTGTCCGCTCACCCGTTATAGGGTCTACTTGCCATTGCAAGCATTGCGCACAGACGCCCTTCAGCATGCATTGCATTGGGCCATAGACAGAAGCAATGCAGCGAGTGCTTTCATTGAAAAATGTCGCTTTATCCAGCTTTTTAAAATGTTGCAATAAATCACTACCACCAATCACGTGCACTTCATCAATGCTACTTGGATCATATTGCTTATTTAGTTTAATCAATGATTCCTCTAGTTGACCTGCAAGTGTCTTTTTGACAGATGAAAAACTAACTGCCTGCTCAGAAGTTGTTAAAATAGCTGGTCCCCGCTCTACTGAATAAACAATAAAATCCACAGCCGGTTCTAATTTTACCTGCCAAAAAAGTCTTTGTTCTTTTGGAAATAAACCAATAAAAATTAATTTATTACCCTTTTCTTTTAGTGCTTTACTTAAAGATAAAACATAGGGAATAGCAAGCACGCCACCAACGATTACAACGGTTTTATTTTCCGGTATATGACTAGCTGAGCCCGTTGGCCCCATTAAAGCAATGGGTTTGCCTTTACTCAACACTCGTTTTAATAAATTTAAAGACATGTCTTCATGTTGAATGGCAAATGACAAACACCCCGGCTGATCTTCCACAGGGATTCCCATCGCAGCAATCGGTCCAAATGTTAATCGTGTGTCGGCCACTACTTTGCTTTTACGAACATAGCTTTGCAGACGATAAAATTGTCCCGGACGATGTTTAAAGCAAGCTTGTGGCGCGCGAATAATGAGCTCGTAGGTTTTTGCCGTCAGGCGCCTTAAACTAACCACTTGCGTAGTGAAACGGGCATGCATGGCTGCATGAAAAATAAAATAATCCATTTTAAGATCAGCAATCGCTGGCAGCTTAGGCATTGCAGCAATGATTTTTGGATAAGCCTCTTTAGCGGATGCCATCGCCTTGACCACACTGCCATGGAATAGTGGATGGGTATCTCCTAAAAAACTAACACGATGCTGATTTTCGTCTTGGTAATTAGTCAACACACCGAGTGGTTGCGTTTTACAATGCCCTTGTTCTGTAGAAGCACTTAATTGGCCATGCTCATTCATTAGGTGAGGCTCATAACTTCGCTGTCCTCGATTGAAAGTACCGCGATGCTCATATTCATAGGCGATATTTGGTTGCGCACCGGTTGCAACCATAATACTTTTTGCTGGCAGGCTCACCTCTTTATCACTTACCACCCACTGACCATTTTCATTTTCAAAACGCTCTTCACAAAAGAGGCCACTCACCTGTCCCTCTGCATCAATACGCACTTTGGTCGGTTGTAAATTCTCTAAATATAAAATGCCCTCTTCCAGTGCCTTATTAATTTCCTGGTGGTTACGCTGATAAGCGGGGGGAATGCTGCATGCTGCGTCGATACACTACGCTAACGCCTCCCCAACCATGAATAAGTGGAATTAATTCAGGCTCTCTTTCCTCTTCTTGTGCCTTGCTTTTTTCATTAGCAATGGCTTGTGCATGAGCTAGCATTTCATCGATAAGCGCCAGTTCATCTTCCATAAAATGACGACGCAATGCTTTCTGCCCCATTGACTCACTCAGCACATAATAGCGATGCGCAACTTTCTCAACTTGACGAATATAATAGGCTTGCAGCTCCGTTGCGGTATCAATTGCGGTAAGACCGCCACCAATAACAACTGCAGGCAATCGTACTTGTATATGTGCCAGGCTAGACTTTTGGTAAGCATTGGTTGACTGCAGCGTCATTAAAAAATCATTTGCCGAACGCATGCCCGGAGCTAAGCTATTCTCAATGCTAAGCTCACGAGGCAAGCCAGCACCAACACAAATACTTAAATGATGAAAACCCAGTCGCCAAACATCTGCCACTTCCAGTGTGCCGCCCAAGCGAACACCGCCATAGACTTGAAAATGCTGCCGCCGCAACATGCTCATATAAACCAGTTGCAGAAAATTTTTATCCCAGCGCGCAGTAATTCCATATTCAGCTACACCACCAAACCCTCGATTAATTCGATCTTCTAGCGAAGAACACATATCAGCAAAATAATGCACAGGCTTCTCAAGCCAACTTTTGCGCATCGATTCAACTTTTAAGCCATCAACTGCCACAACCGCGACACCCTCCATAAGCAAATGATGTGCCAAGGTAATTCCAGCCGGCCCTAAGCCCACCACTAAATTTTTATAACCATTATAAGGCTTTTCAACCCATTGCTGTTGACGCAACGGATTCCAGCGCACGAGCAAATGATAAATTTCCACACCCCACGGCAAGGACAATACGTCCGTTAAAATGCCCGTTTCGACTTGTGGAATATCCACTGGGTCTTGTTTTTGATAGATACAGGCTTTCATGCAATCGTTGCAAATTCTGTGGCCTGTCAGTGGGCACATTGGGTTATCAATCATCATTGTCGCTAAAGCGCCAATTGCCCACCCTTCTTTTTTTAACCACTGCATTTCAGATATTTTTTCTTCTAAAGGACAACCAGTTAGATCATCTTCCAGAGAATTAACTTTAAACCCTAACTCCGGCTCAGACTTCTTGGCTGGAAAGCCCTTGCGACAAAAATCATCTTCACGCTGGTGACAATAGACACAGTAATCGACTTCCCCTGCTACCTCGCGGGGGCTCATTCGTTTATCCGTCAAAGCAAAGCCATCCCGCTCTCGCCAAAGCGCTGATGTTTTCTGCCAGGCACCAAGCTCATCTTCTTGTTCAATACAATCAATTAACTCATTGAAATCAATTCTTTTGGGTAGATTGAAAGCCACCCAGTTTTCAGTAAATTTCTGCCCTTGTTCCGAACTTAGTGCTTGTACGCACCATTGTACAATGAGCTCTTGCAGTGCCTTTGATTCGGCAGAATCATCTTCTAGCAATGCATTTGCACGTTTAGCTAAAATAAGTTCAAGGTCTTCCGCATCATCGGACTCCTCAACTAAAAGCTTAGCTCGCAACTTTTCATTTAGTTCATCAAAAGAAGCAAATAAACCCTTGTCTTTTAACTTTCTTTTAGCCAACCTTAAAACAAAATATTGCTTAAATGTAAAAATAGGCTTGTCAGCTAATCGAATGGCTTTTAATTTTGCAATTTGATTATCAATGTCAAAAAGATCACCAATAAAGTCATCTAAGAATGGTGCAAGATCAACCAGCCATAAGCTTAATTCTTTTGCCGACCACTTGATATGAGCGTTTTCTCGGTAATTTAGCATCTGCTTAGCCAGCTCTTCATTACGCTCTTTCAGGTAACACACAAAAGCCTCATCAACCCGCTGGGAACCGCCAGGAGACAAGAATTCCTCAAAAGAAATATCTAACTTATCGCCTAATTGTTTATTTAACATAAGCCCTCAATGAATGGTTTGCATCTAAGCCAGCATCCTATATACTTTTGCTAATCTTTAGTTGGAGCGCTACTTTATACTAAAATCACAGAGGCAGTAAACCTATGAGTAAACAACCACTGGATCATTGGCATGTTAGCAGTATTGATAAACGCCTGAAGGCTTTTGACGACACTCACCCACCAAGCAAATCACAACAAGCTGAAATTGCCAAATATCAAAAAATTCATCAGCTACGAGATGAACCAACCATTGCCACCCCAGAAGAAGATCCAACCTGGGACAATTTCTGATAATTTATTTCTAAAGGAGCCATACCATGCTTTCTCAAATTGAATATATTTGGATTGACGGCGCAAAACCCACCCGCTGCCTTCGTTCTAAAACCCGTATAGCCAAGCTACCCGAACACCCAACAGTAAAAGACCTGCCTGAGTGGGGCTTTGATGGCTCATCAACTTATCAGGCGATTGGTGAAGATTCTGATTTAATTCTCAAGCCCGTCTGCTTGGTCAGAGACCCGCTGAAGGAAGGGCCTAACTATTTAGTGCTGTGTGAAGTATTAAATCCAGATGGAACACCACATGAAACCAATACTCGCGCACAACTTGCAGACCTCATGAGCAAAGTGCAAAAAGAACATGACCCTTGGATTGGCTTTGAGCAAGAATACACTTTGTTCAAAGGTCGTGACCCTTTAGGCTGGCCACAAGGCGGCTACCCTGCTCCTCAAGGACCTTTTTATTGTGGCGTCGGTGCTGATGAGGTGTTTGGTCGCCCACTCGTTGAAGAACATACTGAAGCCTGTCTAGACGCCGGGCTAATGATTTTTGGTGTCAATGCTGAAGTAATGCCTGGCCAATGGGAATTTCAAATGGGTTACCGTGGCCTTAGCAGCGAAAGTGCTGACCCATTAACCGTTAGCGATCATTTATGGCTTGCCAGATGGCTGCTTTATCGCCTCGGTGAGGAGTATGATGTCATTGCTAAACTAGACCCAAAACCAGTCAAAGGCGATTGGAACGGTGCCGGCAAGCACACTAACTTTTCTACCAAAGCAATGCGCGACAGCAAAACCGGTATGGCCACCATTGATGAGGCTATTAAAAACCTATCTAAACACCATAAAAAGCACATTGCTGTTTATGGCAGCGCCTTAGAAGAGCGTCTTACTGGCTCACATGAAACAGCCAGTATGGATAAATTTAGTGCAGGCGTTGCAGACCGAGGCTGTTCTATCCGTATTCCTCGCGCGGTTGCAAACCAAGGCTATGGCTATATTGAAGACCGCAGACCTGGTGCCAATGCTGACCCTTACGAGGTATCCGTAGCACTGGTTGAAGCCATTTGCTGTGAATAAATAGAGCGACTGGCTTAAAGTTTCAATATTTTAGGCCAAAGCTTATTGCTGATATTTCAAAGCACAAAAAAAGTTTGACAATCAATAGCCTTTACCTTATTGTTGAATTATAAGTTCAAAAAAGAAACAAAAATAATGAAAAAACTATCTTTACAGCAAATTATTATTAGCAACTTAAGCACCGCGCTTGGGTTTGGCTAAACTGTATATCCATTAATAACCAAATTCATTTCAAAAGCCGGTGACTCAAATCACCGGCTTTTTTTGTATTATAAAAGGAAAAATGATCATGACCATTGAATTTCAGCCACCATCCATTATGATGACCTCAATTATTATTCATTTAAGCGCTTGGCTTAAAAGGAGGGTTGTCTATTGATTATACCAATTAAACAGAAACCTGACTTTAACAGCCGATCTTAGTATCGGCTTTTTTATTGAATAATTTACCCAATGAGGAAAAAAATGAAAACAAATACACACAACAACCAAAGCCCGAGCAAGCGCTCACTCACATCAATGCGACTATACCCTTGGCTAATCGTACTGATGTCTTCACTATTTTTATTTTACAAGTACATCTTGCAGGTTTCTCCCAGCGTGATGACCAATGAGTTAATGAGTCATTTCCATATGGATGGCGCACAGCTTGGCAATTTGGCTGCTACTTTTTTCTACACTTACCTGGTCGTCCAACTATTTGTCGGCGCCCTACTCGACAAATATAACCCACGCTTACTCAGTTCGCTTGCGCTAGCGGTTTCTGCTCTAGGGGCTATTGTGTTTGCCCGCTCACACTCGTTGCATGCAGCAGAGCTTGGCCGCGCACTCATGGGCGTTGGCGCTGCCTTTGCAACAGTAAATTACTTGAAGATGGCTGCTCTGTGGTTTAAGCCTGAAAAATTTGCCTTCGTGGGTGGCCTACTTGCAACGGCTGCAATGGTTGGCTCAATGGCAGGCCAAGTGCCTCTTGCCTTCTTGGTCTCCCATACTGGGTGGCAAAACAGCCTTTACTTCTGCGGGCTACTAGGCTTGGCCTTCGCATTTTTATACTACTGCTTTGTTCGTAACCCAACACCGGCTTTACTGGCACAGCAAAATTTACCGAAAACAAAGTCTCCCTCACTCAAAGACTTTGTTCATCTATTGAAGCAAAAACATAACTGGATGCTTATGCTTTATAGTGGTCTGGCTTTCTCACCACTAGCGGTTCTAGGTGGATTATGGGGCAACCCCTTCCTTCAAGAGACTTTTCATATCAACAAGACTCACGCGGCATCAATAACATCACTCATGTTTTTTGGCCTAGCTCTTGGTGGACCATTATTCGGCCTGCTTTCTGATAAATTAGGCGAACGTTTCAATACTATGTTGGCAGGGCTTTTACTGTCATTAGTCAGCCTTGTCTTCGCACTTTATTTCCCCGAGCTACCTTTATGGCTAGAGGGCACTTTCTTGTTTCTATTTGGCTTAGGAACTGGCGCCTTTATGCTGGGCTTCACGGTTGGCAAGGAAATGAATGTGCTCGGCCTTGCTGCTAGTGTTGTTGCACTAGTCAATACCGGTGATGCTTTATTTGGTGCCGTATCTGAACCCATGGTCGGTAAACTACTGGATCTATTCTGGGCTGGCGATGTCGTTAATGGCGCCCATCATTTTACGACGCATGAGTTTCATTTATCTTTTCTGATACTACCGACTTACTTATTGCTTGCTGTGGTCTTTTTACTGCTAGCGAAAAAGAAATATAGAGTCTATCAGAACTAAAAAACAACCTTCATCCACTGCATGCCGCTACGCATTGGTGGGTGAATACCTAAAGGAGAAATAAATGACTATGCCTATTACTCACAATCAAAATATTTGCATTCATTACAAAGTGATTGCCCAAGGCTAAGCATTAGTGCCCCCCTAATAATCAAGCAGCAATTAAGAAAGTACACCGTTGATTTGGAAGTACCTGTTTTTTAAATAGGTCTGATAAAATATAATCAACAGATTAATGCATATTTAAGCGAATACTAGAATACAAAAAAATAATATTATTTTGGAGATAGACAATGCTAAAAACAGAATTAATTGAAGCAGCAAAAAACGGCGATAAAACGACTGTTGAGAATTTATTAGCGCGTGGGGCTGCGGTAGATCAAGCAGATAAATATGGCTACACGGCTTTGCACGTTGCAGCAGCCGATGGCCATGAAGCGATTGCTAGGCTTTTATTAAAGCATCGAGCTACCATGAATTCAGCAGATAAAGATGGCTATATGCCTTTACACTGCGCAGCATCAAGGGGCCATGTAGAGATTGCCAGGATTTTATTAGAGCATGGAGTTGCAGTAGATCAAGCAGACAAATATGGCTACACGGCTTTGCACGTTGCAGCATCAAGGGGGCATATAGGAATTGCTAGATTTTTATTAGGGCATAAAGCGACGGCAGACCAAGTAAATAGGAGTAGCTACACGGCTTTGCACTTTACAGCAGCCTATGGTCATCAAGCGCTTGCTGGGCTTTTATTAGAGCATGGAGTTGCAGTAGATCAAGCAGGTAAATATGGCTACACTGCTTTGCACTTTGCAGCAGCCCGTGGTCGTGAATCGCTTGCGGGATTTTTATTGACAGCTGGAGCTGATGTCAATGGGGCACGACTAGATGGCGAAACGCCTTTATTTTTGACAGCACTATACGGTCGTGAAAGCACTGCTAAGCTTTTATTGGAGAATGGAGCTGCGCTGCATAAAGCAACGTATTTTCGCCACACTTCGCCTCATACCTTTAGACTTGTTGGTCGACAGAACCTTACACCTTTAACATGCGCAAGCTATATGGGTCATGTGGGTGTTAGAGCGGCTTTTGAGACGCATCTCGACTGGCGACAGTATATGCCACTCCTCAAGCAGATCTTGACACCAAGTAGCAATAAAGAAACAGCCCCGGGGCCGGAACCGGAGCTGGAACCGGAACCGGAAACTGCAATAGCAGTAACGAGACAAAAAATTGTAGACGGTGTTTTAGAAATTGACCAACTTGATGGGGATACTTCTCGTAGAGTTATTGACGCTTTGTTAAGGGACACTTCTAAACAAAGATTAGCCTGGGGAAAATTTTTTAATCCTCGTCTCTCTTCTGAAAATTCAAAGTTTCCTTGTCCGGAACTAATGACTAAAATAGGAGGGCAGCTTACTGCTGCTACAGCAACCATAGAAAAATTTGCAAAGATAATAGCGGCTTTGTTTGACCTGCAGGATTATATTAATGCACACAAAGACGAAAGAAAAGCAGCAGCTGAAGAAATCCTGAAAAATTTACTAGCGTTAACCGAGTCAGGTGAAATAGTTTCACAAGATAATTATATTAAAGTGGTTGAATGTTTATCTCTTAAAAATTATAAAGAATTTTTTGAGCCCACACGTCTTTATGGCCTAACAGGATTACAAGACGTGTTTAATAAAATTTCAAAAAGGTTTGGTTTGGGAAATTATGATCAGAATTCACGATTTATTGAGCTAAAAAATGTTCTAGATTCTACTAGAGAAAAAGCAGAGGAAAGAACAGCCTCTTTTAGTATACA